>CAZRJG010000001.1:0-102094 GCA_964600365.1 uncultured Acidimicrobiia bacterium
GTAGAACTCGTCGTTCGGTTCCATGTTCGCCACATTCGCCATGCGGTTCGAGAGGGCGAAGAGGCCCGTGATGGCCGTGATGTCCCAGACGTCCTCGTCGTCGAACCCATGGGCATGGAGCACCGCGAAGTCGTCGTCGGTCACCTCCTGGGATCGCTGCGCGACCTTGGTGGCGAAGTCGAGCATTGCCTTCTGTCGGTCGGTGATCGGCGCCTTCCGGTAGTTGATCGCTATTTGGTCGCCGAGGAGAGGCGACTTGGCGTAGATGCGAAGGAACGCACCATGGCTGACGACGCAGTAGAGGCAGTCGTTCGTTGCCGAGGTCGCCACCACGACCATCTCCTTCTCCGCCTTCGTGAGGTTCCCCTCCCGCTCCATGAGCGCGTCGTAGTAGGCGAAGAACGCCCGGAACTCGGCCGGCCGCCGAGCCATGCCGAGGAAGACGTTGGGGATGAACCCGGCCTTCTCGGCCACCGCATCGATCTGGGCCCGGATGTCGTCCGGGAGGCTGTCGAGGTCAGGGGTGGGATAGCGCTCCATCCGCCGAGCCTATCGAGCAATATTCCCGACACTCCTAGCGTTCGGGCCAACATGCGACTCCGACTCCTCATCGTCCTCGTGCTCGCCCTCGTCGCTGCGGCGTGCTCTGACACCGCACGCGACGCCCCCGCCGAAGGGGAACTCCCGACCGCCTCCCCGGAGGACATCTCACAGTACGTCCGTGATGATGGGCGCCCCGCCGTCGTCAACGTGTGGGCGTCGTGGTGCGGTCCATGCCGATCCGAGGCCCCGCTGCTCCGGGAAGCGTGGCTGCAGTACGGCGACGAAGTGCTCTTCATCGGGGTGGACGTGCAGGACACACAGGAGAACGCCGCCGCCTTCATCGCGGAGTTCGACCTCGACTTCATCCACTTCTTCGACCCGCGCCGTGACGTCCCCAACGCGTGGGGAGGCCTCGGAGTCCCCCTGACCTACTACCTGACCCCCGACGGCGAAATCTTCGAGCTCCACAACGGCATCCTCGACGAACAGTCGCTGGTCGAGGGGATCGAAGACCTCCTCGCAGCCTCCTGATGGAATTCACCCTCCTCGGAAGGGCCCTCCTCGCGATGGGCACCGCGTGGCTCACCGTCCGGGCGCTCGATCGCACGGGGGCGATCTCCGAGCGCGCAGCCAGGCCTTGGGACACCATCCTCGGCGCCGCGATGGTCGGCCTGCTGGCGGGGCGCCTCTGGGCGATGGTCGCCGGTGGCACGAACCCGATCAGCAACCCACTCGACGTGATCTTCATCCGAGGGGGCGTCGACACGGTTGGGGCTTCCCTCGGAGCGTTCGGCGCGCTCCTGTGGTGGACGAGGTCCTCGCCGGCGCGAGCACTCGATGCCCTCGCCGTCCCCGCACTGACGGGCCTCGCCGCATGGCACGCGGGCTGCGCGGTCACCGGCTCCTGCGCCGGCACCGAGACCGCGCTCCCGTGGGCGATCGAGTCATCGGCAGGCGTCGGACGCCATCCCGTCGAGGTGTACGCGGCGCTGGGCCTTACACTGGTCGCCTCCCTGCTCCTCCGGACCAGGCACGCCCCACCAGGAGCCGTGGCGGCACTGGCCCTCACTGCAGTGGCGGGGATCCGCCTCGCCACTGAACCGCTCCGACTCCACCTCGGCGACGGCCTCGTCGTCCCCTACTCAGTCGGGGTCAGCCTGGGGCTGATTGGTCTCCTCCTTGCGAAGAGGACGCCGTTGGATGGCTCCGTCGAGGAGCCACCAGCCGAACACGAGTGAGCCCACCTGGGAGGTGGCGACCGCCACCCCCAGGACGATGGCGAGCAGCCGAGCGACCTCGAAGTCCGACGCGAGGCTCGCCCTGATGTCATCGAGGTCCTCGAGTGCGGCTCCCGTCGTCGCCGCGTGCACTTCCATGACGCGCTCCACACGGTTCAACGAGGCCCGCAGGGCAACCACGTCGCTGGCCGTCTCGTCCATTCGCTGAGCGACGCCCACGAGTGTCCCGTTCGCCTGGCGGAGGAGAAGCGCCTGATCGCGGAGGTCGTCGGGGAGCCCGGTGACGCTCTCGTCCAGCGACGCGATGGCATCGTCGAGGGGCACCGCCGGGTCGTAGTCGTCGATCGTGAGGAAGTCGATCGCCCGGAGCGTGGCGTCCACGGTCGACGCCGTCGCGATGAGGCCGGGCATGGCCGTTCGGAACGACTCGACGGTTCCCGGCAGGTCCTCACCGACGAGTTCTGCGACCCCATCGAGGAGTTCACTGGTGGCTTCGAGCGCACCGCCCGTGATGAGCACCGTCGTGGCGACGCCGTCGAGCGCCGATCCGATCTCGTCTGCCGACTCCCCGGCGACCTCGACGGCTGCGTTCGTCGCAACGAGCGCAGCTTCGATGAGGTCGAGCTGTTCGGTGGCCGCCTCGCGCTCGGCAGCCACGAGCCGGAGACCGAGCACGGCGCCCAACACGCCGGCGGCGGCAGTGAGCACTGCGACTGCCATCACCACGATGCCGAGGGTGCGATGCATGGGGCGATCGTAGGGCGGCCATCGATAGGCTCGTGTCTCGGAGGTGACGATGTACCCACAGGACCGCATCGAGCGCGAGGCACTCAGGAACCTGCAGTCGGCACGGCTGGCAGCGACGCTCGGACACCTCCGGGCGAGCTCGACCCCCTATTGGCAGGCGAAGCTCGACGGGGTCCCCAACGTCGCCTCGGTGGCCGACATCCATGCGCTCCCCTTCACCGAGAAGAAGGAGTTCCGGGAGGCATACCCGACGGCCATGGTCGCCGTCCCGATGGAGCGGGTCGTCCGGGTCCACGCCTCCTCGGGCACCTCCGGGAAACCCACCATCGTCGCCTACAGCGCCGGTGACATCGCAGTGTTCGGCGAGGTGAACGCTCGCGCAATGTCGCTCGCCGGCGCCACCCGGGAGGACATCGTGCAGGTGGCGTACGGCTACGGGCTCTTCACCGGCGGCCTCGGGCTCCACTACGGCGTCGAGGCCCTCGGCGCCACCGCGATCCCTGCGTCCGGTGGCAACCCGGGCTTCCAGGTCCACCTCATGGCAGACCTGGGGGTGACTGGCCTGTGCGCCACGCCGTCGTTCGCGGTGATCCTCGCCGAGCGAGCCATCGCCGAGGGGGTGAAGGACCGCATCAACCTCCGGTGGGGCGTGCACGGCGCCGAACCGTGGACGAACGAACTCCGGGAGAAGATCGAAGACCTCTGGGGCGGCGACTACAACGCGTGCGACATCTATGGCCTCTCAGAGGTGATCGGCCCCGGCGTTGCGGCTGAGTGCGTCGAGGGCAAGGGAAGCCTCCATGTCTTCGAGGACCACTTCTACCCCGAGATCGTCGACCCCGACACCGGCGACCCGGTCCCGGAGGGCGAGCAGGGTGAACTCGTGCTCACGAGCCTCTCGAAGGAGGCCCAGCCGGTGATCCGGTACCGGACCCGGGACATCACTCGGTTCAATCCCGAGCCGTGCGCCTGCGGCCGGACCCTGCGGCGCATCGATCGCCTCGCGGGTCGGGCCGATGACATGCTCATCATCAGGGGTATCAACGTGTACCCGACCACTATCGAGTCGGTGATCCTCGAGGACCCGGCCCTGGGTGGGCACTTCTACCTCATCGTCGACAAGCGGGGAACGCTCCCCGAGCTCAATGCCCGCGTCGAAGTGCGGGACGAAGCCGACCTCGCCCACGCCGACTCGATCGCCCACCGACTCCAGGCGAAGCTCATGGAGGTCGTTCGCCTCCGCGTGAACATCGAGATCCTCCGACCCGGCGCACTCCCCCGCAACGAACTCGGCAAGACGAAGCGGGTGTGGGAGCAGACGACCGACGAGGACCCCATCGGGTGACCACGGGCCGGGCGAACCAGACGTTGTTCCTCGGCCAACCCGCATAGGTCAGCCGAGCATCACCTCGGCCAGGTCGTCTGCGACGATGACCTCGGCCGAATAGCCACCCGCTCGGATGTCGCGCTCGTAGGCAGCGACGTCATCGGCGGTGATCGGCTCGGGGATGAGGTGGGTGAGGACGAGCGTTCCCGTGCCCCACTCCACCGCCCTCGCCCCGAGGAGCCGGGTGTCGATGTGGTAGTCGAGGATGAAGCGACGTTCGGCGGGCAGTGCCTCGATGGGCGCAAAGCGCATCGCCTCGGCGACGACGACATCGGCACCGGCACAGAGCGGGTCAAGGCGGTCGCAGACCCTCGTGTCGCCGGTGATCGCGACCACCCCATCGGCGGTGGTCACGCGGTAGCCGACCGCCGAGGCGACCGGCTCATGACATACGGCGAACGCCTCCACGTCGATTCCGCCCGCGGACAACGCCGGCCCTCCCGTGGGCGGGAACGGTCGAGCATCGACGCCGGGATGTTGAGGATGGCCTGAGTGGGCTGCACGCACGTCGAGATCGTCCGACCAGGGGTCGAGGAGGCCGTCGATGAAGTCGGTGAGCGGCCCCTCCGGGAAGGCGATCGGCAGGGGTTTAGCCGGCTTCCCCCTCTGGACCACCCACCGGGTCAGCACGAGGTCGGCAAGCCCACCCACGTGGTCCGAATGGTGGTGGGTGAGGCACACGCCGTCGAGGTCGTTGGGCCACGACCCGGCCGCGGCGAGGCGCTGGACGGTGGAGCGCCCGGCATCGAACTGGATCGCACCATCGCCTGTGGTGACCAACACCCCCGGGCCGGCGCGCTGGGCCGAGGGGATGGGCGTACCACTGCCGGTGACGACGACCCGTGTGTTCACAACCGCTCTGTCACGTGGTCGGGCACTACGACACCCCCGGGGAGGTCGGCGGCGGGGACTGCTGGGCCCCACGCATCGGAGCGAGGGAGCACGCCGGCCCAGATCGGAAGCTCGACATCCCCCTCGTCGGCGACGGGACCACCGGTACGTACCTTCGCCGAGGCGGCCTCGATACACATGCGCAGCACGGTCGTGCCCCGGACCTCCTTCTCGGTCATCGGTCGCAAGGCCTGCGATCTGCCGGGGACGAGTGCCTCGGTGATGCGGTCGAGTGCGGCCATCTTCTCCTCGGGGTCCCCGATCTCCTCCATCTCGCCGAACAGGATCACCGATCGGTAGTTCATGGAGTGGTGGAAGGCCGAGCGGGCGAGCACCAATCCGTCGAGGTGGGTGACGGTGAGGCACGCCGGAGCGCCCTTCTTGAACGTGCGCAGCATCCGCGACGCAGGAGAACCGTGGATGAGGACCGAGTCGCCGTCGCGTGCGTAGGCCACGGGAATCACGATCGGGTGCCCATCCTCGACGAGACCGACGTGCCCCACGAGACCCGCGTCAAGGATCGCGTGAATCGTCTCCTCGTCGTAGCGACCGCGGTCGGGAAGTCGTCGCACTTCGATGGATGGCGTGGTCATTCCCGGAGCGTATCGGGAGCCATGAGGTGGGTGACCATACGCCGCACCTGGAACGCAGCGAGGGGCCGGGTGTCGAACCCCAAATACGAGAGATGGTCGTTCACCTCGAGGGCGGTGATCCCGTGGACCCTCGCCCAACTCTCGAACGCAAGGGCAACAAGGCCCACAGGCGCACCCGGGATCATCACCTCCCTGATCCCCTCGAGCGGGCCCAATCCCGGTGGAAGGTCAGGAGGAAGCACAAGGCCTCGTTGCTCTGCATCGACGAGCGCTCCGAGCAATGGAGCGAACGCGGCTTGGAAGGCCTCGGTGGTGGGGCCACCCTGCGGCGCGGCGTAGTCAGGAAGCGGCTCGCCGAAACACAGGTTGAACTCGTCCGGATTCGCCACGGACCAGTCTCGGTAGGCCATGAACCCCGCGAAGACCCGCTCCGCAGCGTCTTCTTCCTCCTCCACCGCCTTGGTGACGGCAGCGGCGAGCTCGAGGAGGGACTCAGTGATGAGTCCAGTGAGGAGCCCATCACGCCCATCCACATATCGGTAGAGCCCAGCGGGACTGAGTCCGACTCGCCTCGCCACGTTGCGAAGCGAGAGATCACGAGGGCCTACCTCGCGAAGCTCCTCTCGCGCGGCGGCGGCGATTGCCTGTTGGGTTGCCTCTCGGGCGGCTTCTCGTCGGGACATGAGCACAGGATGCCAACCCACGCCCCAGGTAGCAAACACCGTTTGCGTTACGAACACCGTTTGCGTTACGATGTGCGAACACTGTTCACCCCTTCATCGAGCGAGGAGTTCGCCATGACCACCCACACCGTCCTCGGAGCCAACGGGTCCGCCGGCCTCGCCCTCACCCGCGCCCTCGCCAACCGCGGCCACGAGGTGATCGGCGTCACCCGTTCGGGACCACTCCTCCCGGTACACGGCGTGACGTATCGCGAGGCCGATCTCAACGATCCGAACGCCACCCGGACCGCGATCGAGGGCTCCGATGTCGTGTACCTCGCTGCCCAACCCAGTTACGCCCGATGGGCGACGGCCTTCACCCCACTCCTCGATTCGGTGCTCGGTGCGCTCTCCCAGGCCGACGCCCGACTCGTGTTCGTCGACAACCTCTACATGTATGCGCCCACCGACGGACCGATTTCGGAGACGACCCCACTCGCCCCGGTCACCAGGAAGGGCACACTCCGCAAGGGCATCCATGATCGCCTCATGACGACCCATGCCTCGGGAGACATGTCGGTCACGATCGTGCGTGCATCCGACTTCTTCGGACCCGACGCACCCAACTCGCTCCTCACGAACCTCGCCGTCGAGAACGGCACGAAGCGCAAGACCATGTACTGGCCGCTCACGCTCGATGCCGTCCACTCGGTGAACTACCTCCCTGACACGATGCGCGCTGTCGCGATGGTCGGCGAGGACCCGGGCACCGCGGGTCGGACGTGGCACCTCCCCGCCCACGAAGCCCGCACCGGAAAGGAGTGGCTCAGCCTCGTGAATGATCACCTCCCTGCCCCCGCCCGCACGAAGGCGATGCCCATGTTCATGCCCCGAGTGTTGGGACTCATCGACAAGGACGTCCGAGAGGTGCCGGAGATCTGGGCCCAGCAGTTCGCCCGCGATTGGGTGATCGACTCCAGCGCATTCGAGGCGCACTTCGGCCCGTACGCACGCACCCCGATCGAAGAGGCAATGGCCGTCACGGTGGGCGCAGCCCTCGTCGCAGCGTGACGACGCTGGGATACCATCCCCGACCCATGTTCGAAGGAACGCCTCTCGCCACCGGCCGAACCGCCGAGGTCCACGACCTCGGCGACGGCCGAGTGGCCAAGGTGATGCTCCCGGGGTTCGGGGCCGAGGGGGAGGCCCACATCCATCGCTTGGTCGAGGCGTCCGGAGCACCCGCGCCCGCCCTACTCGAGGTCATCGACATGGCCGGACGACCGGCACTCGTGTTCGAGAAGGTTGATGGGGTGGAGATGTTGGATCGGATCGGCGCCTCGCCTCTCCGCTCGACGCCACTCGCCGATCGGCTCGCCCGCCTCCACGCGTCCATCCATTCCGCTGCCGCCCCCGACCTCCCCTCGGTGAAGGAACGCCTTGCCGAACGCATCGACGCCGCGTCGGGCCTCGACTTCACCACCCGGGAGCGCGCCAAGCACCGACTCCGGGTCCTCGAAGACGGCGACCGCCTCCTCCACGGCGACTTCCACCCCGGCAACGTGCTCATGGACGGCGCCCGGGACGTTGCGATCGACTGGGTGGACGCCTCCCGGGGGCCGGTCGAGCCCGACATCGTGCGCTCGCTGTGGATGCTCTCCCTCCCATCGGTTCCGCCCGACATGCAGCGGTTCGGCGCCCGGTTCATCGTTGATCGCTTCCGGCACCGGTACCAGTGGGCGTACGAAGCAGCCACCGGGCTCGATCGGACCCGCCTCGCCCCGTGGCGGCTCCCAGTGCTCGCTGCGAGGCTGTCCGAGGGGATCGCGCAGGAGGAAGCCGCACTCATCGGCGCTGTTCGGGCCCTCGCGCGATGATGCGCGCCGCGCGATCCCGTCCCTTCACCACCTTCGTCGCCATCGCCTATCTCATCGGCTGGGGGTCTTGGTTCCTCCTCGTCGCCCTTGCGAGCGACACAGGCCTCGATGCTGCAGGGTTCTTGTCCCGCATCGAGGCCTGGGACCTCAGCGGCGTCGACGCCCCCCTCCCCGACTGGTTGCTCTACCTCATCACCCGCGTCCAGGACTTCGCCTTCTCGATCGCGGGCGTCATCGTGGTCGGCCTCACGGCGGGTCGAGAAGGCCTCAAGGGATTGCTCGGCCGGCTCGTCCGGTTCAGGATCTCAACGAAGTGGTACCTCCTCGGGCTCCTTCCCGTGGCGACCTACCTCCTCGCCGCGCTCCTCGCGAACGACGGGGACCCCGATCTCTCCGGTAGCGCGATCTCAACCGCACTCTTCAGCCTCGGTTCAGGAGTGCTTGTCTCCCTCCTCCTCAGGGGGGCAATGGGCGAGGAGCTCGGCCTGAGGGGATTCGCAGTCCCCCACCTGCGCGAGCGGTTCTCGATCACGCGGACGAGCCTTGTGATCGGCGTGGTGTGGTGGGCCTGGCACCTTCCGGTCCTCATGTCACGAGACCTCCTGTCGAACATGGCGTTCTTCCTTCTTGCGATCACCCTGTCGTTCGTGTTCACCTGGCTGTTCGAAGGCAGCGGCGGATCACTCGTGCCCGTGCTGCTCTTCCACGGGATTCAGAACTGGGAGGACGGGTTCGAGGTCTTCTTCCCCTCGATTGTCGAGACCGACTGGGAACTCGTCTCGTCGATCGCGCTGCTGCTCTTCGGCATCGCCACCGCGATCTCGATGGCCGTCAAGGACCGGGGTGCTACCCGAGCGCCATCCGGAGGGCGACCTCACCAGTCTCCTCATGGATCAACGACTCGAACCCGGTGAAGCCGTAGCCCTCGTAGAACAGCCGCCCCACCTCGTTGCGGGCACACACCTCGACTTCGAGCGAGCCGAGGCCCCGTACGTCCTCGACGGGGGCCCGCCCCGGGCCCCTGCGGCGGAGACCAGGATCCACGAAGAGGCCCCCGATGTCGTGGCCGATCATCGAGATGAAGCCAACTACCCGGCCGTCGACGTCGACCACTCGGGTCGCGGCACGCACCAGATAGGCGTCTCGCAGCATCGCTGCTTCGCGCTCGAGGAGATCGACATCGAGAAACGGATGGCCGATCTCACTCGCCGCCCTCCACACCTCGACGACCGCATCGACGTCGTCGGGTAGGAAGTCCCGGATCACAGGGACGCGGGGATCGTCCCCGAGGCGACCCGCTCCTGCGCAATGTGGATGGCCATCGCTTGGGGGAGGATCCCGTTCCGGGTCGACCGTTCGAGGAGCTCGGCGACCGTGTCGCCGATGCCCATCACCCGGCGATGCACCCGGTCAGGGTCGACCTCGCCGTCGAGTTCGTCGACCACGTCGATGAGGCCGCCGGCGTTGGCGATGAAGTCGGGGACGTAGAGGATCCCCCTCCGAGCCAGCCGCACCGCATCGTCCTCGGAGGCGAGCTGGTTGTTCGCCGAGCCGACCACCACCCGGCAGCTCAGCTGCGGGATGGTGGACTCGTTGAGTACGGCGCCGATGGCACATGGCGAGTACACATCCACGGCTTGGAGGATCGCCGAGCCGAGCGGCAGCGGGATGACCCCGAAGTCCGCAACGGCCTTCTCCACCGCGGCGTCGCGCAGGTCCGTTCCGTACACGGTCGCACCCTCTTCCTCGAGGAGTCCGCAGAGGGCCATCCCAACCGATCCGAGTCCGCTCACGAGCACCGACGACTCCCCGACCGACTTGCCCAGCGTTGCGAGCGCCGACCGCATGGATTCGAGGACGCCGAGCGCCGTCCATTTCCCTGGATCCCCCGCGCCTGCGGTGGTCCCGACCACGTAGGGGGTGATCTCGGCCATGACATCGGCGTCGGCACTGGTGATGTTCATGTCCTCGGCGGTGATGTAGCGCCCGGCGAGCAGGTCGACCCTTCGGGCGTAGGCACGAAGGAGGTCCGGGGTCTTGGTCGACGGGTCGCCGATGATGATCGCCTTCCCCCCGCCCAGGGGGAGGCGCGCCATCGCTGCCTTGTAGCTCATGCCCTCCGACAGCCGGAGGACGTCGTTGAACGCCGCTTCCTCCGTGGGGTAGTCGTAGAAGCGTGTCCCTCCGAGGGCTGGCCCGAGGCGTGTCGAGTGGATCGCGATCACTGTCCTCAGCCCGGTGGGCTGGTCGGTGAACACGTGGATCTCTTCATGGCCCTTGGCCCGGAGGACATCGAACAGCATTGCCACCCTTCTTGCCGGCACCACGAGTCTATTGATGCTGCATAGGTGCGTAGATAGTGAGCCCGGTGGGGCATCTACCCTCACCTGATGCTCGTCGAGGCCTTGGACCTGCGTGTCGACCGGGGGGACCGCACCGTCCTCGATGGCCTCTCGTTCGCCGTCGGCGCCGGCGAGTCGCTCGGGGTAAGTGGACCGAACGGAGTTGGCAAGACCTCACTGCTCCGGTGTCTGGCCACCCTCCTCCGTCCGGCGGCCGGGCAGCTCACCGTGCTTGGCGCCGACGCCCTCGGTCCCGGGATCAGGTCGGTGCGCCCCCGCATAGGCTTCGTCGGCCACATCCCGCCCCTCTCACCCCACCTCACACTCGAGGAGAACCTCGCGTTCGTCGCCCGACTCGGAGGGCAGAGCACGGGTCGGATCGCCGACGCGTTGTCGCTCGTGGGACTCGGCAGAGCCGGCGACCTCCGCGCAGGCGCAGCGTCACAGGGAATGGCCCGAAGGGTGGACCTCGCCCGGATGCTGCTCACCGAGCCGACCCTGCTCCTCCTCGACGAGCCCTGGGCAGGCCTCGACGCAGGCGCAACGGGGATCATCGAAGCACTCATCGACCGCACCACCGATCGAGGCGGCGCTGCGGTTGTCGTGACCCACGACCCCGATCGGGCCGCATCGGCCGTCGCGCGCCACCTCCCCCTCGAGTCAGCATCATGACGTTCTGGCGCCAAGCGCTCGCCGTGGCACGCCGCGACCTCCTGGCCGAAGGCCGATCCGGCGACCTCGTGTGGGTGGTGCTCCCCTACGGGGCGCTTGCGGTCTTCCTCTCCCCGGTGGCGATGGACACCTCGCGCGCCATCCTCGCCGAGGTGGGATTCGGCCTCGCCTGGATCGTCGTGCTGCTCTTTGGGATGTTCGTCACCTTCCGACGCTCGGCGTCGGCCTCCCCGGCGGAGGCCGACATGGTCTCGCTCCTGGTCGGTGATCCCGCGTCGGTCTTCGTCGGCCGATCTGCCGCATCGACGACCCTGCTCATCGGCTTCGAAGTTGCCATGACCCCGCTCGTCCTTGCCCTTTTCGGCCCGCCGAGCCCCTCGTCGTGGTGGGCCCTCGCCGGCGTCGGCGCGCTCGCCGCCCTCGGCCTCGGCATGATCGGGACCATTGCGGGGAGCCTCGTCGGCGGGCTCGGCTCAGCTCCCGCACTCGCCCCACTCCTCACCGCTTCGCTGAGCTTCCCGCTCCTCGTGGGAGCGTCGATCGCCACCCGTCGGTTGATCGAGGGCGGCAGTATCCTCTCCCCCGTCGCCCTGCTCGGCCTCGTCAACGTGGCGCTGGCCGTGGCAGGAGTGCTCAGTTCCCGTCCCCTCGAGGAGTCAGCGTGAAGGTGCTGCAACGTATCCTCACCGCACTGTCGGTGGTGGCACTCGGCTACGGATTCTGGCTCGCGATGTCCACGCCACCCGACGCGGTGCAAGGGGAGTTCGCCCGGGTCTTCCACGTGCACGTCCCCTCGGCGTGGCTCGCCTTCCTCGCCTTCGGCGTCACCCTCGTCGGTTCGCTCATCTGGCTCATCGCCAAGCGCCCCTTGGCCGATCACGTCGCAGCGGCCTCGGCCGAAATCGGGGTGTTCTTCACCGGCCTCGCCATCGTCACCGGCATGATCTGGGGGAAACCCGTGTGGGGGGTGGCGTGGGATTGGGGCGACGCCCGCCTCGTCTCGACGGCGGTCATGTTCTTCGTCTACCTCGCCTACCTGGCCCTGCGGCGCTCCATCCCGGATCCCCGGGTACGGGCGACCCGTTCGGCGGTGCTGGGCTCCCTGGCCTTCCTCCTCGTGCCGGCCGTGTACTTCTCGGTCGAGTTGTTCCGAACACTTCACCAAGGCATGACGATCACCCCGCAGGGCACATCGATGGGAGGCGAGATGGTGGCCGCCTTCCTGGTGAACCTCCTTGCCTTCACGATCCTCTACCTGGCATTTCTCGTGAGTCGGACCCGGCTCGGCATCGCCGAGGAGGCCCGTACGCCCGAGCAGGAGCGCCTCTCCGCATCGATCGTCGAGGACCCCGACCTGGGAGGCATCCGTGGCTGAGGGATGGATCACCTTCGCCTACGTGGCGACCTACGGGTTCGTCATCGGATACGCCACATGGCTCGTCGCCCGCTGGCGTCGACTCGACCGATGACCGAGGACACGACCCGCCGACCGGGCCGGGCAGCCTTTCTCATCGTGAGCGTGGTCGCCGCCCTCGCCCTCCTCGGAGTGCTCTTCTCACAGATGCTCGCCGACAATGCCGTGCTCTACCTCGAGCCGCGCGAGGCGCTGGAACAGCGCACCGACCTCCCCGACGGTGAGGAGTTCCGACTCGGGGGGTGGATCGTCCCGGGCTCCGTCGTGTCCGACGGCGACCGTCTCACCTTCTCAGTCACGGACTTCGCGCAGATCATCCCGGTGGAGACGAGCGCTTCGCCGCCCCAGTTGTTCGGTGAGGACATCCCCGTGCTCCTCGACGGCTCCTTCGACAACGGACGCTTCATCGCCACGTCGATCATCCTCCGCCACGAGGAGGACTACAGCGCTCCAGAGGACGAGAACGAAGGATGATCGCGTTCCTCGGCCTCCTCGGCGTCCTCATAGGGGCCGCCGGTGCAGCATGGCTCACCTGGGGGGGAATCCGTCGGGATGCCGACGCCGAGTCGCTCGCCCGGCCCGTCGCCTTGCTCGTGGGGGGCGCCACGCTCGCGATGGCCGCCCTGGTCATGGCACTCCTCGCCGACGACTTCTCGGTGGAGTACGTCGCGAACCACTCGGCTTCCACCACGCCGATCGGTTTCAAGATCGCCTCTGCATGGGGAGCGCTGGAGGGCTCCATCGTGTTGTGGGGCCTCGTACTCGCCCTCACCACCTGGTGGGTTCTCTGGAGCCGTCGCGGACGTCTCGATCGGCTCGACGGCATCGCCCTCGCGATCCTCGGCACCGTCTCCCTGTTCTTCTTCGGGCTCATGGCAAGTGTGGCGAATCCCTTCCACACCTGCGTCGACGCCGCGGCCATCGGATGTACCGACTCCTCGTGGTGGCCACTCGTCACTCCCGACTCGCCCCCCGAGGGGCGCGGACCCAATCCACTCCTACAGAACCACATCCTCATGGCCATCCACCCACCGATGCTCTACCTGGGGTACGTGGGTCTCACCGCACCGTTCGCCTACGCACTCGGCAGCCTCGTGCTCGGCACCCCCGGTACCGCCTGGGTGACCCGGACGAAGCGACTCACGCTCCTCGCGTGGTCCTTCCTCACGATCGGCATCCTCCTCGGTGGCTGGTGGTCATACGAGGTGCTCGGGTGGGGTGGGTACTGGGGATGGGACCCGGTGGAGAACGCCTCGCTGCTCCCCTGGATCACCGCAACGGCCTTCATCCACTCCTCGACCGTACAGGTGCGCAAAGGTGCCCTCGAGTCATGGAACTACCTGCTCGTGATCGCTACGTTCGCCCTCACGATTCTCGGCACCTTCCTCACCAGGTCGGGCGTCATCACCTCAGTGCACTCGTTCACCCAGTCGGGGGTCAGCCCGGCACTGCTCGCCTTCTTCCTCATCATCGTCGTGGTGGGCCTCGGACTCTTCGCCACCCGCGCCCACCTCGTGACCGAAGGCGGTCGAGTGGGTTCACCGCTCTCCCGTGAGGGAGCGATGCTCATCAACAACATCCTCCTGTCGGCCTGGGGGGCCACGGTGCTCATCGGCACCGTCTATCCGATCCTCGTGGAGGCCTTCGCCACCCGGACCGTGGGCGTGGGACGGGGCTTCTTCGACGCAACGAGCATCCCGCTCGCCTTCGCGCTGCTCCTGGTGATGGGCATGGGTCCCGTGACGCCGTGGAAGCGGGCCTCGTGGACCACGGTGGCTCGCCGCCTCGTCGTCCCTGCCCAGGTTGCCCTCGTCATCGGTGCGCTCGCCGCACTCGGCGGCGTTCGCTCTCGGGGCGCGCTCCTTGCGATCCTCCTCGCCTCGTTCACCGCAGCGACGCCCGTCGCAGAGCTGTTCCGCCTCGCCCGGGCGAGGGTCACCAAGGGCGAGACCCGCTGGGCCGCCGTCCTCGGCATCGTCCGCCGCGACCGCGGGTACTGGGGCGGCATGCTCTCCCACATCGGAGTTGCCATCCTCGCTGTGGGCATTGCCGGGTCGGCGGGACTGGCGATGCAACAGCGAGAACTCACCCTCCCCCGCAACCAGCCGGTGGAGGTGTTCGGGTACGAGCTCGAGTTCCGCACCGGTTTCGCCGAGACGGAGCCCCGTCGGTCCATCGTCGGAGCCACCATCGAACTGCGCAGGAATGGTCGCAGCGTGGACATCCTCCGTCCCGCCATCAACGACTACCGCGTGCAAGCGGTCCCCACGCCGGCCGTCCATTCGGGCATCGACGAGGACCTGTACGTCTCGCTCCGGGCTGTGGACCAGAACCGCGCGCTGATCGACGTCCACGTCTTCCCATTGCAGTGGATGGTGTGGCTCGGAGGATTCGTGATCGCCGGAGGGGGCCTGTGGTCTCTCTCAGGGCGCAGACGTGCACGCGACGAGCTCCCGGTGCGGTCATGAGCAGATGGCTCCGCCCCGCAGTCGCCGCGGGAGCTGCGCTGATCCTCGCGTGGGCACTCCTCACGAGCCCTGCGGGAACCCTCGACGCCGAGGCGGTCGGGGACAAGATCGCCTGCCCGAAGTGTGCGGGAGAGTCGATCGCCGCGTCACAGACCCAGACGGCCCGGGAGATGATGGAGGTGGTTGCGGACCAGATCGATGCCGGGCGCTCCGAGCAGGAGATCCTCGACTGGTTCGCAGCCCGCTACGGGCCCGACATCATCCTCGAACCGCCGCTCGACCTCGGGGGATACCTCCTCTGGGCCGTCCCACTGACGACGGTCGCCGTAGGCGCGTGGCTTGCGTTCGGGCGCAAGACCACTCGCCGGGGCACGCCCACCGAGGACATGGCCCCGGTGTCGGGCCCGACACCACTGCGCGCTGTGATCACGATCGGGGGCGCCGCCATCGTGCTCACCGGACTCGCATTCGGCATCGGCACGTTCGTCGAACCCCGCGCCGAGGGATCGCCGGTGAGCGGCAACCTCGAAGCCCCTACGGGACGCGACCTGTCCGAGGTTTCGGACGAGGAAATGGAGGCTGTGCTCGAGCAATTCGCCGATATCCCCGAAGCCAATCGCATGCGCCTGGCCCTCGCCCGTCGCTACTTCGAAGAGCAGAACTTCACAGCCGCCGTAGGACACTTCCAAACAGTGCTCGAGAACGATCCCTCGCCCGTGGAGGCGAGCGAGGCACTCGGTCGAATCGGCTGGATCCTCTTCGTGAACGGCGAGGCCACGTCCGCCGAAGCCGCATACCTGCAGGCCATCGACGCCCTGCCGAGCAACTCGGAAGCGAAATGGTTCTACTCGATCCTCCTCATCGAGGATGGCCGCCAGGGCGAGGCGATCCCCTTCCTCGAGGATCTCGCCGCGGATCCGACGGTGCCCGAGGAGGCATTGAAGGAGATCGAGCGCATCCTCGACGAGGCGGGCGCGTGAAACGCTGGGTCCCGTGGGTGGGGATTGCGCTGGTCGTGGTGTTCGGCGGCTTCCTCGCGGGCCGAATCGGCCTCAGCGAGACGGTCCCTGCCTCCCCGCTCATCGGTACCGAGGCCCCGAGCATGGCGCTGCCCCTGCTGGAATCCGAAGGGGAGGTACGCCTCACCGACTTCCCCGGCGAGATCGTCGTCGCGAACTTCTGGGCATCCTGGTGTACACCCTGCCGGGAGGAGCACCCGGTGTTCGTCGCCGCCGCCGACCTCTACGCGGGCAAGGGCGTGCGCTTCGTGGCGATCAACCACGAGGACCCGGGAGATCGCAGGTTCGAGTTCCTCGATACCTACGGCCGCTCGGAGCACCAGTTCATCGTCGAGGACCCCGACAGCAGGGCAGGAATCGAGTTCGGGGTCTTCGGGCTCCCCGAGACGTTCTTCATCGACGGCGACGGGGTGATCGTCGGAAGGGTGGCTGGGGCGATCGATCTCCCCACCCTCGTCGACTTCATCTCCCAGATCCAGGCCGGTGAACAGCCAGGTGCCATCAACGGGACCGTCTACCAGGGCCCGTGAGCTCAGGCGAGACGGTGCTCGAAGAGGAACCGCTCATCGCCCAGCACCTCACTGAGGGGACCGTCGTGGACGAGACGGCCCCCGTCGAGCACGAGGGCCCGGTCGCAGAGCCGTTCGGCGAGGTCCAAGTGGTGGGTGACGAGGAGGAGTGTCTGGGGCAGATCGCGTAGCAGGTCGGTGATCTCGCGCATGCCCGCCGGGTCGAGGCCACTCGAGGGCTCATCCATGATGAGCGCGGCCGGATCCATGGCGAGCACACCGGCGATCGCCACCCTCCTCCGCTCCCCACCCGAGAGGTGGTGCGGCGCCCGGTGCGCGAGGTGTGAAGCGCTTACCCGCTCCAGGGCCCTGTCCACGACCTCCTCGAGTTCCGAACCGACGATCCCGTAGTTGGCGGGACCGAACGCCACATCGTCTCGAACGGTCGGCATGAACAACTGGTCGTTCGGATCCTGGAACACGAGACCAAGGTGGCGACGGAGCTCGAAGGCATGCTCCTCGTCCATGCGCTCTCCCTGGATCCTCACGGTGCCGCTCGCCGGCGAGAGGACTCCGAGAAGTGAGAGGACCAGCGTCGTCTTCCCTGCACCGTTGGGGCCCAGAAGGGCCACCCGCTCTCCGGGCTCGATGGAGAAGGAGACATCGCGGAGGGCAGCCTCCCCTCCCGGGTACTCGAATTGGAGGCCTTCGGCCGAGACGACGCTCACCACAGCACCGCCAGGAGAGCGGCGGCCACGCCGACCACCGGGAGCATCAGCCCCCTCGTCCAATCGATGGCGACCGCCGGCACGGTGAACGGAGTGGGCATGACGCCCCGAAAGCCGCGGACGAGCATCGCTGCATGGATCCGCTCA
Source organism: uncultured Acidimicrobiia bacterium (assembly GCA_964600365.1). Lineage (GTDB taxonomy): Bacteria > Actinomycetota > Acidimicrobiia > Spongiisociales > JAENVV01. The sequence goes on from CAZRJG010000001.1 coordinate 17,238, forward strand.
CCCCGCTCGTATGCACGTATGAACAGCGATCCGGCCACCGAGGCGAGCGCCTTGAGCGCACCCCTCCCCCGCTGGCGGAACCCACGGACGGCGGCCGCCGTCCGCATGCGACTCAGCTCGTCGGCGAGCACATCCAGGTAGCGCACCATGAACCCGGCGATCGCAACGAGGACTGCCGGCACTCTCAGGCGCGACAGCCCGGCGAGGATGTCGGGGACCTCGGTCGTGGCGGCGAGGAACACCGCTGCACCTGCGCCGAGTGTTGCCCGGGCGAGGATCGACCACGCACCCCAGAGCCCTTCCTGGCTCAACCCGATCCCGAGGACGTCGATCCGAGGGTCCGGCCCCACGAACGGGAGGAATGCAGCAAACAGCACGAACGGTACCTCCACGAGCATTCGACGGACCATGAAGCCAATGGTGAGCTGGGCCGACCGAGCCGCCGCCGCAAGCAGGAGTGCATGTACCCCGAACGCCCAGAAGGCTTCCCTCGGGGTCGAGACCACCCCGAGCAGGAACACGAGGAGTGCCGCCACCTTCACATGGGAAGGGAGCTGGTGCGCCGGGCTGTGGCCGTGCACGTAGAGCGTGTGGGTGTGGAACTGGCTCAAGCTGGGTTCCCACGTCGGACGACCCGGGCAATCCCCCACGCGAGAAGCGCGACCACGACCGCCCCTGCCACACCGGCGAGGCCTATGGAGAGCGCGCTGTCCCCGAGGCCATCGACCACGTAGTTGGCGAGAGGACTCGAGACGGTCCCGGGGTCCGCGGCCGTGTCCACGAACCCAAGGTCGATCGCCACCCGTTCGAGGCCATCGGGATCACCGCTGGCCAATGGCGCGACGCCGAAGGCGAGCAACGTGGCCAGTAGGGCCCCGACGATCACCGTCCCCCGAGAAGAGCCGACCGACGCACCGCGGAGATCGGCGGCTCCGGCCACGAGGTCGGGCCGGGTTGAGAGGAGCGCTCCGATGATCGCCAAGGAGATGATGCCCTCACCGACACCGATGAGGACGTGGACCGATGCCATAGCCCCGAACACGGCTCCGAGCGGCGCACCACCTTGGCCACCGAGGGCGTACTGGATGGAGAACGAGAGCGCCGACGCAACCACCGAGAGGAGACCGGCGACGAATGTGGCGGTGAGCACGGACCAACGCGACTTGGGGGTCACGGACCGCACCAGTCGGAATGCGGCCCACCCGACGAGTGCCGTGACGATGGCCATGTTGAACACGTTGGGGCCCAGGGCGCTCACACCACCATCGGCGAAGATGAGTGCCTGTACCGCAACCACCACCGTGACCACCAGCACACCCATCCACGGGCCAAGCAGGATGGCGGCAAGTGCACCGCCGAGCAGGTGCCCGGAGGTGCCGAGCGCGACGGGGAAGTTGAGCATTTGCAGCACGAAGATGACAGCCGCAGTGATCCCAGCGAGTGGGATCCGCTTGTCGGAAGCAATCGTCTTGCCGGTCTGGCGGAGGGCGGCACCGACGCCACCCGCCGCGACGACACCGGTGCCGATCGAGGTGGCTGCGTTGAGGAAGCCGTCAGGGATGTGCATGCTCCGAGGTTACCTAGTTGCGACGGCTTTGCAGGAAGAGTCAGCCAGCGAAGGAGGCGAGGTGTTCGACCCGCTCGCGAAGGGCCTTCTCCCCGAGCCCACCCGGCCACTGATCGATGATCACGCCATCGACGATCATCACCCCGGCCGGCTGGTAGGTCACGCCGTAGAGGGCGAACACCTCCTCGGTGGCGTCGAGGCCCCATTCCACGACACCCGACGGCATGAGCTCGACCGCCTTGGTGAGCGCCCGATCGAAGGAGGACTTCCAGGCTGGGGCCACGAAGGTGACCTGGTCACCGAACTCCTGTGCAAGTTGGTCGACAACGGGCAACTCCCGCTGGCAGGAGCCTCACCACTCGGCCCAGAAGATCATGAAGACCGGCTTCGCCTCCTCCGAGAGGGTGAACGAACGGCCGTCGGCGAGGGCGAGGGTGAAGTCGGGAGCAGGTGGCCCATCGGGGACGGGTGGCGTGGTGGACGCCGGGACGTCCTCCTCCGTCGCCTCCGAGGTCATCGATGAGTCCACCACCGTGGGGTCCGGTGCCTCGGAGTCCGGTGCCACCGGTACCTCGATGACCGAGGAAGCCGAGGTGGTGGGCCCACCCGGCGTCGCCGCACACGCCCCGAGGGCGAGGGCGAGGACGAGGACGAGGGTGGGGACGAGGCGACTACGCATCTCGTGGACAGTACGGCCCGGACGGGTGTACGGATGGGGGTTGGCGGACAACAATCCCTAAATGGATCCCTCGCGGCACCCCTCGCACGTCCCCACGAGGGCGAAGTGCAGGGTGTCCGCGGCGAATCCGTGCGCTTGGGCGACGGGTCCCAGCGCAGCACGCACGACGCCTGCATCGACATCCACCACAGCCCCGCACACCCGGCAGCTCAGGTGGTGGTGTGGCTCGTCGGCAGTGTGAACGACGGTCACACCCTGCCCCGTGTGCACATGATCGAGCAGCCCGACTCGTTCGAGCACCTCCATGGTGCGATACACCGTGGAGAGGTCGATCGAACCCCCCGACCGACGTTCCGCCTCCTCCTTCAGTCCCGCTGCGGACAGGTGGGCACCCGGGTTCTCTGCGAGGGCTGCGCAGATGGCCCGCCGGGCACCCGTGATGCGGCACCCCTCGGTGCGAAGTGCCTCGAGGAGCTCCTCGGCAGTCACCCCGCGAGTGCCCGGGCCCGCTCGAGGACCCGATCGAGGGTTACCGACGCCGTCCCGGAGTCGATCGTCTCCCGGGCCAAGCGCACGCCATCGACGAACCCCGTCGCGAGACCCGCCGCCACGAGGGGCGCACACGCATTGATGAGCACGATGTCGCGCTTGGGTCCCCGCTCCCCCGACAGGACAGAACGGAGGATCCCCGCATTCACCTCGGCGTCCCCACCGGCCACGTCGTCGATCGTCCCGCGATCCACCCCGAAGTCCTCGGGGGTGAACTCTGCGACGGTGATCTCACCCTCACGGAGCCGATGGATGAACGACGGCGCTGCGATCGAGAGTTCATCGAGACCGTCCTGGCCGTGGTACACGAACGCGTTCTCGGCTCCGAGGTTGCGCAGGACCTCGATCATCTTCTCGGCCATCGCACCATCACTCACCCCCACGGCGAGGTTCGTCGCTCCGGCGGGGTTCGTGAGCGGTCCGAGGAAGTTGAAGACCGTCGGGATGCCGAGTTCCTTGCGCACCGGCACCGCATGGCGCATCGATGGGTGGTAGCCGGGGGCGAACAGGAAGCCGAAGTTGGTCTCCTCGATGAGGGAGGCCGTCTGCTCCGGCGAGAGGTCGAGAGGGTACCCCAGGGCCTCGAGCACGTCGGCGGCACCCGCCTTGGACGAGGCCGACCGGTTGCCGTGCTTGGCGACCCGGGCCCCCGCGGCTGCGACCACGAATGCCGCCGTCGTCGAGATGTTGAATGTGCCAGAGCGATCACCGCCGGTGCCGACCACATCGACCACGGGCGGGGCCACGGGGCACTTCACCGAGGCCTCTCGCATTGCCTCGACGAGGCCGGTGAGTTCCTCCACCGTTTCGCCCTTCATCCGGAGGCTCACGATGAGTGCAGCCGTCTGCGCCTGGGTTGCCTCACCGGCCATCACGGCCCGCATGGCGTCGCGGGCTTCGATGCGGGTGATGTCGATGCCGCTGGCGAGCTTGCCGAGCGTCTGCGGCCAGTCCACGGTTGGTCTCCCGGGTCGTCGGTTGCGGGATGGTAGGCGCACCCGGACGCATGCCCGGGCCGACGCCCCGAAGTAGAATCGTCCCACCCGACCAAGGACCCCATGGCGTACTACTTCGCGTACACCTCGATGATCGATCCCGAGGTCATCGATCGGGTGGCGCCAGGCGCTCGCTTCCACCTCATTGCGCACCTCCCCGAAACCCGCATGCTCTATCGCACCGCAGAGGGACGCTGGGAGGGGGCGATCCCCACGGTCGTCGCCGAGGAGGCCAACACGGTCTGGGGTGCGCTCTTCGAGGTGTCCGGGTCCGATCTCGCCGCCATCGACGCCGCCGAGGCCGAGAACGGTCGGACCCCCTCCTCCGCCTTCTCTGCGGTGGACCGAGAGGGGAAGCGGTACCGGGTGCACACGCACGTCGTGGAAGGGGGCTCGGACGGCGAGCCCGACCATGGCTACCTCGAGCACATGCTCGCCGGATGCCATCGGTGGGACCTTCCCATGGGGTGGCGCCTCACCATCGAGGACATCCTCGAAGACGACCTCCTCGCCTGATGCGCCTCCACCTGTTCGGGGTCGTATTCGGCATCGCCGCGGGGTTCCTCGTCGCAGCACTCATCGCCATCGCGATCTGGGTCGTCCAACTGCTCACCGGCACTGGCGATGACCCAATCGGAGCCATCACAGTCGGCGCCGTCGCAGGCGCGCTCGCCGCGGGCTACACGGGCGGACGCGTCTCGCTCGCGCGGGTCTTCAATGGAGCCGTGAGCGGCGTCCTCTTCACCGGCTCGATCACCCTGCTCTCAGTCCTCGACGGGTCTCCCGCCCCGGCAACCACCCGCACCCTGTTCGTCATCCTCGGCGTCGTGCTCGGCGGCGTCGGAGGCTGGGTCGCCCACCGGCGCACCGCCCCGTAGACTCGGCGCCGAGTTCGCCGGGTGGCCGCGGCCGGAAACGGTCGAGGAAAGTCCGGACTCCTCAGGGCAGGACGCTGGGTAACCCCCAGGCGGCGCGAGCCGATGGAAAGCGCAACAGAGAGCAGACCGCCGATGGCGCGAGAGCGCACAGGCAAGGGTGAAAGGGTGGGGTAAGAGCCCACCGGCATCCCGGGTGACCGGGGTGGCCAGGCAAGCCCCGTCCGGAGCAAGACCAAGCAGGGACAGGGTGGCCCGCCCGCTACGTCCCAGGTGGGTTGCACGAGGCCGTCCAGCAATGGCGGTCCCAGAGAGATGGCCACCGCCGGGGCAACCCGGTACAGAATCCGGCTTACAGGCGAACTCGCACTCGTGATCGGGGCCCTTCGGGGCCCCGATCGCCGTTGTGGCGTGGTCCCCGCCGTTACACCCCGAGGCTCGTAGCCTGAGGACATGCCGGATCGCCCCCGCATCCCCGAATGGCTCATCGGCCTCATCGCCGCCGCCATCCTCTTCGGCATCATCCTTCTTGTGGGTTGGCAACTCGGCTTTGGCGACAACCCGTTGCTCGTCGAGTAGAACCAGGCCCCGTCCGCCGAGACAGCTTCCCGACCTAGCCTCAGCAAGATGTGTGGCCGATTCGTGCTCGCTGGGTCCGTCGACGACTACGCGGCGTTCCTCCACGCCGCTCGGATCGTGGGCGACCCGATCGAACCGAGCTGGAACGTCGCCCCCACCGATCCCATCCTCGCCGCCGCCGAGCACCGCGCCGAGCGCCTCCTCGGCACGTTCCAATGGGGCCTCGTTCCCCACTGGGCGAAGGCACGCCACCCGTTCCACATCAACGCTCGGATGGAGACCGTGCACTCGAAGCCGGCGTTCCGGGACGCCCTCAGATACCGGCGGTGCCTCATCCCTGCCGACGGCTTCTACGAGTGGACCGTCGAGGACGACGGAAGACAGCCCCACTTCGTCGAACGAGTCGGTGGCCGCTTTGCGTTCGCCGGCCTGTGGTCGCGCTGGGCCGACCCCGAGTCTGGCGAGGAACTGCGCACCTGTACGATCATCACCGCACCCGCATCCGAGGCGATCGCTGACATCCATGACCGGATGCCATTGCACCTGCCCGAGGATCTCTGGGACGACTGGCTCGATCGGGAGGAGACAGCACCGGACGCCGCCCGCGCGATTCTGGAGGCCGCAGCCCTCGGCCCCTCATTCGCTCACCGAGAGGTCTCTCGCTCGGTGAACTCGATCCGCAACAACGACCCCTCCCTGCTTGCCTGAGCCATACTCGGGGCATGGAAAGGGTGTACCTCACCTTCGACCCTCCGGGGCCCGCAGTCGACCTGCTGCGCGAGCGATGCGAGGTCACCGTGTGGGAGGGACTCGGATTCGCAACGAGCGACGCGCTCGCCGAACACCTTCCCCACATCGACGGCCTGTACTGCACGCTCACGACCCGGGTCGACGACAGCCTCCTCGACGCGGCCCCCCGGCTTCGCGTCGTGTCCCAGTTCGCCGTTGGGGTCGACAACATCGACCTCGATGCCTGCCGCAGGCGGGGCATCGCCGTCGGCCACACCCCCGACGTGCTCACCGAGACCACCGCCGACACCGCCTGGGGCCTCCTCCTCGCGGGTTCCCGACGCTTCGAAGAGGGCATCGACCACGTTCGCAGTGGCGACTGGGGCGACTTCACCATCGACCTGTTCCTCGGAGGTGACCTCCACCACACCACGCTGGGCATCGTCGGCATGGGGCGCATCGGCGAGGCGATCGCCCGACGGGCGCAGGGGTTCGACATGGAGGTGCTCTTCACCCGCCGCCGACCCGACCCGAGTCCCCTCGGGCAGCGAGTGGGGCTCGACGAGCTTCTCAGCCGGTCCGACCACGTCGTTGTCGCCGCCCCGCTCACCCCGGAGACCCTCGGCCTCATCGGCGAGCGCGAGTTACGCATGATGCGACCACGCGCTGGCCTCGTGAACATCGCTCGCGGACCGATCGTCGACACCGACGCCCTCGTCCAGGCACTCGACGAGGGGTGGATACGGTACGCCGCCCTCGACGTGACCGATCCTGAGCCGCTCCCCCACGACCATCCACTCGTGCGGACTCCCTCCTGTCTCGTCATCCCCCACCTCGGCTCCTCGTCGTTCCGGACCCGAGCCCGTATGGGCGAACTCGCCGCGGAGAACCTGTTGGCCGGACTCGCCGGCGAACCCATGCCCGCTCGCATCGCCTGACCGCGGCCATGCACGAGTGGGCGGGGTACCCTCGTCCGCCATGGCCGTTGTCCACCTCGTCCGCCACGCGCCCACCCCCGAGACCGGCACGAAGCTCACGGGGCGCCTTCCGGGCGTCGGCCTCGCCGAGGAAGGGCGGGCTCTCGCACGAGGCGCGCGCGACCTCCTTCGGTCGCCCCGCCTCGGAGCGGTCTACACCTCACCCATCCAACGATGCGCAGAGACCGCCGAGATCGTCGCCGAGCCGCACGCCCGCACCCCCGAGGTGCTCACCGACGTCCAGGAGGTGGACTTCGGCGCGTGGCAGGGACGCACGCTTGCCTCACTGCGGAAGCTGAAGGCGTGGGATCAGGTGGTGCACCACCCGTCACGCATGCGGTTCCCGGACGGCGAGTCCCTCCTCGAGGCCCAGCAGCGCGCCGTCGCGGCGATCGAGGGCATTGCCGCCGATCACGGCCGGGCCCACGTCGCCGTCTGCTCCCACGCCGACATCATCAAGGCAGTGCTCAGCCACTACCTGGGCCAGCCACTCGATCTCTTCCAACGCATCATGGTTTCGCCCGCCTCCGTCTCGACGATCCACCTCGGACGACGGGGCGGGCCCATGGTGCTCGCCGTGAACAGGAGGCACGCATGACCCCCGAGGACCTCGGTCCCGCAGAGCACCTGGAGGCCGGCGCCGCCGGCGAACCGGGCAACCGGACGTTCTTCGTCCACATCGTTGCCGGGGGAATCACGCATTGGTATCTCGCCGAGAAGCAGCAGGTCGCCGACCTCGCTGAACGTTCCGTGGCGTTGCTCCTCGAAGCCTCCATCGCGCCCGATCCCGACGCCGTTGCCCAGGTCCTCGCACGCCTCGGCGACACCGCTCCCGACACGTTCGCCTTCCGGGTGGGCACCATCACCCTCCGCGCCTCGGACGCCCGCGAGCTCGTGCACTTCGAGGTTGAGTCGAGCGATGGGCAGCTCGCCGTCTCGTGCCAGGTCGCGCCCGAGCAGCTCCAGGCCATGGCCACCCGGGCTGCGGAGGTCGTCCAATCGGGGCGGGCACTCTGCGAGCGCTGCCGCCTGCCGATGGACCCGGCTGGGCATCGCTGCCCATCCACCAACGGCTACCACGTGGACTGATGTCGGAGTGGGCGATCGCCGAGGTCGTGGGGCTCCTCCCCCACGCCTCGAATGCCACACTCCTCGCGGTCACTGAGTCGGGTGACTTCGTGGTCTACAAGCCGTCGCGCGGCGAGCGCCCCCTATGGGACTTCCCCCTCGGCACCCTCCCCCTTCGGGAGGTCCTCACCTCCGAGGTCGACCAGGTGATGGGGCTTGGGGTCGTGCCCGAGACCCGAATCGTGGACGGCCCCCATGGCCCGGGCTCGGCACAGCGCTTCGTGCCTGAAGATCCTGCGTTCGACGCCCGCGCCCTCTTCGAGCCAGAGCTCGATGATCAGCTGTGGGAGATCGCCCTTCTCGACGTCGTCTGCGACAACGCCGACCGCAAGGTCAGACACCTGCTCAAGGAGGAAGGCCACGACCGGATCTGGGCCATCGACAACGCCCTCACCTTCAACGTCGAGGAGAAGCTGCGCACCGTGCTGTGGGGGTTTGCGGGCCGTCAGGTGCCAAAGCGACTCGATGAGGCTCTCGTCCGACTCGGAACGGGCCTCGACCACCTGCACGAACGCATCGAGGAACTGCTCACGGCCGAAGAGGCAGATGTGTTCGCCGAACGCGCCGCCACGCTCGTCGAGGACCCCATGCATCCGCTCCCGCCGACCGACCGGCCAGCGGTGCCGTGGCCGATCTGGTGATCAGCGCTTCCCGCGGATCGAGACCCGCATCGCTGGGACGACCAACCCGATGCCCGCGCCGACGCCCACGAACGTGCCGACCGGCGCGTACCAGAGCATCGTGACGCAGGCAACGACGCCGAGCCCATAGGCCAGGCCGCCCCACCCGGCGATGATCGTGAATGCTGCGGCCAGCGAGAAGAGTCCGGAGAGGATGATGCCCACGGCGACCACCCACCCCGCCGGGTCGAGGCCGATCGCTTCGGCCACCGACGTCCACGGCCCGAGCCCCAAAGAGCGGAGTTCGGCGAGCGACGGGGACACGCCGTCGCCGAGGAGGCTCCGCACGCCCTCGGCAACGAACCACCCACCCATGAGTCCGAACAGGACAGCAAGCACGTTGCGCATGCCGGCAAGGGTAGGACCCTGATGCACCCCGGTCACCCGCTCGGCCGCCGGTAGATTCGCACCAGGTCGGCACTCCCCTGGGACACCGATGAACGCACCACGTTCCGCCACGTCATCCGCGACTTCGCGCGACCTCGCCGCGCGCCAACTCGAGAGCTGATCTTCCTTGACACGGTCCTCCTGATGGATAAAATCTGAGTTATCTACACTTAGGTTTCTCGCCAACAGGCGACTGACATCACAAGGAGGTTCAGCACATGCGACTCTTCGACCCCTTCGCCGAGATCGACCGGATGATGCAGGGCATGCCCGGCAGCGGAACGATGCCGATGGACGTGTTCGAGCGCGACGGCGACTACATGGTCCGCTTCGACCTGCCCGGCATCGACCCCGACGCCATCTCCCTCACCGTCGAGAACCAGGTGCTCACCGTCACCGTCGAGCGCCCGTGGGAGGACACCGAGGACGTGAACTGGCTCGTCCGGGAACGTCCCGCTGGCCGCCACAGCCGCCAGCTCCGCCTCGGCCGCAGCCTCGACGCGGGCGCCATGAAGGCGAGCTACGACAACGGCGTCCTCAGCGTGCTCATTCCCACCCGCGAAGAGGCCAAGCCCTTCTCCGTGGAGATCGCCAGGGACGTCCACCTCGCCCTCGACGACTAATCGATCCGACTCAGTTGGTGGAACGCGAGGGGCCTTCGGGCCCCTCGCCCGCGTGCGGGTCGGCTCCCCGCAGACGAAACGGCGACTCCGTCAGGCGTCGCCCTTGTCAAACGGCACTCCTACGGCCCGGCAGAGGAACCGCATGAAGGGACGAGCCGCCGCGCACATCTCGGCGAACTCATCGATGAACCCGGCAGAGGTCACCTGCTTCTGCGTGAGGCGGTGGGAGGCGATGAAGTCCTTGCGCTTGAGATCCTCGATGAGTGGGTGGCCCTCGTCGTACCCCTTCGGCGGACGAACGAGGGAATCCCCAACCAGTTCGAAGGTTTCGGTGAAACGCTCCGATCGGGTCGCCCGCTTCCACTCGGCTCGTTCGGCGTCAATTCGCTCCCGGATGGCATACGCGACCTTCGTCTCGGGCCGCCACAGGCCGACGCCCGCGAAGCACTCCCCCGGTTCGAGGTGGAGGTAGAAGCCAGGGGCATGGGCATCCTTGCCCGCCGCATGCCGGAACTGGATGCCCGTCGCTTCCTTGTAGGGCGTCTTGTCCTTGCTGAACCGCGTGTCCCGCTGGATGCGGAACAACGAACCGCCGACCTTCCTGGTGTCGGCGACGAAGTGCGGGGAGATCTTCGTGAGGCGCGCCTCGAAGTCTGCGATGAAGTCGAGCGCCGGTTCGCGGACGTACCGCTCGTACTCGTCTTGATGGGCTTTGAACCACTCGCGGTCGTTGTTCGCGGCCAGGTCACGGAAGAACCCGAAGAACCTGGGTGCGAAGTGCTGGGTCACGCCACCACCCTACGACGGTGGAGCGACGGAATCCCGGCCGCCGTCAGCCCATTTCCCTGAGCGCGGGGAGCACCTCGGCGCCGAGCGTGGCGATGAGGCCCTCTTGGTCGAGGGACGCCATCTGGATGGTGACGACATCGGCGTGGAGGTTCTCGACGAGGGGGCGGTAGGTCTCGACGATCTCGTCGGGGGTGTACGAGAGGGAGTACCGGCCCAGCACCTCCTCGCGGGGCAGCTCGTCGGCCCGCTCGCGGAGGGTCTGGGGATCGACTGCCTCGAGGCGCCCGGGGGCCCGGAGCCCACGCCAGGAGTACAGGGCGTCCCAAGCCTCGTCCATGTCCTTGGCGTGCACGGTCCAGCGCGACGCGCACACCGTTGGGGTCCCCTTGCCATGCTCCTCGGCGGCCACCCTGGCCGGGTCGGTCACGCGCTCGACCGTCTCGGCAGGGTCCTTCACCGAGGTGATGACCCCGTCGGCCATCTCACCTGCGAGCGCCGCCGATTTCGGACCACCAGCAGCCATGTAGATCGGGACCCGTCGCATCGGCGGGGAGTAGAGCTTCGCCCGGTCGGTCACGTAGTGCTCGCCCTCGAAGGTGAGTTTCTCGCCGTCGAGGAGGCGACGCATGATCTCGAGTGCCTCTCGCATCCGCGAGGCACGTCCTGAGTAGTTCGGGAACTCGTAGCCGAGCGGCCCTTCGTTGATGTTCTCGCCGGTGCCCACGCCGAGCCGGAACCGACCACCCGAGATGCGGTCGAGCGTCGCCGAGGCCTGGGCGACGATGGCCGGGTGGAAGCGGAAGAGCGGGGTCGTGACGGCGGTGCAGAACTCGACCCGCTCGGTCGCCTGCGCCATCGCCGCGATCGTGGCGTAGGCGAACCCCGAGGCAGACGCATCGTCCACCCATGGGTGGAAGTGCTCGGACACCATGATCATGTCGAACCCGGCCTCCTCGGCGAGGACGGCGTGGCGGACGAGCTGCTCGGGGTGCCACTGCTCGTGGCCGGCGAAGTAGGCGAAGGTGGTCACGGTCTCCTCGGGGGTCGATCGACCGATCAGGGTAGATCGGAATCCCGCTCGAGTGGAACCAGGACGCCCGTGCTTCGGAACGCCGCTCGACGCCCGGCGTCGCCGAGCCCCGACTGAACCCACACCCACCAGCCGTAGAGGAGCCCGGCGGCCTCCCCGAGCCAGGTCCACCACGAGGCGAGGTTGGCCCCGCCGGCCCCCCAGGAGTCCCCTCCGGGGGTGAACTCGAACCCGAGGAATGGGTAGAGGAACGTCTCGCCCTCCACCCACATGGCGTCGAGGAGGAGGTGGAAGAAGACCCCCACTGCGAGTGCCATCCATCGCTTCCTTCGGGAGCCCCTGCGCAGCACGAGGAGGACCGCGGCCATGAGGACGAACGCGAAGGTGAGGCTGTGGGCCCACGCCCGTCCGTCGACACCCGGGACGAACGAGGAGGGGAGATCGATCAGGTCGGGGAGGACGGCGCCCAGGGCCAGGTACCGCACGTCGACACCCGGGTCACGGAAGATCCAGCGAAACAGCCACAGCGTGCCGGCGAGGTGCCAGAGGAGCATCTCAGACGACAAGCAGGCGGTTGCAGTGGACGCAGCGCGGGAACTCCTCCTTCTTGAGGATCGCGACCTCCCGCGGGCTCAACCCCACATGGCAGGCCCCACACGTGTCGTGTTCCATGGGCCCCACGGCCACACCTGCATGGGCAGCCCGGCTCTCCTCGTACAACTCGACGAGCTCGGGATCGATGGACGGGACGAGCTCGGCCTTGCGGGCCTCCTTACGGCCGATCTCTGCATCGATCCGACCCCACGCCTCCTTGATCGCTGCCTCGAGCTCGGTCTTGGCGGCCATCGCCTCCTCGTGGTCGTTCGATCGGGCCGCCACCTGCTCCTCGAGCGTCTCCCGCTCGTCTATGAGGACGAGGACCGCCTCCTCCTTCTCCCCCACCTGGTGCTTGAGCATCGACACGTCAGCCTGCATGTGCTCGGTCTCCCGGGCGTTCATCCCACCGGCATAGAGACGACGCTCGGTCATCGCCGCCTTCTCCTCGAGGATCTCGAGCTCGCCTTCTTCCTTGTCAAGGGAGAGGCGGGTCGAGGAAAGCTCACCCTCGAGGCGGGCGAGGTCGGCGCCGATCTCGGTGGCCGTCTGGTGCGCCGCCTTGAAGCGCTCGAGCTCCGGGAGCCCGGACCGCTCGTCGAGGAGGCGGTCGATGGCACTGTCCAGCGCTTGGAGGTCGAGCAGGTCGGCGAGCGAACGGAACTCGTTCACGGGGTCTCCCACGGGTTCGGGTCGAGGTCGGTGCAGTCAAGCACGGGAACGTTGAGGCGCGATCGCGTCTCCTCCACGAGGGCGCCGACGCCGGGACGTTCCCCGGGGATGTGGCCGACATCGATGATCGCAAGGCCTGCGTCGAGCGCAGCCTGGGCGCGATGGTGTCCGACATCACCGGTGACGAGCACCTCAACTCCCGCTGCCCTCGCTGAGCCGATGAAGTCGGCTCCGGACCCCGGCACGACGCCGACACGGCCCGCCGTGCGGTCGGGATCCCCTGCGATGCGCACTCCGTCGAATCCGAGGCGATCGGCCAGGCGGGCTCCGAGGGCGCCCAGCGTGATGGATTCCACCTCGCCGACGCGTCCGATGAACCGAGGGGGGCCATCGATGGGCACCACGTCGAAGGCGGGTTCCTCGTAGGGGTGGGTCGTGAGGAGGGCCCTCACCGCCGCTTCGATCCCGCCCGTGGGCACGACCATCTCAAGGCGCCGCTCATCGACTCTCGACGTCTCCCCAGCCCCGCCCACGAAGGGAGTGCCGTCCGCCGGCGCAGTGAACATCCCCGAGCCATCGGACGAGAACGCACACCCTGCGTAGTCGCCGATCCGACCGGCCCCGGTCGCGGCGAGCGCCTCGACCACAGCCAACTCATGGGAGGCGGGGACGAACGTGACGAGCTTGCGGGCCTCGTCGCCCGATTGCATGCCAAACGGCGTCACGTCAGCCAGCCCGAGCGTCGCCGCAAGGCGATCGGCGGTGCCGCCGGGGTACACGTCCCATCCCGTATGGACCACGAGGAGCGCCACGCCCGCAGCGATGAGCCGGAATGCACGCCCGGGCGGCGACGGACCAGACACGAGGGAGGACGCCGGGCGGAACAGCAGCGGGTGGTACGCCACGAGGAGTCCGGGGCGGTCGGCCTCGAGGCGTCCCACGAGCGCGTCGCTCACCTCGTGGGCGACGGCGACCGAGGAGACGGGTTCGTTGGGGTCGCCGAATTGGAGTCCCACCGGATCCCATGTCGCCGCCTGCGACGTGATCGGGCGAAACGCTTGGACGAACTCCCCGACAGTGGGCATGTCGGGAGCATAGGGCGACGGCCCTAGGCTCGGCACATGCCGTCGATCGTGCTCCTCATCACCACCGCGGCAGGCGTACTCACCCTCCTCGGCGGCGTCGATCGCGAGGGATGGTTCGCCGACCTCGACCGACCCGGGTGGGTACCGGGTCGCAGCGGCCTCGGAGCGCTCACCCTCCTTCGTCTCGTTTCGGTGGGGATCGCCGGGTGGTGGATCGTCGACGAACGGGGATGGGGCCTGGTGGCAGGGCTCTGGGCGGTCCAGCTGGTGATGTCGACAGGCACTCCGTGGCTGCTCTTCCGGGGCCGGCGCCTCTCGGCGACATTCACCTGGATCTGCCTCGACTGGGTCGCGCTCGGCCTCGCAACGGCCGCTGCATGGGTGTTCGTCCCATTGGCAGGCTGGGCCCTGCTCTCACAGCTCGCAGTCGTCACGTGGCTCGGCGCAGGGGCGTTCATCGTGTGGCAACTCGACGCCCCCTCATCCCACTGACCCCGAATCCACCCTGAGGTCGCCTCGGGGAACCACCCGATGGTCGCGAAGGCCCCCATGTCCGATGCTGGAGGCAGGACATGGAAGGACCACACGTGACGACACTGCTCCACAGGGCCCGAGACACAGCCCACGCGACACCCGAGGATCGGCTCCGCTCGGTCGACTTCATCCGAGCCGCATCGATGCTCGTCGTAGTGCTCGGACACTGGCTCATGGCGCTCATCTGGCTCGATGCCGGGACGCCCACGTTCGGCCACGCACTCGCCGAGGCTCCATGGACCCAATGGCTCACCTGGGGCCTCCAGGTGATGCCACTCTTCTTCCTCGCCGGTGGTTTCTCGAACGGAAGGTCGCTTCGCGCGGCGACGCGCTCCGGCACGTCGACCTGGGTGTGGGTCGGAGCCCGGATCCGCCGTCTCATGACCCCCACGGTTCCGCTCGTGCTCACGTGGACCGTCCTCGTCGCCCTCTCGGGTGCCGTCGACCCGACGATCGCCGACGCTGCAGCGACCGTGGCCCTCGTGCCCCTGTGGTTCCTCTCGGTGTACCTCGTCGTCGTCCTGCTCGCCCCGTTCACCCACCGCCTCCATGTTCGGTTCGGCATCCGTGCCGTGGCCGCTGGCGCAGCCACTGCGATCGCGGTGGACGTCGTGCGCTTCGCTGGCGGCGTGGAGTGGATCGGCTGGGCCAACTTCGCGTTCGTGTGGCTCACCGTGCACCAGGCCGGATACGCATGGGACGATCGCCCATCTCCCCGGCAAGGACTGGGCCTCGCCGCCATTGGGTTCGGAACGCTTGGCGCCCTCGTGGCCTTCGGCCCCTACCCGGTGTCGATGGTCGGCGTCCCCGGCGAACTCGTGACGAACACGACGCCTCCCACGGTGGCCCTTCTCGCCCTCGCCGTCGGGCAGGTCGGCCTGTTCTCGGCGGCGACGCCGCGTCTCGAGCGGTGGCTCCGAAGTGACTGCCCCTGGACGGCGACGGTCCTCCTCGGCGGCTCTGTCATGGGCCTCTATGTGTGGCACATGACGGCCATGGTCCTCGGTGCCCTCGGCCTGTTCGCCCTCGGTGGGGGGATCCTCACTCTTGAACCGCTGTCCGGCTGGTGGTGGGCGACCCGACCGGCGTGGTTCGCCGTGGTCGGGCTCCTCACCCTGCTCCTCGTCCTCGCCACGCACTGGACCGATTCCCGGGGCAACGCCGTCACACATCCCTTGCGACTCGTGGCAGGCGCGCTCGCCATGTGCAGCGCCCTTGCGTTCATCCTCCTCGAGGGCTTCGTGCTTCCCGAAGGCACTCCCCGGCTGTGGGGCGCTGCGGCCTTCGTGGCAGGGGCGTTCCTCGCCGGGGCGACCCCTTCGCTCAGAAGCCTCGCTCGGCGGCCCAACGGATCACCGCGCGACGGTTCGTGAGCTGGAGCTTGCGGAGGACAGACGTCACGTGCGTCTCCACCGTCTTGAGCGAGATGCCGAGGTGCTCGCCGATCTCGGGGTTGGTGTAGCCCTTGGCGATCTCGATGAGCACCTCCCGCTCCCGCCCCGTGAGGGAGTCCACGGCGGGATCGATCGCCCCGGCGTCGGCTTGGTCGAACGCCTGGGCGACGAACCCGGCGAGCGCAGGCGAGAAGAACGGGCTTCCCGACGCCACCGATCGAATGGCCAGGTTGAGGCGAGACCGATCGGCGTCCGACTTCGTCACGTAGCCCTGGGCCCCGGCCCGGATCATGCCAACCACATCCTCCGGCTTCGCCGACGCCGATACGGCGAGGAACGCCACATCGTCGGCTTCGGCGAGGACCCGCTCGAGGACGTGCCGCCCTCCTCCCCCGGGCATGTGGACGTCGAGCAGCACGACATCGGGCCTGCGTTCCAGGATGAGTTCCACGGCGGCCATCGGGTCATCGGCCTCCCCCACCACCTCGAAACCGTCGAGGAGCGCCCTGAGCCCCGCCCTGGCGATCTCGTGGTCGTCGACGAGGAACACCCGGATGCTCACAGCGGCCACCCCATCTCCACCTCGGTCCCCTCCCCGGGGACGCTGCGCACCATCGACCGGCCACCGATCGACACAAGGCGGTCTCGGATGGACGTGGCGAGGCCCCGACCTTCCGGGGCATTGGCAGGGTCGAACCCGACACCACGGTCACGCACGAGCGCCAAGGCTCCGTCTGCGCCCGCCTCGACGTAGAGGTGGATGGTGCGTTCGCCCGAGTGCTTCGCTGCGTTGGTGAGGGCCTCCCGAACCGCTCCCACGCCCTCCTCGCTGACACCGGGGTGATCGCCCACGAAGACGCGATCGATCGCAACCACGTGGAGGTCCTCGATGTCATCGGCGACTGCCTCGAGCGCGGCTCGCAGGGTCGGGGGTGGTGCCTCGATCCCCTGGATGACGCGACGGAGCTCACGCTCCTGGCGGCGAGCGAGCACCCGCACCCGATCGGGGTCGTCGGCCTGCTGGCGGAGCACGACGAGGGTCTGCACGGCCGAGTCGTGGAGCGCGGTGGCGAGCCTCCCTCTTTCCTCGAGTCGGATGCCCCGCTCGCGCTCTTCGACGAGCGCCTCTTCCGACTCCGCCCGCGCACGATCTGCATCCCTGAGGAGGTCGAACCCCCACCCGATCACACCGACGGTGACAAGCATTGTGAGGCCGGACCGGGTGAGACCGGACGCATCGACGAGACCGGTGCCGAGGGCCGTCGCCACCTGCACCGCGACAACGGTGATCGCGGCGCCCACTCCCCACCAGACCGAGGTGGCGAAGGCGAGCAGGAGCATCCACGCCATCGGATAGCCGCCGTAGAAGGCCCCGCCCGTTCCAGCGAACCACGGGGAGAGGGCAACGGCGAGGGCAGCAATGCCATCAGCGACGAGGAACCACGGGGTGCGCAGGAGCCGGGGGTTCTTGGAGATGGCCCTGATCGCAGCCACCGTGGTCACGCACGCGAGTGCGAACGCGAGGCCCGCCACGACTCCGTCGGTCTCGGACTCGGACGTGATCGCCACCACGACGAGTGCGCCCATCCAGGCGAGCGCGATGACCCGGAAGGCGAGGAGTGCCCGGAGGAGGGTGCGATCGATCTCGGAGAACGCCACACCGACAGCGTATCGGTGGGTCACCCGAGCGGGCGGACGCCGTCCCCCGTGCCGAAGGGAGCGATCTGGTATCCGAACGGGGCAAGCGAGGCCCGAAGGAGCTTGAGGTGCGCGACTGCGAAGGGGATCCCGATGATCGTGATCGCGTGCAGCAGGGCCGCCACCAAGTGGATGAGGGCGAGCCACCACCCGAACAGGACGAGCCAGATGACGTTCCCGACAAGCGCGATGAGCCCTGAGGCTGGGTTGGAGGGGGCGGGCACGAGGGAGGTGCCGAAGGGCCATAGCGTGTACACGCCCAGCTTGAAGGCCTGGACGCCGAAGGGGATCGTCACGACGAGCAGGAAGCAGACGATCCCCGCGATGAAGTAGGCCACGGCGGCCTGGAAGCCGCCAAGGATCAGCCAAAGGATGTTGCCGATGAGCCGGAGCACCCCCAAAGGGTATCCGCCGCTCAGCCGGCCAGCGAGCGAGCCCCGCGGCGGCGTGGGTTCGACGGGTGGCGGAGCTTGGCGAGCGCCTTCGCCTCGATCTGGCGAACCCGCTCACGGGTCACCTCGAACTTCGCCCCGACTTCGTCGAGGGTGCGGGGGATCCCACCATCGAGGCCGAACCGCATCGTCAGGACGTCGCGCTCGCGATCGGTGAGCCGCTCGAGGATCTCCCCGATGCGGTCCCGGTTGAGCGCCGAGGCGGCTGCCTCGAACGGGGAGACTGCCTCTTCGTCCTCGATGAAGTCGCCGAGCACGGCGTTGTCCTCACCGACCGGCTCGAAGATGGAGACGGGATCCGGGGCCACGTCGAGGAGCTCCCTGACCTTGCGCTCCTCGACCCCCGAGTGGAGCGCAATCTCCTCGGCGGTCGGGTTCTTGCCCATGCGCTTGAACAGCTCCGCCTCGGTACTGCGGACCTGGGCGATCATGTCCACGACGTGGATGGGGATGCGGATGGTGCGTCCCTTGTCGGCGATCGACCTGGTGATCGCCTGACGGATCCACCATGTGGCGTACGTTGAGAACTTGAAGCCCTTGCGCCAATCGAACTTCTCCACGGCACGGATGAGGCCCAGGTTCCCCTCCTGGATGATGTCGAGGAGATTCATCCCCGAGTTCGTATACCGCTTGGCCACCGAGACGACGAGCCGGAGGTTGGCATTGATGAAGGCTTGTCGGGCAGCATGGCCTGCCGCCACCTGTGCTTGCAGCTGCGCCTTGGTCGCTGCGTTGAGGCGCTTGGCCGACTCGAGACGTTCGGCGGCCATGAGCCCTTCGTCCATGGTGCGGGCGAGGCGGATCTCATCTTCTGCCGTGAGGAGGTCGTACTCCCCGATCGCGTCGAGGTAGTCGTTCAATGCCTGCCGGCTGGAGAGGTCGAAACGCGGCACTTGGGGGACCTGTTCCTTGGTATCGGGGAAGTGCTCCCGATGGTAGAACTACACACCTGTGATTCCACGGCAATCGACCTCAGGGGGTCGATGCGCCCGCCCAACTCCCCAATCCGGGTAGCGTCTTGTCCGGCACACAAGGTGCCACCGGGCTGACACCCGTCAGTTCGGCACGCGATATTGATCGGATCCACCCGTGAGCACCAACCTCTTCGTAGGAAACCTCTCCTTCCAGACCACCAATGAAAGCCTTCGAGCTGCCTTCGAGCCGTTCGGGGAGGTCACCTCGGCGAATGTCATCACCGACCGTGACACCGGCCGCTCCCGTGGTTTCGGGTTCGTGGAGATGTCCTCTTCCGATGCAGCCTCCAACGCCATCGAGGAGCTCGACGGCTCCGAGATCGACGGTCGTCGCATCAATGTGAACGTCGCCCGTCCGCGTCGCTGAGGCTCAGCCCAGCAGTATCACCAGAATCGAACCGGCCATCACCAGGCCGGTTCCGAGTACGAGTGGCAACGTGATGCGCTCGTGCTCGAACCCCACGATGAATGGCGCGGTGAGGATCACCGTGGGCGTCGACAACTGCATGAGCGTCACTGCGGTGGCGATCTCGATGAAGGTGTAGGACGTCCACTGGGCCGAGATGGCGACGGCAACGAGCACGCCCGCCAACCCGAGCCACATGGCCTTGCCTCTGGGTATGGGGTCGCCCTTCCACCGTCCCGTGACGGTGAGGGCGACCGCATACGCGGCGGTCGCCGCGGCGAGCCCGATCGTCACGCCGAGCAACGGGGCATCGAGGCCTTCGAGGCCCCATCGGATGAACACCGGACTGGTGCCCCACGTGGTCGCTGACGCGATCCCGAACCATGGCACCGAGAACCGGTCCCCGCCCGTCCCCCCTCGCAGCGAGAGCACCACCATCCCGGCGACCACGAGGATCACCGCGCCTGCGATGGCCAACGTGAGCGGCTCATCGAGGAGCAGCGCCGCGAGCAACGTCGCAACCAGCGGAACGGCCGCCACGGTCGCCCCGGTGCGGTTCGCGCCGTCCTTCTGCTGGCCGAGGACGAGCAGCGTCCATCCCAGGAAGAAGTGGATGAAGCCCGCCGCCGTGAGGTACAGGTACGAGGAGACCGGCGCTTCGCCGAGGAGGTCGAGGTCCTGGGTGAGCACCGAGACGACCGCCAGTCCCACCGTGCCGACCAGCAAGAGCCCGAACGTCGCCCGATAGGCGTCGATACCCTGGTTGGCCCTTCGGTTCACGGCCTGGAACAGGCCGAACCCGACGCCGGCCGCGATCGCCCATGCGATACCGCTCACTCCAACTCCCTCTCGTGGATCCGGTCACGGTAGCCTGTGTCACAAACGTTTGCAGGATGGAACCATGAGCAATTGGCCGCACTTCAGCACGACCGAGATGGGGCGGAGGAGGACCGCCCTCGAAGGCCTCTGCGCCGAACACGACCTCGACGGGATCGTCCTCTACGGCGCCAACCGCGCTGGGAACGCGGTGCCCTGGCTCACCGGGTGGCAGACGACCCGCGAGGCCGTCGTACTCATGCGCCCGGCCGAGCAGGACGTGCTCTGGGTCCAGTTCTACAACCACGTCCCCACCGCCACGGCCATCGCCGCCAACGCGCAGGTCCACTGGGGTGGCCACCGCACCGCGGACACCGTCGTAGAGGCGCTCGAAAGCGCCGGGATCGGGCGCCTGGGACTCGTCGGCCCGATCGGATGGAAGCTCCATGCGCGGCTCGCCGCTGCCGCTGACCTCGTGGACCTGGGCAGTGCCTACACCCGGCTGCGGATGATCAAGTCCGCCGAGGAGATGGCGTGGATGCGCACCGGCGCAGAACTCTCCGATGCTGCGATCCTCGCTCTCAAGGACGCGGCGGTGCCGGGAGCAGACGAGCGTGAACTCGGGGCTGCCGTCGAAGCGGCCTACCTGCCGCTCGGTGGGACGAACCACATCCATTACTTCGGCGTGACATCGATGGCCAACCCCGCTCGGTGTGTGCCGTCGCAGTGGCCGTCGGCCCGGAGACTCGAAGCCGGAGACGTGCTCACCACCGAGATCAGTGCCGCGTGGTGGGGCTACGCCGGCCAGGTCCTCCGGTCCATGACGATCGCCGCAGAGCCGACCGACCACTACGTGGAACTCCAACGAGTCGCCGACGCCGCCTACGACGCCATCGTCGGGGTGCTCCGGCACGGGGCCACTCCCGCTGAGGTCGTGGAGGCGTCCGGCGTCATCGAGGACGCCGGCTTCACGATCTACGACGACCTCGTCCACGGCTTCGGCGGCGGCTACTTCGAGCCGATCCTCGGCAGTCGCTCTCGCCCCAACGGCCCCCTCACGGAGACCATCTTCGAGGCAGGGATGACGGTCGTGGTGCAGCCCAACGTCATCACCCCCGACGAGCGCACGGGAGTGCAGACGGGGGCGCTCGTGGCCATCACCGAGGACGGCGTGGAGCAGCTCCATCACGTGCCGAGGGGCCTCTGGCGCGCCGGCTGAGCAACGTTCGTACCTATCCGACGTTCAGTTGACAGGGGCCCTTCGTGCGGCTCTCATCAAGAACGAGATGAGTCTCGCAGCAGTCCCCGACGGCATTCCGCCCGCACTCGATCAGGCCGAGTTCACCTGTCCCCACTGCGGTGATGTGGCGGCCATGACGCGCACCGCCGCTCCCCCGCTCCCGAAGCCGACCTCCGGGGAGTGGATGGGGTTCGGCTTCACGACCTGCGCTGCGTGCGGCGCAACCGCTGCATGGGCGACCCAACTCGGCTACACCGACGAAGGGGTGGGCATCATCGACCCCTCCTCGGCAGTCCTCGTCTACCCCCGCTGAGACCCGGTCCCCGCGGGGTCGTGGGCAGTCCTGAGCGGATTCTCAGGCGACACTCATGCGACGTTCATGAACGCGGCGCACGCTGGTTCCAGCAACGAACCACTGGAGGAGCGCATGCGACTTCGAGCCACCAGCATCCTCGCCGCACTCATGCTGATCGCGACCGCCTGCGGGACGTCGGACGCCGGCTCCACCGAGGCGAGCCCGGGCACCACGACCGGAACCACCTCGCCGATCGCGACCCCTGCGACCTCTTCGGAGGACGCGACACCGGGCACCACCGTGCCTTCGCCCGGTGCGGATCTCACGTATGCCATCGTCGACACCGCCCAGACATCCTTCTTCAACGCCACCACCAAGATTGCTGAACCCGCCACCGGTGGTGCCTTCTACGGCCAGGACGCCGGACACACCGGCAACCAACCCGCGTACACCGGCAATGGCGACGGCACCGTGACCGACGAGGTCACCGGTCTCGTGTGGCAGCAGACCGCCGACACCGGGGGCGACGGTGAGATCGGCGCCGGCGACAAACTCACCTTCGAGCAGGCCAATGCGTACTGCGAGGACCTCTCGCTCGCCGGAAGCGACGAGTGGGACCTCCCCACGATCAAGCAGCTCTACTCCCTCATCCTCTTCACCGGCATCGACCCCAGCGGGTACGAGGGAGGCGACACCTCCGGGCTCGTCGCGTTCATCGACACGAGCGTCTTCGACTTCGCCTACGGCGACACGAGTGCGAACGAGCGGATCATCGACGCCCAGTACGCCTCGAGCACGCGCTACGTGAGCACCGAGGACGAGGAACTGCTGTTCGGGGTCAACTTCGCCGACGGCCGCATCAAGGGGTACGGAATGCAACTCCTCGGTCGCGACAAGACCTTCTACGTCATGTGCGTGCAGCCGAACGACGCCTACGGCGTGAACGCCTTCGTCGACAACGGAGACGGCACCGTCACCGACGCCGCCTCGGGGCTCATGTGGTCACAGGGCGACAGCGGTGTCGACCAACCCGAGGGGCTCGACTGGGAGGACGCACTCGCCTACGTCCAAGCCCTCAACGAGGCGAACCACCTTGGCTACGACGACTGGCGACTCCCCAACGTCAAGGAACTGCAGAGCATCGTGGACTACACGCGGTCACCCCACACGACGGGTTCGGCAGCCATCGATGAGGTGTTCGACGCCACGCCGATCACGAGTGAGCAAGGCGAGACGGACTACGCCTACTACTGGAGCAGCACCACCCACGAGAACTGGTCGAACCGCGATGGAGCGGCAGCCGCCTATGTGAGCTTCGGCTCGGGCCTCGGCTTCATGAACGGCGACTGGAGGGACGTGCACGGGGCCGGCTCCCAGCGCAGCGACCCGAAGACCGGCGACCCGACCGACTACCCCGAGGGACACGGGCCCCAGGGTGACGCCATCCGGATCCTCAACTTCGTCAGAGTGGTGCGGGACGCATAGGGCCACTCCTGTGGGCGTTGACGGGCAAGCGTGCGCTCCTCGCTCCGCTGCGGTGCCCGCAACTCCGGCCACTCCGTGGCCTCCGTATCGGACCGCTGGCTGCGCCACCCGATCGGTCACCCCTCAGTACCCACAGGAATGGCCCCCAATTGGGGGCCATTCCTGTGGGCGTTGACGGGCTCGAACCGCCGACCTCTTCCTTGTAAGGGAAGCGCTCTCCCAGCTGAGCTAAACGCCCTGGGAGCGTGCAGTGTACGGGTCTCGACCGGATGGGCAGTGCGTAGCCTTGATGCATACACGCATGAAGGGGTGTTCCATGGCCAGGTCCCACGCCCTCGGATCCACGGAGGTCCCGCTCCTCGACGAGACCATCGGCGCCAACCTCGAACGAGCCGCAGCGCGCTGGCCCGATCGGGACGCTCTCATCGTCCCCCATCAGGGTGTGCGGATGACCTATCAGGAGTTGAACGAGGCAGTCGACCGCCTCGCGAAGGGACTCCTCGACGAGGGGCTCAACACGGGCGATCGACTCGGGATCTGGAGCCCGAATCGGTACGAGTGGGTGCTCATCCAGTACGCAACCGCCAAGGTCGGCGTCATCCTCGTGAACATCAACCCGGCCTACCGGACGAGCGAGCTCTCGTACGCGCTCACCCAGTCGGGGTGCCGGATGCTCGTGAGCGCCCCCACCTTCAAGACGAGCGACTACCGGGAAATGGTGACGGAAGTCCGTCCCGAGATCCCGACGCTCGAACGAGTGGTGTTCCTCGACTCGCCGGAGTGGGGATTCCTCGCCGACTGCCCGGAGTCCACCGACGACGAGTTGGGACGTCGGAGCACCGGGCTCTCAGCGACCGACCCGATCAACATCCAGTACACGAGCGGCACGACCGGGTTCCCCAAGGGAGCGACCCTCACCCACCGGAACATCCTCAACAACGGGTTCTTCACCGGCGAGCGGTGTTCGTACACCGAGGAGGATCGCATCTGCATCCCCGTGCCGTTCTATCACTGCTTCGGCATGGTCCTCGGCAACCTCGCCGCCACCAGCCACGGCGCCGCGATCGTCGTCCCCGGCGAGGCATTCGAAGCAGACACGGTCCTGCGCACCGTGCAAGACGAACGCTGCACCAGCCTGTACGGGGTGCCAACGATGTTCATCGCCGAACTCGAACACCCCGACTTCGACACCTACGACATCTCTTCGCTGCGCACCGGCATCATAGCTGGGTCGCCCTGCCCCATCGAGGTGATGCGCCAAGTCATCGAACGGATGGGCGCAACGGAGATGACCATTGCCTACGGCATGACCGAGACATCTCCGGTGAGCACACAGACGCTCCCCGACGACAGCGTCGAACGACGCACCTCGACGGTCGGCACGGTCCACCCCCACGTGGAGATCGCCATCGTCGACCCCGAGACGAACGAAGCCGTCGAACGCGGGGAGACCGGGGAGTTCCGCACCCGCGGGTACTCCGTGATGCGGGGTTATTGGAACGACCCGGGGCGGTCCGCCGAGGCGATCGGCGCGGACGGATTCCTGCGGACCGGCGACCTCGCCATCATGGACGGCGACGGGTACGTCAACATCGTCGGGCGAATCAAGGACATGATCATCCGCGGCGGGGAGAACATCTACCCACGGGAGATCGAGGAGTTTCTCTACACCCACCCGGACATCGCCGACGTGCAGGTGATCGGGGTGCCGAGCGAGCGATTCGGCGAGGAAGTGATGGCCTGGGTGATCGCCCGGGACGGCAGCGACCTCGATGCCGAGGCGGTGCGGGAGTACTGCAGGGGTCGGATCGCCCATTTCAAGGTCCCCTCCCATGTCAAGGTCGTCGAGGCCTTTCCAATGACGGTGACCGGCAAGGTGCAGAAGTTCAAGATGCGTGCGATGGCCGCCGAGGAACTCGACCTCCACGACCCTGCAACCGCCTGAGACGCGACGAAGGGGGGCGGGCTCAGCCCGCCCCCCTTCGATTCGGTCATGCCGACCGCACCAACTCCCGGAGTTCCCGCTGCTCGAGCCGAACGGGCTCGGCGGGGTCGTCCTTGCGGGGTCGCCCCCGTCCCCGTCGTTTCAGGTAGGCAACGCCATCCCAGAAGATGACGCCACCCCACACGCCAAACTCGACGCCAATGCAGACCGCGTCCCGTAGGCACGCCATCCGCACGGGGCAGTCGGCGCAGATCTGTTGGGCACGTTGCTGGTCGGGTATGGATTCGGAGAAGAAGCGCCACGCCTCATGCGAGCCGACGCACTTCCCTGCTTCGATGATCTGTTGGTTGTGACTCACGAGAGATTCCTTCGGGATGCATGGCGGCCCGGAATGAGAAGAGCCGCCGGGGTTGGTGCGGCGGCTCTGCGAGATCGGAGTCGGGTCAGATCACGTGGTGAGAAGCCGCCGGGACGGGCCAAACGTCGGCGTTCCGCCGAGACCCGTGAGACGTCGGGTGCGCGCGACAACACCCGAGTCCATGACGATCGTGGTGATGATGTTGCTCACGTTCCTCGCACCTCCTGTGCGGCTTCGAGGAAGCACCGTAGCAGGGATCTATGCATCCCGCAGTGAATACACCGACTACTCCCCGGGGAGGTCGTCGAGGGCGACACGCGCCAACCGACGTCCTCGTTCGATGAGCACCGCCGCGTCGCCATCTGCCTGGGCACGGATCACCGTGCCGAAGTCGAGGTCGGTCTCGGGGATCGGGAGATGGACGTCGGGGGTGTCCATCACCTGGATGCCGACGCAGGACGCCGGCCCTCCCTTGTGGAGTTGGCCCGTCGAGTGGAGGAATCGGGGGCCGAAGCCGATCGTGACCGGAACGCCATGCGCCTCCCCAAGGGCCTCGGCCGCGCGCTCCAACCTCGCGACGGCGTGCTCATCCATGGGGAGGTACGCCATGAGGGCGAGGTAGTCGCCGGGCCTGGCGCGGAGGTCGGCGACGTCGGTGAACTGCAGCGAAGCCTGCTCAGCATCACCCTCCATGAGCTCGCGCGCCGACGCCTTCGCAGACTCCACGTCGGGTTGGTCGAACGGATTGATGCCCAGGACGGCACCGACTGCGGCGACGGCGAACTCCGCCCGGTACATCTCCGAGGCGATCTCCTCACGCTGGAGCAGGTGGATCACTCGGATCGGGAACCCGGCCTCCTCGAGGGCCTCCACCCCCGCCACCGCGGGGTCTTCCTCGAGTTGGTACACGAGGAACAGTCGATCATCGCCGTAGGAGTCCGGGTCCCCGAGCGATGCCTCGGGAACGGGGACCGTGCCCGTGTCCTGCTTGCCCGTCGACTCTGCGAGCAGTTGCTCCCACCAGGCCGGAAAGGCCCTCAACGAGTCGGAGGTCACGATCGTGAGCTTGTCGCGACCGGCGAGCGTCGCCTCGCCGATCCATGCGCCGAGGTCGAGGCCGACGTGGGCGGTGGCGGCCACGTCGGGGCCACATGCAGCCTCCATCCGCGCTGCCATGGCAAGGAGCGCCGCCGGATCGCCGCCCGTGAGCGCGCACGGCACCATCCCGAAGTCGGTGAGCGCCGAGAATCGTCCGCCCACGTCGGGATCTGCGAAGCAGGTTGCGAGGAAGCCCCGCTCCTCGGCCATCGCAGCCAGGCCCGAACCCGGGTCGGTCACGGCGATGAACGACTCCCCCGGAGGGCCTTCGGCTTCCGAACGCCACTGCCAGAAGAAGCGGAAGAGGCTGAGTGTCTCCAGCGTGCCTCCCGACTTCGAGCTCACGACGAACACCGTGGTCGCCGGATCGAGCCGCTCGGACACCGCGACAATGGCATCGGGATGCGTCGTGTCGAGAACCGTCAGGCGCGGGCCGTCTCCGGGGACGATGCTGCTGAACACCTCGGGGGCAAGGCTCGAACCCCCCATTCCGAGCAGGACGACGTCGGTCGTTCCCCGGTCCGCAACCTCGGAGGCGAGTGACCCCCACTCCCCCACCTTCGCTGCCATCCGAGAGGGGAGGTCGAGCCAGCCCAGGCGGTTCGTGATCTCGGGCGTGTCCGGTGTGGCCCAGATGGTCGGGTCATGGTCCCAGATGCGCCGGGGGGCCCCATCGGACTCCCACGCCTCGAGCCGCGCCCACATGCGCTCGCTGAGGTCGCTCATGAGCCCAGCAATCTCGCCTTCTTCTCGTCGATCGCCCGGAGCATCCCATCGAACGCGTCGGCGAATGCCGTCACGCCCTTCGCCCGGAGGTCGTCGCACACGGCGTCGAGGTCGATGCCGAGTCCGGGAAGGGCAGCGAGCGCAGCGCGGGCCTCGCCGAGGCCATCGGCGACCGTGCCCGGCGTGACGACGCCGTGGTCCTCGAAGGCGTTGAGGGTGTCGGGTGGGACCGTGTTGACCGTCCCGTCCCCAACCAGTTCCTCCACGTACTTCACGTCGGAGTACGCCGGGTTCTTCGCCGACGTGGATGCCCACAGTGGGCGCTGGGGGCGCACACCGCGTCCCCACATGGCCTCGAAGTCGTCGCCGAACAGCTCGTCGGCCAGGGCGTACACCGCCTTGCAGTTCGCCACGGCGATCGATCCCCTGAGCCCGAGCGCTGTGTCACTCCCTTCCTCCTCGAGGAGGGAGTCGACCGCGGAGTCGATGCGGGAGATGAAGACCGATGCGACCGAGGCGACGTCGTGGGGCTCTGAGTTCTGCTCGATGCCGCCGAGAAAGGCGTTGGCGACGGCCTCGTAGTGGGCCAGCGAGAAGATGAGCGTCACGTTCACATTGATCCCCGCCGCGATGAGTTCAGTGATGGCGGGGAGCCCCTCGGGGGTGGCCGGGACCTTGATCATGAGGTTGGGACGGTCGACGGCTGCCCAAAGGCGCTTCGCATCGGCGGTCGTTCCCGCGGTGTCGTGGGCGAGGCCGGGGGCCACCTCGAGCGACACGAATCCGTCGGCACCCGACGTCGCCTCGTACACCCCCGCAAAGGCATCACACGCAGCCCGGATGTCCTCGATCGCGAGCGCTTCGAAGATCTCCATCGCGGTCGCGTCGGGTCGATCGGAGAGGAGCGCGCCGATCGCGTCGTCGTACAGGTCGGAGCCGCCGATCGCCTTCTCGAAGATCGACGGATTGGAGGTCATGCCGCGCAGTCCCGCATCGATCATTGCGTCCAACTCGCCGGTCTCCATGAGATCCCGGCGGATGTAGTCGAGCCAAACGGATTGACCCGCGTCGGCGAGTTCCTGCATGGGGTGGCGATCGGACACGTCGGTTCCTCCGGGTCGGTTATGGGACACATGGTAAAGGCCCCTCGTGGAAGAGTGGCCTGCGCATCCGGCCCGATACGATCGTCCCATGACCTGGGGACCCGAGACCGACGACCTCGCCGAGCGAAAGGCACGCGCCGCCGAGCTGGGAGGACCCGAACGTGTCGCCCGCCATCGGGACGCCGGGAAACTCACCGTCCGCGAGCGAGTCGATGCCCTCGTCGATCAAGACAGTTTCCGCGAGATCGGGTCGGTCGCCGGTTTCGCCGAGTACGACGGGCCCGAGATGACTGGGTTCACGCCCGCCAACTTCGTCTTCGGGCGGGCGAGCCTCGACGGGCGACCCGTCGTGGTTGCCGGCGACGACTTCACGGTGCGGGGCGGAGCTGCCGACGCGTCGATTTGGAAGAAGATGACGTACTCCGAGGCCTACGCCCGAGAGCTCCGCATGCCCGTGGTGCGCCTCGTCGATGGTTCCGGCGGCGGAGGGTCGGTGAAGACGTACCTCGGCTGGGGCCGCACCTACGTCCCTCCGCTCCCCGGTTGGCGCGACCAGATGGAGATCCTCTCGGAGGTCCCGGTCGTCGCCGCGGCCCTCGGATCGGTCGCCGGCCTCGGCGCAGCACGGGTCGCCGGCTCGCACTTCTCGGTGATGGTCGACGGTATCTCGCAAGTCTTCGTGGCCGGACCGCCCCTCGTGTCGTACGCAGCCCACGAGGAGGTCTCCAAGGAGGAACTCGGCGGCGCCTCGATGCAGACGGCGAATGGCACCGTCGACAACCGCGCCGACTCCGAGGAGGACGCGTTCTTCCAACTTCGCCGGTTCCTCTCGTACCTCCCTCCCAACGTGTGGGAGGCACCGCCGATCCGGGAATCGACGGATGATCCCGCTCGCCGCGACGAGGGGTTGCTCTCTGCGGTTCCCCGCGATCGTCGGGACGTCTACGACATCCGCTCGATCATCGGGATGGTCGTCGACCGAGGGGCGTTCTTCGAGATCGGCCGGCACCGGGGACGATCGATCGTCATCGGCCTCGCCGACCTCGACGGACACCCGGTGGGTATCACCGCCACCGATCCCACCTACCTGGCCGGTGTCCTCACCGCGGACGCGTCCGACAAGCTGCGCCGTTTCGTCGACCTCTGCGACACGTTCCACCTCCCCATCGTGAACCTCGTCGACCAGCCGGGGTTCGAGATCGGGGTCCGCGCCGAACGGGCGGCCACGCTGCGTCGGGGTGTCGGCCTGATCGCCGCGCTCTACCAGGCGACGGTGCCGTACTTCTCGGTCATCATCCGCAGGGTGTTCGGCGTCGGGGGTGCGGCGATCGTGGATCGTGGGGCCTTCGCCAACATGCGGGTTGCGTGGCCGAGCGGTGACTGGGGATCGCTCCCCCTCGAGGGCGGGATCGAGGCGGCGTACCGTCGGAGACTCGCCGAGCCGATGATCCCGATGCGCTGCGGGAAGAACTCCTCGCCGAGTTCGCAGATGTGCGATCGCCGTACCGCACCGCGGAGGCGTTCGACATCGAGGAGGTCATCGACCCCCGTGACACGCGCCCGCTGCTCTGCGAGTGGGTCGCCGACGCCTACCGCCGCCTTCCCCACGACCTCGGGCCAAAGGCCCGTGGCTACCGCCCTGAGAGCTACTCGACCGAGTCGGCGCGGATGATGATGGTGGCGCCGAAGAGCGTCACCCCGCCGAGGTGGATCGTCCCCTTCGGGTTCTCCGGGAGGTCGGCGCCGCGTCGCTCCAACGCGCCGGCGATCGCGCCGTGGTCTGAGATCACGTTCCAATCGCTGGGCACGATGAGTTCGGTCTCGCCGAACACGGTGAACACGTTCACCTCCGCTCCCGTCGCCGAGAGCGTGGTCGCCGAGAGGTCGACGGTGGACTGCCCGTAGGCGGTGATGATCCCGACCCGACGGAGATCGGACGCCTGCGAGGCGAAACGGGACTCCTCGAACATCGAAGTGACGTCTGCCTCGGGGGCGTCCGGATCACGGGAGTCGGGGAGTTGGCGCTGGACCAACTTCGCCACACCCACGAGGAGCACGTTGACGAGGAAGAACCAGCGAATGACCTTGCCGATGAGCTTCATGGCACCAACGCTAGTGACTCGTGGCTCACACGATCCGGTGGTCGGTCGCCCAGCGGGCGAGTTCGTGCCGGCTCGACAACTGCAGCTTGCGGAGGACCGAGGAGACGTGGCTCTCCACGGTCTTCACCGAGATCTCCAGTCGCCGCGCCACCTGCTTGTAGGCGTAGCCCCGGGCGATGAGCCTGAGCACCTCCCGCTCCCGCGGCGTGAGTTGGTCGAGTTCCTCATCGTCCACCTGCACGGGCGTCCCCGCAAACGCGTCGAGGACGAACCCGGCGAGGCGGGGAGAGAAGACCGCATCGCCGGCAGCGACGCGACGCACCGCATCGGAGAGCTCATCGGGTTGGATGGACTTTGTCACGTATCCCCTGGCCCCGGCGCGGATCATGGCGATCACGTCCTCGGGTGCGTCGGAGACCGAGAGGGCGAGGAACCGGGTGTCGGGGTGGGTCTCGAGCACGTTGCCGACGACGGCGAGGCCACCGCCCCCCGGCATGTGGACGTCGACGAGGACCACGTCGGGCTGCGCGGCCCGGATCTGGTCGATGGCGTCATCCACGTCGGAGGCGGTGCCAACGACCTCGAACCCTTCCTCGAGCTCGGCGCGCACGCCGGCGAGGAACAGCTGATGGTCGTCAACGAGGAACAGGGAGGTCATGCTGGAGGTCCTTCGGTGTCGGGGAGGTCGATGGGGAGTCTGATGATCACTTCGGTGCCTTCACCGGGTTCGGAGTCGATGGTCGCAGATCCCCCATGGCGTTCCATTCGTCCAACGATCGAGTCGACGACGCCACGGCGATCGCCGGCGATCTCTCCCACCACGAACCCGGATCCCTGGTCGGTCACGAAGACCTCGATCGCCTCGCCCGTGTGCTCGGCGTACACGCTCACCCGGTCGGCACCGGAGTGCTTGGCGGCGTTCGTCATCGCCTCACCGGCAGCGCCCACGAGGGCGTTCAGCGAGGCATCCATCGGGAAGTCGTTCACCACGATCACCTCGACCGGGATCCGCAGGTCGCGCTCCACCCTGCCGGCAACTGCCTGAAGGGCATCGGAGAGCCGCTGGTGGCCCGATGCACGGTCCCCGTAGAGCCAGTCGCGCAACTCCCGCTCCTGGCCGCGGGCGAGCACCGTCATCTCTTTCGGATCGTCCGTGCGCTGGATGAGGGCGAGCGTCTGGAGCACCGAGTCATGGAGGTGGGCTGCCACCTCGGCGCGCTCCTCCGAACGGATGCGCTCCCGGCGCTCACTCGTGAGGTCCGCGCCGAGCCGATAGACGAAGCGGCCGAACACGAGCCCGAACCCGGCGAGGACGGCGACCAGGCCCAAGGCTGCGCCACCGAACCGGGACACGTCCTCGGGGCTGAGGCCGCTCAGGGCCCATGCGCCGCCGATCATCAGCGCCCCGCCGACGACCACCTGTCCGATCGCCGGGCGCTCGGCGGGGTTCGCCCAGCTCGGGGTCCCGCCCTCACGGTCCCACACGGCGGCGACTCCCATGATCACGAACGCCATCGGCCACACGAACACATCGCCCAGCCACAGGCCCAGCCCGCGCATGAGGAAGAGCAAGCCGACCACGATGGCGGCGAGACCGAGCTTCTGGCGGGATGTGGCCTCTGCCACCGGCCTCTCCACCGTGCGCCCGCTCTCCACCGCGCCACCCCACATGAGGAGGTAGAGCACGAGGCCGAGGCCACCGGCAGGGAGCAGGGCGAGGAAGGCCGCCCGCACGAGGAGCGGGCGCACGCCGAGGCGTTCGGCGAGGCCAGCGGCCACCCCGGCGATCTCACGGGAGGTCGCACTCCGCGCCGGGCGCACGATCGCGGTGAGCGAGCCGCGCTGGGGGATGGCCGTTTCCATGTGGGTCATGGTCGCAGAACGGCCCATCGGCAACAATGAGGGCGAACCCTGACGCGCCCCTGAGACCTCGGGGTAGGGAGCGGGAGATCCCCAATGGAAGACCGTCCCGACACATGGCCCAATGAGGACATGACGGAACAGACCACACCCCAGTCGGAGGCCCCCGAGGCCCCGCAGGCCCCTGAGGCCACCCCGCACGAGGCGCCGCATCGTCGGCGGCTCGAGCGCCGTGAAGAGGGAAAGTGGATCGCTGGCGTGTCGACGGGCTTGGCGGAGTACTTCGCCGTGCCGGTCTGGCTCGTCCGGATCCTCTTCCTCTTCCTCCTGCCCGCCGGCGGTACAGCGATCTTCTTGTACCTCGCCCTCGTCGTCTTCATGCCGACCGAGTTCGAGGATGAGTCGCTCGCTGAGCGCTGGTTCGGCTCATTCAACGTCGACGGCAACCGGGAACGGACCATCGGAATCGGGCTCGCTGCCATCGCTGGCATCGTGCTGCTTGCATCGGCCACCTCCCTGGACGGGGGCGTCATCGTGGCGCTCGCCCTCCTCGGCGTCGGCGTGATCCTCTACCAGGGCGGCCCCGGCCGCTCGGAGGGCCCCCCCGCCGCTCCCGTGGCAGAAGACGCCCTGGACGGCGATGGCGGCGCAGTCGACACCGGCGACGAGGCACGTCCGCCCCGTCCCCCGACCCCACCGACTGCCCGCCGGCCCCGCGAACCCCGCCAGCCGAAGGCTCCGAAGCCACGCCAGCCGAAGTCGAACCTGTTCGCCTACACCTTTGCCGCCATCCTCTTCGCAGAGGCCGGCCTTGCGACCCTCGACATCATCGGCGTGCTCTACCCGGATGCCTTCCACTACGTCGCGCTCTCGGTCGCAATCGTGGGCACCGGCCTGCTCGTGGGTGCCTGGCGGGGGCGGTCCCGCGGCCTGTTCTTCCTCGGCCTTGCGTTGCTCCCGTTCCTCGGGGTGACCTGGGTGACGGGCAACGTCGACCAGATCGTCGCCGAATGGGAGGCCGACAACCCGAACATCCTCCGCGACGCAGTCGTCATCGTCGATGACGTCACCGGCCTCGAGCGCATCGACCTCGGCGTCGGTGAGGCAACCATCGACCTGTCCGACACCACGTTCACCGGTGATGCGGAGTTGCGGGTCACGATGGATGCCGGCCAGCTCACCGTCATCGTCCCCGATGACGTCCGGGTCCGTGCGAGCGTCGAACTCGGCGCCATCGACGGACCGGGGGGAGCCGACTCGGAGGGCATCGACGTGGACCGCACCTTCGGCCCGTCGCTCGCCGACGCCGACGCCTACGTCCGAGTGAGCCTCGACATCGGCGAACTCATCATCGAAGAAGGAGACTGATCACCATGCATGCACACGACACGGACTGGTTCTCCCTCGTCTCGGGGGCGTTCTTCCTCCTCATCGGCGTCGGGGCCATCGTCTCTGCAGAGACGGGCCTCTGGTTCGACGGCCGATGGATCGGCCCGACGGTCCTCGCGCTGCTCGCGGCAGGGATCGTGGCCGGGATCCGCAGGCGGGACGAGGCCCCGACGGTCGAGGCCCTCTCCCCCGAGGAGCAACAGGCCATGGAGGAGCTCCCCGTTCCCCCGCAGTAGCGACGCCTCCCCCACGTGGCTGGGCCCCGGACCCCGTCCGGGGCCCAGCCACGTCAGGATGGAACTGCGTCTGCGATGCGCTCTGCGATCGCGAGCGAGGAGGTCGCCGCTGGGCTCGGGGCGTTGCGGACGGCGACCACGCCTTCGAGCACCGAGATCCTGAAGTCGTCCACGAGGCTCCCATCCCGGTCGAGCGCCTGCGCGCGCACTCCGGCGGGCGCAGGGAGCAGGTCCCCGGGCTCGAGATCGGGGACGTACCGCGCTGCATCCCGCGCGTAGGCACGCACCGAAAGGGACCGCACCAACTCATCGACCCCTGCCCGCCAGTGGCGGGCGACGAGGCGCCACATCCCCGGCCACCGGAGCATGTCGGCGATGTCCCTCACGTCGATGTCCCCCCACGTGTACCCGTGCCGGGAGAGGGCGAGCAGGGCGTTGGGCCCCACGAGCACCTCTCCTCCGACCGTCCTTGTGAAGTGGACGCCGAGGAAGGGGTATTGGAGGTCTGGCACCGGGTAGATGAGTCCGTTCACGAGCGACTCCCGGCCCGGCCGAAGCCGGTGGTACTCACCTCGGAACGGGACGATCCGCGGACCCCGATCGTCTCCGGCGGCCTGGGCGAGTCGATCGGATTGGGCACCGGCGGCAAGCACGACCAGGCCCGCATGCAGGTGCCCGACGCTCGTTGCCACCCGGACTCCGCCACCGCTTCGATCGAAGTCGCGTACCTCGACCCCGGTGTGCGTGCTCCCTCCCCGGAACTCGATGTCCTCTGCGAGCGCGGAGACGACCGCGCCGTAGTCGGTGATGCCGGTGTGCGGAGACCACAACGCCCGGTGCCCGGTGGCTGCCGGTTCCAACTCGCGGATTCCTGCGGCATCGACCATTTCGAGGTCGGGGACCCCGTTGGTCGTGGCCCGACGGTGGAGTTCCTCGAGCGCGGGCACCTCCGAGCGGTCGAGTGCAATCACGAGCTTCCCGCACTCCTCGAAGGCAATACCGTGGGCGGCGGTGAACTCGGCGAGCAGTCCAACGCCACGACGACAGAGCATCGCTTTCTCCGAACCGGGCGCGTAGTAGATCCCCGCATGCACGACACCCGAGTTGTGGCCGGTCTGGTGGAACCCGAACACCTGCTCCCGCTCGACGACCGCAACCCGGGCGCCGGGACGCCGGAGCAGCAACTCGCGGGCGGTGGCGAGCCCGACGATGCCCCCGCCGACGACGACGATGTCAGCTTCGGTGGGCAGGGCCTGGGACGTCACGGGTCGATCGTACGACGAGCAGACGGGATGGGCGAAGGGAGGAGGTGCAGTCGCCCTTCGCCCATCCCTAGGTCAGTTCCTGCTCCCACGCCCAGGACTCGAGGTTCTCGCGAACCCTCTGCAGGAATGTCAGGGCACTGGCGGTCGTGAGGGTCCCCCCTGTCCACGCGAGCCCGAGGTGACCGATCGCGCGGATCGCCAGCGACTCCTCCCCCGTCGGTCCGGTGACGACCGTCGGCCGCCGACGCACTGCGTCGATGACGAGGACCGGGGCACTGGTCCCCAGTGCGGGGATGGAGCGCGACGACCCGAGGGCGCCCGGGTGGGCGAGGACGAGACCAACGGCGCCGTCGGTCGGTTCGAGCGACTCGAGGCGGCGGGCGAGGCCCTCGAGGCGAAGGTCGTCTGCGTCGGGCACCACTGCGATTGCCTCCTCGGCTCCCACGACACATCCGATGGGACCGTCGATCCCGTCGACGTGGCGGATGGCGTCGAGCGCCGCACGGGCGACGAAGGGCAGGACCGAGAGGCCCGGTCGGCCACCACGAAGACGTTCGATCCGCTCGAATCCCACCTCGACCTCGGCGAATCCCCGAGCGCTGGACGGTGCAGCAGCGGGAGCGGGGGGACCGCTGGCGGCCGTCGCAGGAGTGCTGACAGGCGGGTTGGCGAGGAAGTCCTCCACATCGGCGCGGGTGAGGCGCCCGCCCGTCCCGGTCGCAGGGACCTCGCCCGGCCGGAGCCCTTGCTCGGAGAGCAGCCGGGCAACTGCGGGCGTGAGGACCTCCCCACGATCGATGGTGCTCGGGGCCCCGGATGCCACGGGAGCAGGGGTCGGCTCGGCTGGAGGCGCAGGGGCCGGAACGTCCAGCACGGCGAGGACATCTGCCTTCGTGATTCGACCGTCGCGTCCCGTGCCCTCCATGTCGGACAGGTCGAGGTCGTGCTCGGCGGCGAGTCGCCGCACCACCGGGGAGAGTCGGTCACCCGATGGGAGCGCCGCCGTGACCGTCGGCTTCGGCGCAGAGGCTGCAGGACTCGGGGTCGCCGCGGGCTCGGGTGCGGACACCGGGGCCGTGGAGGTCGACCGCTCCTCCTCGTCGCCCGAGATGATCGCAATCGGGGCACCGACGTCGACCGTCTCGCCCTCTGCGACGAGGAGCTCGATGATCGTGCCGGCGGTGGGGCTGGGGACCTCGGTGTCCACCTTGTCGGTGGCGATCTCGAGGAGGACATCACCCTCCCCGACCGTGTCGCCAACCTGCTTCGCCCACCGCAGGACCGTTCCGTCGGCGACCGTCTCCCCAAGCTGCGGCATGCGGATGGTGGTGGCCATGCGTGACTCCTTGCGAATTGCAATCGTTTGTAGCAGACTCCGGGGCCCCACGCAACGGAGGAGACATGCCGCGTATCCCGTATCCCGACCTCGACGCCATCACCGACCCCGAATCCCTCGAGATCCTCGACCGGGCCCGGCGGGTCGGCACGCCCCGCCCCGAGAGCCAGGCGATCCGCTCTCGCGTGCCCGCAGTGCTCAAGACCTTTTCAGCGGCGTGGCAGGAAACCTTCGTCGAGGGCGTCGTCGACCACGACCTCAAGGAGCTCTGCCGGGTGTACGTGAGCAAGACCGTTGACTGCGGGTACTGCGGCGCTCAGCGCTCAGTCGATGCCTCCACCTCCGAGGACCACTACGACGAGATCCAGCTCTACGGGCAGAGCGACAAGTACACCGAACGCGAGAAGGCAGCCCTTGCCTACACCGACGCAATCGTGTGGAACCCCGACTTCTCCGACGATGCCCTCTGGGAACGCCTCGACGCACACTTCACTGCCGAGGAGCTCGTCGAGCTGGGCTACTTCGTCGCCATCACCTCGGGGCAGCAGCGGTGGATCAAGACCCTCCAGTTGGGACACCGCGAGGTCATGGCCGACACCGACGCCGGCCTCCTCGAGGCAACGACCTAGACACCCCTACGCACCCGCTGGTGCGCGGGCGGAGCGGATCGCCTCCCAGACCCGTGCGGGGGTGAGCGGGAACGCGAGGTCGTCGACGCCGAGTGGCTCGAGGGCATCGAGCGTCGCGTTGAGGATTGCCGCAGGGATCCCGATCGTGCCCGACTCGCCGAACCCCTTCGCACCGAGGGGGTTGCTGGGTGCCGGGGAGACGAGGTGGCCGAAGCGGGTCTCCGGGGCGATGATCGAGGACGGCAGCAGGTAGTTCATGAGGCTGGCACTGAGCAGTTGGCCCTGGTCGTCGTAGTCCACGACCTCCCACAGGGCCTGGCCGATCCCCTGCATGAGCGACCCCCAGATCTGGCCCCGGGCCGCCATCGGATCGATGATGTTGCCACAGTCATCGATGACCACGAGGTGGTCGAGGAGCACCTCTCCGGTCTCGGGTTCCACCTCCACGACGGCGACATGGACGCCGTAGGGGAAGGTCTGGAAGCCCGGTGAGTAGAACTCCTCCTCCCGGAGCACGACGCCTTGCCGTTGTGCCTCGGCGTACACCTCCGCGAGACCGACGCCCGGGCCGTGGCGCTCGGCGACCGAGACCACTCCGTCGTCGATGTCGAGTTCCCCGGGTTCGGCGTCGAGCATCGTCGACGCCACCTGGAGGATGCGCTCTCGCACCACGCCTGCGGTGCGGTGCACGGCCGACCCGCCGATCTGGGTCGAGCGACTCGCGAAGCTGCCAACACCGGCGGGCACTTCGGCGGTGTCGCCCTGGATGACCTTCACCCTCTCGAGCGGAGTGGGGATCACCTCGGCGGCAAGCTTCGCCCACACCGTCTCATGGCTCATGCCGGCAGATGCCGACCCGGAGCGCACGATGAGCCCCCCGTCGGCCGCCACCTCCACCGAGCCGTACTCGCCCGACGTGGGAGCGCCTCCGGCTCGCTCGACGAACGAAGAGAACCCTATGCCAAGTTGCCGCCCACCCTCGGACCGACGTCGTGCCTGCTCGGCACGGAGGCCGTCGAGGTCCATGGCCTCCAGCGCCAGCGTGAGCGAGCGGGGGTAGTCACCCGAGTCGTACAGCGCTCCGGAGGCCGTCTCGTACGGGAGTTGCTCGGGACGGAGCATGTTCTTGGTGCGTACCGTCACGGGGTCGACGCCGGCCGCCCGCGCGAATGCGTCCACGGCGCGCTCGATCGCGAGCACCGCCTCGGGGCGACCCGCCCCGCGGTAGGAACCGATCGGAGCACGGTTCGTGACGACCGTCGTCACGCCGAGCCGCACCTCATCCCACTCGTAGAGGCCGGGGGCGACGAGGCGGGTGAAGAGGGGGATCTGGGATCCGTTGTGGGGGTAGGCACCGACTTCGGCCTCGATGCGGAGGTCGAGTCGTCGCATGGCACCCGATCGGTCGCCGCCGATCATCACCCGGTGGCGCATGCCACGTCCGTGGGTGCCTCCACTGAGCGCCTCCCTGCGGCCTTGGATCCAGGCGACCGGACGCCCGAGACGCCGAGCCATCTCGGCGACGACGAGGTACTCGGGGTACAGCATGTGCTTCATGCCGAACGCCCCACCCACGTCGGGGAGTACGACGCGGACCGAGTCGGCAGGGAGCCCGAGGAACGACGACACCTGGTCTCGGAACCTGTGCGGCGCGGCGTGGGAAGGACGGAGCACGAGGCCCTCCCCTTCGGGTTCGGCGAGGATGCCGAGGGGTTCGATCGGCGTGGGGGCGAGTCGGGGGCTGTGGACGACGACCTCGATCTCGACCTCGTCGACGCCGCGGCGCATGGCACCACCCTCGGGTTCGTCGTGCATCACGACGTTGGTGCCCTCGTCGGGGTGGAGGATGGACACATCGGCAAGGGCGGCGTCGTAGTCGGGGACCACGGGCAGCTCGTCGAGCTCAAGCCAGGCGAGCTCGGCGGCGTCGGCCGCCGCAGCGGCGCTCGTCGCCACGACGGCGGCAACGGGCTCCCCCACGTAGCGGACGACGCCGGCGGCGAGCACGGGACGGACCATCCCCTCGGCAGCGGGACCACGCCCCGTGGAGCCGGGGATCGCATCCAGGCCGAGGTCGGCAGCCGTGACGACCGCCACCACCCCGGCGACGTCGCGGGTGGCATCGAGGTCGATCTCGTCGATCGTGGCGTGGGCGAGGGGGCTGCGCACGAAGGCGACATGGAGCGCACCCTGCGGGACGAGGTCGGCCACATAGCCACCTGTCCCCGTCACGAACCGTTCGTCTTCCACCCGGCGCATCATCGCTCCTCGGCCACAATCGATTGCGAGAGCCTACCCCGAATTGTCACTCCTCCGGGGGGGCCGTCGACTCGCGCACGACGAGCGTCGGTGCGAGCGAGACGGCCCGGATCGGGGTCGCGTCCTTCTTGGAGTCGTCACGGTTCATCGCGTCGAGGAGCATGCGGGCGGCCATGGAGCCCATCTCGAAGTTCGGCAGGGCAACGGTCGTGAGGGGAGGATTGATCCGGTCCATGAAGAGCGTGTCGTTGTACCCCGTCACCGACACGTCCTCGGGCACCCGCAGGCCCGCTCGTCGGAGCACATCGAGGCACCCGACGGCGATCAGGTCGTTCGCTGCGACAAGCGCCGTGAACTCGGCTCCCGAGTCGAGCAGGTGCTGGCACGCATCTGCGCCGGGGTCGACCTGGAAGCGCTCGGCTTCGACGATGAGGTTCGGATCGAAGTCGAGTCCCTCCATCCGCATCCAGGCCTCGAAGGCCTCCCGCCGCTTCACGGCCGTGAGCAGCGATTGCGGACCCGCCACATGGGCGATCCGCCGATGACCGAGCGAGGCGAGGTGCTTGATGACCTGGCCGATGCCGTCGTGGTCATCGGTGGTCACGCCCGGGGCGTTCGTCGGGTTGGGGTCGGGCCAGTCCTCCCCGAGCGGGGCCTGGGATCGCAGCCGGTTGACCAAGACAATCGGGATATCCGCCTTGAGGAAGTCGGCGAGCATCGTTCCACTCCGACGGGCGGTGGCGAGGATCAGGCCGTCGACGCGACGCTCCAGCAACGTTGTCGTCACCGTTCGCTCCGTCTCCGTGTTGTTGTCGCCGTTCGCCACGAGGACGGAGTACCCGGCCTCTGCAAGGACAGCCTCGGCGCCACGGAAGATCGGCGGGAAGAGGGGGTTCATGAGGTCCGGGACCACCATGCCGACGGTGTGGGTGCGGTTCGTACGGAGGCCGCGGGCGAAGGGGTGCGGCCGGTACCCGAGCCTCTTCGCCGCCTCGACGACCTTCAGTGCCGTGTTCTCGTTCACGATCGACCGCGTCTCGGGGTTCAACGCCCGCGAAGCCGTTGAGATGTGGACGCCGGCCGCCTCGGCCACGTCGCGGAGGGTTACCTGTGCCACGCGCTCCCTTTCTCTGCAATCGTTTTGCATACTAGGAACCCGGCGACGAGGCTTCAAGCGAACTCCCGAAGACCGGGAATGCCACTGCGGAGTATGGCGTTGGCCGGCACGAGGGGGCTTCGAGCTCCACAGACCCACATCGTCGGAACCCACGACCGTGAGCCCAAACCTGCAACTGATTGCACCCAGGAGGACCCCATGAGCACCATCGTCGACGAGGTCGACCTCACCAGGCCCATCATCCGTAGGAAGGCCATCAGCGTCCGCAACGACGCAGGGATGCTCGCCATCCACGACTTCGGGGAATACGGCTACTTCGCGACCGACGAACCGATCGCCCATGGGGGCACCGGGGAGGGTCCCTCCCCGCTCCAAACCGTCCTCGGCGCCCTCTGTGGGTGCGAGTCGGTCACGTTCAACCGCACCGCCGAAGAGTACGGCTTCTCCTACGAGGGCATTGACTTCGAGGCCGAGTACACCATCGACGTCAGGGGCCGCATGGGAGTCGACGAAGTACGACCCCACTTCCAGACCGTGCGCGTCCAAGCGACGGTCGAAACCGACGAATCCCCCGAGCGGCTCGCCGAAGTCGTGGAGGAGACCGAACGGCGGTGCCCCGTGTTCAACCTCATCAGCGACGCCGGTGTGAGGATCCAGGTGCAGTGGGTCCGACGGCCGCTCGCCTGACGCGAGTGGGGCGCCGGCACACGCCGACGCCCCACCGCTTCGAACAGACGGGATCTAGTACGCGTTCGTGACGACGAGTTCCTCTGCGGGGAAGAGCGTGAGGAGCTGCGGGCCGTCCTTGGTGACCACGATCTCCTCCTCGATGCGTGCTGCTGATCGGCCGTCGCTGGCCGGGCAGTACGTCTCGAGGGCGAACACCATGCCCTCCTCGATCTCCACCGGGTGCTCAATCGAGTTCAGGCGGCTGATGACCGGACGCTCGTGGAGCGCCATGCCCAGGCCGTGGCCGAACTGGAGCCCGAAGGCCTCCATCTCGTTCGGGAACCCGAACTCCTCGGCCTTTGGCCACACCTTGGCGATGTCCGCCGTGGTGGCTCCCACCTTGACCTCGGCAATGGACGCATCGATCCACTCCCGGGCCTGCTTGTAGGCATCGCGGTGCGCCTGCGTCGCGCGCCCCACCGCGAACGTGCGGTAGTAGCAGGTGCGGTAGCCGTTGAACACGTGGATGATGTCGAAGTAGGCCTGGTCGCCGGGGCGGATCATCCGATCGGAGAAGACGTGCGGATGCGGGCTGCACCGCTCACCCGCGATCGAGTTGATGCCCTCGACGAACTCGGAGCCGTACTTGAGGAGCAGTTCGCTGGCCAACGCCACGATGTCGCTCTCCCGGATCCCGGGCTTCAGCTCCTCGTAGATGTGCTGGTACACCGCGTCGACCATCGAGGCCGCCTGGCTGAGCAGCATGATCTCGTCCTGGTTCTTGATGTGGCGGGCGTCGAGCATCGTCTGCTGCCCGTCCCGCACGTCGAAGCCCACGGCTTCGAGCTGGCGGAGCATCGGCATCTCAATCACGTCGACGCCGAGTGGCTCGTCTCCGAGGCCCTCCGCATCGAGGATCGACTTGAGCTCCTTGGCAGCCGCCTCCGGGAGGCCGGCGTCGGGGGCGATCGCACCCATGAGGCCGGTGTTGCCGCCCACCGAGTGCTCGGGCTTGATCCAGGGTGCCTGTGTGTGATGGGCCTTGGCCGCAGAGCCGAAGTCCCAGATGCGAGGTTCACCCTTGCGGGTCAGCAGGGCGTACCGCTCGCACTTGCCGTACGCCCAGTAGCCGATGGTGGTGGCGGTGACGTACCGGATGTTGCTCGTGTCGAACAGCAGGATGGCACCGAGGTCGCTGGCCTCCAGCGCCTCGACGGCCCGCTTGAGGCGGTACTCGCGGAGCCGCTGGAAGTTGACGCGCTCCTCCCAATCGACGCCCATCACACCCGGGGCGGGGATGCTCGTCTGTGCGAACTCGGCTTCGAGTGGATTGATCATGGCTTCCTTTCAGCCGGAGAGTCCGTCATCAACCATACGCTCTTCGGACACGAGCTCCATGGCGGAGGCCGCAGCCCCCATTTCAAGGAGGGCCCCGAAGTCCTGGTCACCCAGGCCCCGGCCGATGCCCTCCATCACCATCTGGTGGACGAGCGCCGAGGCCGGGAGCGGCACGTCGAGCGCACGACTCTGTTCGAGCCCGAGCTCGAAGTCCTTGCGGAGGAGGTGCCACGTGAAGGTCGGCGTCCAATCGAGGTTCACGAACGCCGGCGACTTGTAGCGGGTGAACACCGAGCCCATGACGCTGTCGTTGAGGAAGTCGAGATAGTCGTAGCGCGACACGCCCGCCTTCTCCACCAAGAGCGCGGTCTCGGCCATCATCTGGGTGACCACGCCGAGCATGAGGTTGTGGGCGATCTTCACGAGGCGGGCCTCGTCGCCACCACCCACGTAGGTGCACTTGGTCCCGTACATCTCGAGGTAGGGCCTCGCGAGGTCGTACGCACCACGGGGACCCGAGGCGACCGACGTCAGCTTGCCGGACGACACGACCTTGGGATTGCCACTGACCGGAGCGGCGAGCACCGCCACGCCGAGATCGGCCGCAGCGGCACGAAGGATCTCCGAGGTCTGGGGATCGATCGTGGTCGAGTCGATGATCATCTTGGGGACGACGCCCTCCTTCGAGAGCACGCCGTGCTCCCCCGTCGTCACCTCGAGGACGTCCTTGGGCCCAGCGACCATGGTGAAGACGATGTCGCGGTCCGCGAGGTCTGCCGGGGTGTCCACGACCGTTGCGCCGAGCTCGCCGAGGGGTTCTGCCTTCGACCGCGTGCGGTTCCACACCGAGAGGTCACAACCTCCCGCGAGGAGGCGTTCACACAGGGCGTAGCCCATGCGCCCGGTACCGATCCAACCAAGCGTCAGTGCCTTCGGATCACTCATCTCAACTCCGTTCCGCAATCGATTGCACGTGCATCCTAGGGCACTGTTCGGGAGTGTCAATCAGAACACCGGCTACGCCCCGGCGGCACTCCAGAGGAGGCGGACCACCGACGCCACGAGCACGCCGAGCACGACGTACTCGAACGTCTTCCTCTGGATACGACGGGAGACCCGCATCCCGAGCGGCACAACCATCAGGGCGGGGATCGTTGCGATGAGACCCTGCCCGAGCCGATCCCATGTGAGCATGTCGAGCGTCCAGTACCCCACGTACTGCATCACCCCGAAGATCCAGAACGGGACGGTGATAGAGAAGATGAACACCGACGGATCGAGGCGGAGCCCGTGGAGGTAGGTGGCGAGGACGGGTGCCGACACGCCCGTCGCCCCTTGGAGCGCCCCGCCGACGAGGCCGACGGGCGCGCTCAGCCACTTCGCAATGCGCTCCCCGATCCGGAACTCCTGGTCGGTGAGGTACCGCACGATGTAGGC
This sequence comes from uncultured Acidimicrobiia bacterium, assembly GCA_964600365.1. Classification (GTDB taxonomy): domain Bacteria; phylum Actinomycetota; class Acidimicrobiia; order Spongiisociales; family JAENVV01. Next base: position 61,337 of record CAZRJG010000001.1, read on the forward strand.
GATGACCACGCCGGCGAGCACCCATGACAACGCCACATCATCGAGCTCACTGAGCAACCAGGCCCCTGCAAGGGTGCCGAAGAGCCCCGCAATGAGCATCGAAGGGAGGTACGCCTTCGTATCGCCCGCGGAGCCACGGTGCGCCCACAGGAGCCACGAGTTGGCGAGGAGCGACGGCACCGAGATGACCACCACGGCCTGCTCGATCCCGACGAAACCGGCCATGACGGGGATGGCGAGCATGGGGCCACCCATTCCGGTGACCCCCTTCACGAAGAACCCCGTCCCCACCGTGAGGACGACGAGGAGGATCTCAACGGGATCCATGCGAACCCGATCGACGAGCGCGTGAACTCACGCGCGGCGCTCCCATGTTCAGACGTCGTCGTCCTTCACCCAGATGGTCTCCGAAGGCTTCGGCACCCAGAGCTCGATGAAGGTGAAGGTGGTGTCGGTGGGGTTCTCGAACCAGTGGACCTCGTCCTCGACCACCAGGGCGACATCCCCGGGGGCGAGGTCATAGGAGGCGTCATCCACATGGAGCATCCCCGATCCGTCGAGGACGAAGAAGAAGTGTTTGGCGTCCAGGTGGTAGTGGGCGGCAGCGGTGTCACCGGGGTGATAGGTGATCTTGTCCGCCTTGATCGAGGTGAGGCCGAACAGCTCCTCGGTGATGAGGTCGACCCGGTCGCGGCCGTCACGCGTGGAGTCGAGAACGGGCAGGTCGGCCCGTTTGATCACGCTTGCCATGAGTCCTCCTCAGTCCGTCCGAAACGACGGGTGGGGCCCCTCGGGGCCCCACCCGTCGTTCGGCTTGATCGGTGCGGCCTAGAAGTTCTCGACGAGTTCCTTGCCCTCAGTGAGGTCGAGGGCCGGGTTCGTGTCGAGACCAAGGGCCTCCTGCGCCGTGTGGAGGTCGGAGACGTCCACCCAGTCGCGCCACTTGTCGTTGATGTCCGGGGCAACGTTGCCGTAGGGCACCACGAACTCCATCCACCAGTCCATCTGGGCGGGGTCGAAACCGAGGTCCTGCGAGAGGATCGTGGCATCGATGCGCCACACGTTCTCGTCGAAGAACGCGTCGGGGAGGTCGATGCCGTGATCCTCTGAGAGGATCCGCACGAGCTCGTCGAAGTTGGCTCGGGTCTTCGTCCAGCGCTGCGCCTGGATGTAGGCGTAGTTCCACGCTGCCGCGAAGCCCGGGTCCTCGTTCCGCTTGTCGCCGGTCATGACGAAGCCACCCTGGGGGACGTTGAAGAAGTCCGAGTACAGGGCACTACCGCCGTCGGCCTCTGCGAGGGGGACGTGGCGAGAAAACGCAACCGTGGCGTCGATCTGGCCGGTGAGCATTGCCTGCACCCAGTCATTGGAGCCACCGGTCATCTCGGTGAACACCACGTCGTTCTCCCAGTCGAGACCGAGCTCGCCAAGCATGAACTTGCAGATCGCCTCGTTCACCTGGCCGGCACGGCCACCACCGACCCGCTTGCCGCGGAGATCGTCGGCGCTGGTGATGCCAGCGTTGGCGATGAGGATGAGTGGCTGCGCACCGAGGTTCACGGAGATCATCCGCGTGTCGGCCGGGAGCACACCCTTGTCCATGCCGTCGAAGAAGACATCGGAGTCGTAGAGCGAAACGTCGTAGTCACCCGAGAGGGTCGGGGGAACCGGGTCATCGGCGTCGTTGATTGTGAGATCGGTGATGCCGACCTCTTCGAAGAAGCCGAGCGACTGGCCCACGTACAGCGGGGCACGCAGCAGTCGGTTCGGGTTGTTGTACCCGACCGTCACCGCAGACTTCGTGGTCGTTGGGATGCCCGAACCCGCGGTCGTACCCGGCGCGGCGGTCGTCGCCGGCGCAGCCGTGGTCGTGGTGTCACCACTCCCGGCCCCACAGGCAGCGAGAGCCAGCCCACCAAGGGCCATACCACTCATGCCGAGGAACTGGCGCCGAGTAGGCGTACCGAGTCCTCGATCCTTCTTTTCCACCATGTTTCTCCTCCGTTGTCTCGACCGAACCCGTGTGATCCAGCCCACTTGGTGTGGCGCTAGGTCTTGGAGACCTGCCGCCACGGTGCAATCCACGCCTCGGCAGATCGGGTCCCTTGGACCATGATCAAGGCGAAGATCGCAAGACTTACGAGCGCTGCGTATGTGAGCGCTCCGTTGAAGCCGCGCGCCGAGCGGAAGACGAGCCATCCAAGGCCGCCATCCTTCGATGCGCCGGTGAGGAACTCGGCGATCACGACCCCGACGAGGCCACGGCTCAGACCGAGTTGGATGCCGGAGACGACGAACGGGAGCGTGTACGGGAGAACGACCTTCCGATAGATCTGTGCCTTGTTGGCCCCGAACACCTTCGCCGCGTTGATGAGGGACTGCTCCGTTGTCTTCACACCGGCCCACGTGTTGATGATCACCGGGAATATCGCCGTGAGGATCACGAGCGCGTACTTGATGGAGTCACCGAGTCCCAGGAACAGGATGAGCACGGGGAAGATGGCGATACGGGGGAGGGACGAGAGCGTCCACACGTAGGGGCTGAAGATCGCGTCCATCCACTTGCTGCCACCCATGAGGAGGCCGATGGGGATCCCGATCACGACTGCGATGAGCAAGCCAATCGCATACACCTCGACCGTGACCCAGAAGTTCTTCGCGATCACGAAGTTCTGGAGGAGGTCGTAGGTCGCGTTCGTCGTGTCCAGACTCCCGCCGATCCATCCGATCTTGAGCGCGTTCAGCATGCTCGAGAACTTCGGGAAGAAGGCCTCGTTGTCGTACCAGGTGCCGAACCACTCCCAGATGAAGGAGAAGACCGTGAGGTTGATGAGCGTGACGACGGCGTAGCGAGACTTCCGCCAAATACGCTCCGGCGTCCACGCGGCATCTTGGAGACGCGGCGCGGACGTGATGTCGTCCTCGGTGGCCCGGCCCTTCGACTCGACCTGGTCACTCATTCGATCTCCTCCGTCTTCGCTCCCAGCGCTTCGTCCTTGACGAGGTCCCACAGCCTCTGTCGCAGCGGGGCGTAGTTGGGGTGCTGTGTGATCTCACCCTCGGCGAGCCGCGGGCGTTCGATGTCGACCTCGAGCACCTCGCGCACGGTGCCCGGCCGATGCGAGATCACGGCGATCCGGTCACCAAGGCTGATGGCCTCGTCGATGGAGTGCGTGATGAAGATCACGGTCTGACCCGAGTCCATGACGAGCTTCTCGAGTTGCCCCTGGAGGACCTCGCGGGTCATTGCATCCAGGGCGCCGAACGGCTCATCGGCGAGGAGGAGCTTCGGCTGCGTGACCATCGCCCTCGCAATGCCGACCCGCTGGCGCATGCCGCCGGAGAGCTCGTGGGGATACGACCGCTCGAATCCCTCGAGGCCGACGTTGCGGATCACCTGGTGCACCTGCTCCTCGATCTCCTTGTCGGAGAAGGAGTGGTCGATGAACTCGAACGGCATCGCGACGTTCTTGGCCACGGTCCGCCACGGCATGAGGGCGTAGTCCTGGAAGACCATGGCCCGGTCCTTGGAGGTGCCCTTTATCGGCTTCCCCTCGTAGGTCATCTTGCCTTCCCAGGGCGACAAGAGCCCTGCGACGGCGTTGATGAACGTCGTCTTGCCGCACCCCGAGGGGCCAACGAGCACCATGAACTCCCCCTCGTGGATGGTGAGGTTGATGTTCGTGAGGGCGGTGAGAAGTTGGCGCTGCTGCTCCAACTCGTACCCCACGGTGACGTTCTCAGCAACGACGAGGGGCCTGCCATGTCCCAGTGGGGAGTGCGAGGTCGCTTCCGTGGATGTCATGATCCTCAGTTCCGGGGCGCAATCGTTTGTACGAGAGCGGACGCTACCCGTTCGAAGCGAAGGTTTCAACTCCTGCGGGAGGTCCCTCACCCACCGGCACCAGCACGAGCGTGTCGCCCGCCGTTGCCGCCGATCTGCCCTCCATCTCCTCCATCGGAACGGGCCGCGAGGAGAGGAGCGGCGGGATCCCATGGGTCCCCGCGAAGCGGAGCGCAGCGTTCCGCTCCGCCGCCCCGGGGCGGATCGGACGTGCCACGGTCACCCCCGCGGGCACCTCCAGCCGGGGCGAGTCGCCGCCGAGCAGGACAAGGTCACTCCGGGTCGCCCTTCCTCGGAGGCCCTCGGAGATCGTCTGCCCGTCGCCGGTTGCATCCACGATCAGTGGGGCTCCTCTCCCCTCCGTGACGTCGAGCGTCGCATCGGAGAACCGTGGGAAGGTGCGCGAGTCCACGGCGACCGAAGCCCCGGCAGATCCAGCCGCCGCACGACGACCCTCATCGGACCCGACGACGATGACCTGCCACCCGAGGGATGCGAGCACATGCGTCGCCGCGAGCCCCTCCTCGGAATCGACCCCAACGACCACCGCCGTGGGTCTGCGGGCAAGCTCGTACCTCTCGATGGCAGCCACGGGGGCGGCCAGCAGCCTCGCTGCAGCCAGCGCCTCGGCATCGGCGAGCGTGCTCGGCACGGCGCTCACGTCCTGGCGGTCGGCCACCACGGCTTCGGCGGTCAGGCCATCCACGTCCCGCCCGCGCCTCTTCGCGTCCGCGCAGGCACCGTCTGCGCCTGCGCGGCAGCGCACACACCGCCTGCACGGACGGGTCGGGTGCACGAGGACCCGTAACCCGCTCGCCAGCGAGCCCGAGCCCTCCCCGATCTCTCCGACGCACATCTCGCCTACCACCCGGCCCTCCGATGTGTCGCCCATGAGTGTCACCGCCGGCGCAACGAGCACCTGCCCGGACCGCCGCGTGGGCGCTTCACGCTCCTCGAGCGTGAAGCGATCGTCTCGTCGGACAAGGACCTGCAGGGTCGCTCCTTGGATGGGGCGAGCATCCTATGGCCGGAGGATCGGGCCGTACACTCCCCCGCCACCCGACCGAGGAGGAGACGATGCCGGACCCCCGCATCGAGGCAGCAATCGATCACTGGGCCCCCCGCTACGTGGAGCACGGGGTCCCCGTCGGCGACTTCCTCGACATCACCCGCACACTCGATTCGTGGGACGACTGGTGCGCGGCCTGGGCCGAGGCCGCCCGCCGCCACGAGGAACTCGGCGACGAAGCACTGGCAGCCGGGCACCGCCGATCGGCAGCGCTCCACTACCTCACCGCCTCCGTGGAGTACCACTTCGGCAAGTTCCTCTTCTGTCACGACGTCGCCCAGATGCGCGCCACGCACGAGTTGGCGGTCGCGGCCCACCGCAAGGCCCATTCCCTCGCCGATCCCCCCATCGAGCGCATCGAGTTCCCGTACGGGAACCACACGCTGGTGGGGAACCTCCGCGTGCCCGACGCCGAAGGGCCCGTGCCGGTCGTGCTCATGATCCCTGGCCTCGACTCGGCGAAGGAAGAGCTCACCGGGATCGAGCACTGGTTCCTCGACCGAGGAATGGCAACGTTCTCGATCGATGGCCCGGGACAGGGCGAGGCGGAGTACGACCTCCCCATCGAGACCGCCTACGAGAAGCCCGCAGCCGCCGCGATCGACGCCCTCGGAGGCCGGTCCGAACTCGATCTCGATCGCCTCGGAGCCCTCGGGGTGAGCCTCGGCGGCTACTACGTGGCGAGGGCCACCGCCTTCGAGCCGCGCATCAAGGCGATGATCTCGCTCTCGGGACCGTTCCGCATCAACGACACCATCGACCAGACCCCGCCGATGACGCAGATGGCGTTCCAGGTGAGGACCCACTCCCCCGACTTCGACGCCGCCAAGACCCACCTCGAGACGATGGATCTCACGGGGGTCGCAGAGCGGATCACCCAGCCATCGTTCATCGTCACCGGGGCCAACGACCGGATCGTGCCCGCCGACCAGACACGCCGCATAGCGGCTGCGATCCAGGGGCCGACCGAGGTGCACATCATCGCGGATGCGAACCACGTGGCGACGAACAAGGCCTACGAGTACCGCCCGAAGATGGCCGATTGGATGGCTGCCCAACTCGGGGCGTAGCTGCGGGCGTCGTGGAGGCCGTGGGGCCCCCGTTGTGTGGAGCGGCGGCAGGCCGCCACTCGTGATGTGGGCTCGGCTTCGCCTCGCCGTTCGGTAGGGCAGCTTCGCTGCCCGTAGTCGGTCAACTGACAACGGCGCCCACGGGGCGCCACATCACGGGCGGCCGAGCTGCCCCACAGCACGTCGGCCGGAGGCCGACACACACCGATGGCCGCCAGGCCATCACTGCTCGACCGGCATCCCCACCATGCTTCCCCACTCGGTCCATGAGCCGTCGTAGACGCGCACGTCCTTGCGGTCGGAGAGCCGGGTGAGGGCGAACCACCCGAGCGACGCCCGGTGGGAGAGACGGCAATAGGTGACGACGTCTTTCCCGGGGGTCGCGCCCCGGGCGGCGAAGGCTGCCTCCAACCCCTCCGGGGGAAGGAACGTCCCGTCCTCGGCGAGCAGGTCCTCGTGCGGAAGGTGCTGGGCGCCGGGGATGTGACCCCGTGCCTCGGCACCGTGGTCGAACGGAGCGGAGGACGGCGCCACCCGCTCGCCTCGGAACTCCTCCCCCGAGCGAAGGTCGATGAGCGCCCTCCGGGGATCGCCGAGATGACCAAGGACCTCATCCCTTCCAACCGATGACGTCCTGTCCTCGGCACCGGTGGTGACGAGTCCCGGGACCGGGGTCGGAGGATCGTCATGGGTGAGCACACGTCCCTGATGCATCCACGCGCGGTGACCTCCATCGAGGACCGTCACACGCTCCTCGAGTCCCGCCATCGTCGCCATCCAGTAGGCGTACGTCGCGAACTGGATGGTGTCACCGATGAGCACCACCGTCGAGTCGTCGGTTGCGCCGTATCCGCCGAGCCGCTGCGCCATCGTCTGCGGCGAGGCAAACCGACGGGCAGGGACCTCCCAACAGAACGACTTCCAGTGGACGTAGTGGGAGCCGGGGATGTGACCTTCGAACCAGGCCGCCTTGTCCGGGGTGTAGAAGGAGATGTCGAGGAGCACGAGGGAGGGGTCCCCAAGGCGCGACTCGAGCCAGTCGGGCGAAACGAGCGGCCCCATCAGTCCGAGACGACGAAGGCGAAGTTGATCGTCGGGGGACGCTCGAGGGTGTTGTGGATCTTGCAGCGTCCTGCCACCCGCTCGAGCGTCTTCCGCTGCTTCTCGGTGGCGTCGGTTCCGAGCTCCATGCGGATGTCGATGGTGCCGATCCGCTCGGGATGCTCGAGGGGCGTGTCCTCGAGGTGCATCGACACGTCCGTGACCTCGATCCCCTGGTTCCTCGCGAACGTGAGCATCGTGCCGATCATGCACGCGCCGAGTCCGCCGAGCAGGAGCTCGGACGGTCGCCAGCCATCACCCGGCCCCCCAGCTTCAAGAGTGTCGTCCACGATGATCTCGTTCCCGCGGGCGCGGATCGCCATCCGGCGCCATTCGATCTGCTCAATGTCGACCTGCATCGGTCCTCCTTGGTCTCGTCACACGGAAACCTACCCGACCCCCGACATGCAATCGATTGCCCGGCTCGAGGAGCCCGAATACGCTCCCCCCATGTCCACCATGCGCGCCATGCTCCTCGAGGAGGCCGGAGGGCCCCTCGTGCTCCGAGAGATCCCCATCCCCGCACCCGGGCCCGGCGAGGCGCTCCTTCGTGTCCGCGCCTGCGCCGTCGACCGGTTCGACCTCGCCATCCGCGCAGGGGTACGAGAACGCGCCGCAACCCTTCCCCACATCCTCGGTCACGAGATCGCTGGCGAGGTCGCCGCCCTCGGCCCCAACACCAACGGGCTCGCGGTCGGCACGCGCGTCGCGTCCACGCTCTACCTCGTGTGCGGCACCTGTCGCTGGTGCCTGCGCGGTCGCGAGACGATTTGCGAGCGATTCGCCGGCCACGTGGGCGTGAACTCGCCCGGCGGCTACGCCGAGTACCTCGTCCTCCCCCTCCGTAACCTCGTGCCGATCCCCGACTCGATCGGCTTCCCCGCAGCGTCGATCCTCGCCAATGCGATCGGCACGCCATTCCACGCGCTGACGGCTCGAATGGGCCTCATCGCCGGTGAGCGGTTCGTGGTCACGGGTGGCGGCGGCGGGGTGGGGCTCCACGCCATCCAGATCGCACGCACGCTCGGGGCCTCCGTGATGGGGGTCGACCTCGGCCAGGAGAAGGCGGCTGCGATGCGGGCGAACGGCGCCGAAGTCGTAGTGGACCCCACCACAGAGAACCTCGGGGCCGCGATCCGCGGATGGACCGGCGGGCGCGGCGCCGATGCCGTGCTCGAGCTGGTGGGACCGGCAACCATGCCCCACACCCTCAGCGCCCTCGCAAAGGGAGGGCGAATGGTCATCGTCGGGTCGCACACCGGAAAGCAGTGGGAGATCGACCCGGGCGACATCTACCGCAACGAGTGGGAGATCCGCGGCTCGCGGAACGTCTCCGCCGATGAGCTCGCAACCGTCGTCGATCTCGTCGCATCGGGGCGGATCACGCCGATCATCGACCGGGTGCGCCCGCTCTCGGACGCCGAGGCGCTCCAAGACCGGGTTCGCGAGGGGGTCGTCATCGGGCGGGACGTGCTGGAGCCCTGACGGGCTGCGATCGGTCGTCAGCGATCAGCTGTCAGCTCCCGCCCCCTCGACACCTCGTCGACCGGCGGTCTCGTGGGGTGTTGGCCTGCGGCCAACGTCCTGTGGGCGACCTGGCGGTCGCCGTTGTCAGCCGTCCGGGGCCGCAGTAGCACGAGCGGGGACCCCGGACCACAATCGATTGCAGGATCTTGGTTTCGCCGTCTAGAGTGGGCTCCATGACACGCCATGTCGCAGTGCTCGGGTTGCGCTATCCCGACCTCTCGGTAGAGGAAGCCGCCGTCGACGGGATGGACGTGCAGGTCTCCTCCGGCATGGGTGCGGACGCCGAGGAGATCTTCGCCCTTGCCGGTGATGCGGACGTGATCATCGCCGGCTCCCTTCCGAAGTTCACCGCCGACGTGATCCAGCGCCTCCCCGCCCGCGCCATCGTCCGGGCGGGCATCGGGGTCGACAACATCGACCTCGGAGCGGCCGAGGCGAAAGGCTCCCTCTGGGTCTCCTACGTACCCGACTACGGCACGGAGGCGGTCGCGCAGCACACCCTTGCCCTCGCCCTCGCTGCGACGAGACGCCTCGTGGAGGCCGACTCGGTCGTCCGCACCGGCAACTGGGGATTCGGCGACCTCCGGCCGCTCCGCCTCCCCTCGTCCCTCACCGCCGGCGTCCTCGGCTTCGGTCGTATCGGCCGCAGAGTCGGCGAACTCGCAGCAGCGGTTGGGTTCGGGCGGATCCTCGTCCACGATCCCTACGCGACCGTCGACGGGGTCGAGCGCACCGAGGCGGCCGACATGGCCGCGGTCCTCGCCGAGGCCGACGTGCTCTTCCTCCACGCGCCCGCCCCCAGCGACGGCTCGCCACTCATCGGGGCACCGGAGCTCGCCGCGATGAAGCCCGACAGCGTGATCGTCAACACCTCCCGGGGTGCGCTCATCGACAGCAGTGCGCTCGTCGCAGCGATGCAGCGTGGCGCTCCACGCGTCGCCGCCCTCGACGTCTTCTCCCCCGAGCCGCCGGAACTCGCCGCCCTCGCGCCGGTCCTCGATCGCTGCATCCTGTCGCCCCACATGGCCTGGTACACGGAGGAGAGCCAGCGAGCACTCCGCGAGAGCGCAGCGAGTGATGCCGCCCGGATCCTCCGGGGCGAGGCGCCCACCCACCCACTGGTCACGCCCAAGGAGCCCATATGAGTCGCAACATCGTCCATCTGACCCGAGACGAGGTCGCCGAGCAGATCGCAAGGAACCCCGTCGCCGTGATGCCATTCGGGAGCATCGAGCAGCACGGGCCCCACTTCCCCAACGGGACCGACACCCTCGCGTCGGAGGTGATCGCAGCCGAGGTCGCCGAGCGACTCGACGCCCTCTACGTCCCCTTCGGGCCCTACGGCGTCACCCCTATCCATGCCGGGCATCCGGGCACGATCGACCTCGGTCGGCCGGTGTTCGAGATGCTCCTCACGGCAATCGCCACCGAACTCATCGACATGGGTATCGAGCGCTTCGTCTGGGTCAACTGGCACGAAGGCAATATCGCCTCGATGGACGGGGTCGCGATGGACCTCCAGGCGGCGAACCCAGGTGTCTATGTGATCACCAACCACGCCTGCTACACCGCGCAGCGGATCTACAAGGACGAGGGTGGCGAGCTCACCCACGGCGGGGGCATCGAGGCGATCGCCGTCATGGCCCATGATCCATCGCTCATGAAGATCGAACGGGCGGGCAACTCCACCCGTCCCGACCACGCCATCGCAATGGACGAGATGCGCCGCAGCCACGAGACGCACGGCTACATCACCGACGTGTCGGAGATCGATGACGACGGCTGGTACGGCGATCCACGGTGGGCCACCGCGGAGCTCGCAGCCGGCTTCGCCGATCGGGTCTCGACCGAGGTGGTCACGAAGGTCGAAGAGATCCTCACACTCCGGTCCAAGGGATGACCACCATCCCCGAGTCCGCCTTCGAGTTCGCCGACCTCCCGGGGAGGCGTTCGGCCAACCCATTGGCAGGGATCGAGAGCGAGGCGAGCCTCCGCATCGTCGAGCTCGCCCGCACGCGGGGCCGAACAGCGCATCGCCATCCCCACAGCGAGGAGATCGTCTACGTCGCCTCCGGCACGGGCACGGCGTGGATCGACGGCGCCGAGTTCGCACTCGCCCCGGGTTCGATCGTTCACATCCCGTCGGGGACACCCCACGCCACGATCCCGGACGAGGGAAGCGAGATGCGCCTCATCTGCTTCTTCCCCCATCCCGACCTGTCCGAGAACATCGAGGACACCGACGTCGTCCTCACCTGACTTCACCAACGAAAGGAACCACGAATGACCGACAAGGTACGTCTCGCTTCGGTGGGCCTCGGCCGATGGGCCCGAGTCCTCGCCCGGGGTGTCCAGCGCAGCGACAAGGTGGAGCTGTACTCGTGTTTCTCCCGCCGCGAGGAGAGCCGCAACGCGTTCATGGAGGAGTACGGCGTACCCCGGTCTTCCGCGACCTACGAGGAACTCCTCGCCGACCCCGATATCGAGGGTGTCATCATCACCACGCCGAACGACACCCACGAAACCGTCATCACCCAGGCCCTGGACGCGGGCAAGGCCGTCTACACCGACAAGCCGATCGCCCAGACCCTCGCGGACGCCGCCGCGATCAAGAAGGCCGTCGACGCGAGCGGTCAGGTCTTCGCCGTGGGCCACAGTGCACGCCGCCTCTCCGGCAACCGCGTCATGAAGCAGTGGATCGAGGACGGCACGCTCGGCGGGGTCTCCATGGTCGAGGCCAACTTCTCCAACGAGCGCGGCCTCGAGCTCACGCCGGAGACGTGGCGCTGGTACGCCGACAAGGCGCCCGGCGGCCCGCTCATCCAGCTGGGCGTCCACCACTTCGACAACCTGCAGTACCTCCTCGGCCCGGCGAAGGCCGTGTCGTCGGTGCACCGGAAGCTCTTCACCCCGTCCGAGGTGCCGGATGCCACCATCACGGTGATCGAGTTCGAGTCGGGCGCACTCGGGTACGTCGGCTGCGGTTGGGCCTCCCCCGGCATCTATCAGATCCGACTCCAGGGCACGAAGCAGAACCTCCAGTACGACCTCGACTTCACCCACTGGGACGAGTCCCATGAGGCCGACGACTACTCGTCGCTCGTCTCGCAGGCCTACGGCCAGGTGGACCGCTCCCCCGTTGCCCTGCCCCGCACCGACATGTTCCGTGAGCAGCTCGAGGAGTTCGGCCTCGCCGCCCGCGGGCAGGCAACGGTCGAGGTGCAGGTCGATGACGCGATCCGCAACCTCGCCGTTGCCCACGCCGCGCTCGCGTCCAACGAACAGGGTGGCGCAATGCTCGAGGTGAAGCCGTTCCTCGAGGCCGCCGGCCTCCACCAGTAGCGCACCAAGGGGATGACCTCCGCCCAGGACCTCACCCATCCGGACCCTGTCGTCCGCGAGGTGCTCGAGATGTGGCTCCCCCGCTTCCTGCGGGGCGGCACACCCGTCGGGGACCTCGTGGACACTGTCCGGAGGGTGCGGACGTGGGAGGAGTGGGGGACCGAGTGGATGGCGACCGCCGCCATCCACGAGCACCTTGCCGAGGAGGCAGAGAAGGAAGACCACCTGCGGACCGCCTCCCAGGAGTGGGACACGGCAGCCCGCTGCCACCACCTCGCCTACTTCCTCACGACGCACGATCCCACTCTCCACGACGCGGGGCTGCGGCGCATGATCGCCTGCCACGAGCGGTCGATCGAAGGCGCTTCACCCGCGATCGAGAAGGCGGAGATCCCTGGCCCCGACGGGGCACCGATGATGGGGCTCCTGTCGTCGCCTCGGAAGGGCGCGCCGGTGGCGATCGTGCTCCCCGGACTCGATTCCACGAAGGAGACCCGCCACGGCTCGCGCGGTGGGTGGATGGCGCGAGGCATGGCCGTCCTCAGCCTCGACGGCCCCGGGCAGGGTGAGTCGAGCCAGTGGTCCACCGCCCGCCCCGACTACGAGGTGGCCATCACCGCAGCCATCGACTGGCTCGAGGAGCGTGACGATGTCGACGCCCGCCGGGTGGGACTCGTCGGCTCCAGCCTCGGCGGATACTACGCGCCACGCGCCGCAGCCCATGAACCGCGGGTCGCTGCGACCGTGGCGAACTGTGGACCGTACGACTGGGCTGCCTGCTGGGACGGACTGCCGGTCGTGACCCGTCGGGCGTTCGAGCACTACTCGGGAGCCGACTCAGCCGAACACGCCCAAGAGCTCGCTGCGGCCTTCTCCCTCGCAGGGCACCTCGACTCCCTCGACCGGCCGCTCCTCGTGTTCCACGGCTCCGAGGACCCACTCATCCCGTGGCAGCAGGGCGAGCGCATCGCCGAGGAGGCGGCAGGACCCTCCGAGTTCGTGCTCGTCGAGGGCGGCAACCACGGCATCAACAACTACCCCTATCGCTGGGTCCCCAGGGCCCAGGACTGGCTCGCCCACCACCTGAAGGAGGACTGACCGATGGACCCCGAACGCGTCGTCATCACCGAGACAATCGACGGAAACCCCGTCGACCTCATGTACATCGAGACATGGGACGGCCTCTACGCCCCCATCGGCGTGCGACGACCCAAGGGCGATGGGCCATTCCCGCTCATCCTCCTCGCCTCCGGAAACGGCGGTGAGGGCATGGCATGGATCAGGGACAACGTGGCCAATCGCGGGTACCTCATGGGCCGCCTCGTCGCTGCCGGGTACGCATGCGCGTGGATCCGGTACCGGACCGAGGTCGAACTCGGCTACCACGAGGGCGGACCCCTCATCAGGGACATGCGCCAGGGTCGAGAACTCTTCAATCGCTCACCCCTCGAGTACGAGGACGAGATCGCCATCGTCGAGCACATGAAGACCGTCGACTGGGTCGACCCCGATCGCATCGGCCTCATCGGGATGAGCCACGGCGGCGAGATGGTCATGAAGATCACCTCCGAGTACCACGGGGTGCGCGCCGCGGTGGCGTCCGAGCCAGCATCGCACGAGTACCTCGCGCTCACGCCCGACGACACCGCCCACGTGAACGAGGAAACCGGCCTCCGGGACATCGAATCGATGCTCATGCGCGAAGTGGACAAGGTGCGGGGGCGCATCGACCACGACCTCGCGATGGAGCGCATCAGCGGTATCGACACCCCCATCCTCGTGATGGGCCGGGAGACCGATGAGTTGCAGGGAATCTTCCGCCTCACCTACGACCTCTTGGTCGAGGCGGGCAAGGAGGCCGATTGGGTCTCATACGATCATGACCTCCACGGGTACGTGTACCCACTACGGGGGCATGACGGCCAGTACGAGGTCAATGACGTCCAGCTCGAGGCAATCGCAGACGTGATCGCCTGGTTGGACGACCACCTGAAGTAAGCAGACGGCGCTCGGCGCCGGGAAGGAACGACAGAGATGATCCACTTCATCGTCCACAACGAGAACGACTCCGTCGGGGTCGTGGTCGTCGAGGGGGTGAGCGCAGGCGACTCCTTGAACGGCTGGATCATGGACCAGCAGAAGGACATCACCTTCGAGGCGAAGGATGACATCCCGATCGGCCACAAGCTCGCGATCACCGATCTCTCCGACGGCGACACGCTCATCAAGTACCAGACCGACATCGGTCGGGTCGTCGCGCCGATCGCCCGGGGCGAGCACGTGCATGTGCACAACGTGAAGACGAAGCGCTGGTAGCGCACCCCACCCGAGCATCCCAAGGAGTACACACATGAGCCTCGACATCAGCAACGCCACGTTCCACGGATACGTCCGCGAGAACGGACGGGTGGGCGTGCGCAACCACGTCCTCATCCTCCCCGTCGACGACATCTCCAACGCCGCCGTCGAAGCGGTCGGCAACAACGTGAAGGGCACCCTTCCCCTCCCCCACCCGTACGGTCGCCTCCAGTTCGGAGCAGACCTCGACCTGCACTTCCGCACCCTCATCGGCACGGGCTCCAACCCGAACGTCGCTGCGGTGGTCGTGATCGGCATCGAGCCCGAATGGACCGGCCGCGTCGTGGAGGGCATCGCTGCCACCGGCAAGCCGGTCTCCGGGTTCTGGATCGAGCAGCACGGCGACCACGAGACGGTCAAGCAAGCCTCGGCCAAGGCGAAGGAGTACGTGCACTGGGCCACCTCCCTCCAGCGCGAGGAACGCCCCATCAACGAGCTCTGGATCTCGACGAAGTGCGGTGAGTCCGACACGACCTCGGGCCTCGCATCGAACCCGGCGGTCGGCAACGTATTCGACCGCCTCCACCCCCACGGCCTCACACTCACCTTCGGGGAGACGACCGAGCTCACCGGCGGCGAGCACCTCGTCGCCGCCCGATGCGTGAACGACGAGGTGAGGGAACGGTTCCAGTTCATGTTCGACCGGTACCAGGACGTGATCGAGCAGCACAAGACGAGTGACCTCTCGGACTCCCAGCCCACGAAGGGCAACATCGAGGGCGGGCTCACCACCATCGAGGAGAAGGCCCTCGGCAACATCCAAAAGATCGGCCACACCGCCCCCGTGGACGGCGTGTTGGACAAGGCCGAGGCACCAACCGGCCCGGGCCTGTGGTTCATGGACTCGTCGTCGGCAGCCGCCGAGCACGTCACGCTCTGCGCCGCTGCCGGGTTCACCGTGCACATCTTCACCACCGGCCAGGGGAACGTCGTGGGCAACCCGATCCTCCCGGTGATCAAGACCACGGCGAACCCCCGCACCGTGCGGACCATGGGCGAGCACATCGACGTGGACATCTCGGGTCTCCTCCGCAAGGAGATGGACCTCGACGACGCCGGTGACGAGCTCATCGAGATGGTCCTCGCCACGGCGAACGGTCGGATGACCGCCGCCGAGGTGCTCGGCCACAAGGAGTTCG
This sequence comes from uncultured Acidimicrobiia bacterium, assembly GCA_964600365.1. Classification (GTDB taxonomy): domain Bacteria; phylum Actinomycetota; class Acidimicrobiia; order Spongiisociales; family JAENVV01. Next base: position 76,787 of record CAZRJG010000001.1, read on the forward strand.
TCCTCACCCGCCTCTACGAGAGCGCGTAGGAAGAGAACCAGCAACGCAGACACGGCGAGCGGCAGGGGCAACCTGCCGCTCGCCGTCCTCGTTTCCACACAGGAGGGACCGTGCAGTACTCATTCAAGGTCTGGGCGCAGGAGGCCCAGTGGCCCCAGCTCCGTGACATCTGGGTGGCGGCCGACCGCGACGGGTTCTGGGCCGCCGTGTGGCTCAACGACCACCTCTACCCGCCGAAGTCCGATGCCTCTCTCCCGATCATGGATGCCTGGACGCTCTTCGGTGGCCTCGCGGCGGTGACGGAGCGGCTCCGTTTCGGCGCCATGGTGAGCGCGAACACCTTCCGCCATCCCGTCATCCTCGCCAAGCAAGCGGTCACCCTCGACCGAATGTCGAACGGACGCCTCAACCTCGGCGTCGGGACGGGCTGGCACGAGGGGGAGCACGCGGCGTTCGGGATCGACCTCCCGCCCCTCCGGGAGCGTTTCGAGCTCCTCGATGAGACCTTCACGATCCTCGACGGGCTCTTCCGGAACGAGCGCTTCGACTTCCGGGGCACGCACCGCACGATCCGCGACGCGGTCTTCGAACCGAAGCCGGCCCAGTCGCCACGTCCGCCCTTCGTGATTGGCGGCACCGGCCCCAAGAAGACGATCCCACTCGCTGCCAAGTGGGCCGACCACTGGAACTTCCCCGACTACACCACCGACCCCGATCTCTTCGTCGACCGCCGGGACCGCCTCCACGCCGCCTGTGCGGAGATCGGACGGGATCCCTCCGAGATCGAGGTGAGCGTGCAGGTCCGCCACACCGACCTCGTCACGACACGGGACCTACGCGACACCTACCGGGACCTCGGCGCCGACCACCTCCTCGTGAGCTTCACCCCACCGGCCGACCCAACCCTGCCAGTCGCAGTCGCCGAGGCGCTGGGGTAGCGAACGTCAGTCCCCCCTCAAGGGGGGATGGACCCCATGAGCGAAGCGAATCGGAGGGGGGTGACAGATCTCTCTCCCCCCTCCCACAGCCCTGCGGGCTGCGGGTCCCATCCCCCCGCTGGGGGGATTCGCTTGTTGGTCAGTCGGGAAGGGAGATGAGGACCACTCCCCCGACCACCAGTACCACCGAGGCGATGAGCGGGAGGGTGATCTTCTCCTGTTGCTTCAGGAAGACCCAGCTGAGGCCAAGGGTGATGATCGCCTGGGTCGACTGGAGCGTCCCCACGATCCACGCCTCGAGGTAGCTGAACGCAGTGAATTGGCTGATGAGGGCGAGGGTGGTGGAGACACCTGCACCCACGAACCACCAGGACACGTTGCCGAAGTTCTCCCGCACCCGGCGGCCGAGCTGGCCTCGGAAGGCCTCGATGAGCACGATGACCGCGTACGCCGATGCGGCACCGAGGAAGGCGCCCATGATCGCCGAGTCGAACCGCTCGAGCCCCCACTTGCGGAACACGAAGGCCGTTCCGAACGCGGTCGGAGCGGCAGCCGCAATGAGGTAGTGCGAGATAGGAACGTGCTCGTGCCCGTCGACCTCCGAGCCCGATGACCGCGCTCGCACGAGCCACAACAGCCCGCTGATCACGATCGCGGCACCGACGAACTCGAGCAGGGTGAGCGTCTCGCCGAGCAGGATCCAGCCGGTGAATGCTGCCACGGCGGGGGTTGCAGCCATGAACGCGTTGGATCGGCTCGCCCCGACGAGGCGAACTGCCCGCAGCATGGCGGTCCGGCCCACAACCGTTCCGATCACCCCACCGATGAAGAACGCCCAGAAGGCATCCCACGACCAGGGGGGGAGGTCGAGTGTCGTGGAGATGAGCCCGAGCGCAACCACGTTGATGAGCACGGACATGAACACGCCGTCGTCCTTCGGACGGTCGCGTTGGCCGACGCGGACGAGCACCGAGGTCGTCGAGAAGAAGAAGGCGGCCGCCACGCCGAAGACGAACCCCATCAGGAGAGCTTCTCAGAGAGCCAGTCGAAGGACGCGGGAGCCCAGTGGTCGAAGTGCTTGAAGGCGCAGTGGCCCGCGTCGGCGTACACGCGGGCTTCCCGGCCCGTCGCTGGCCCGTGCTCGAGCATGAAATAGATGTTCCCGATCGGCGCCAATGGGTCGTGCTTCCCATTGATCATGAGCACCGGCATGGTGATGTTGTCCACGATGCCCTGCGCCGAGAGTGACCACGAGTCGAAGAGCTCCCGCTCCTTCTCCACCGACCACGCGGGGAATGAGGGCGGGTCATCGGGCTTGCCGAACCGGAGCTCGGCCCGCTTGTTGCGGAACTCGACGACGACGTCCATCTCCTCATCGGACAGCTCGTAGCCGAACGGGTGGCCGGCGTTCGCCACCACGGCCTTGACCTTGTCCGATGCGTGGCCGGCGAGTTGCATCACCGAGTAGCCACCACGAGAGATCCCGAAGGCGCCCACCTTGTCGGCATGGACCTCGGGCCGCTCCATGAGCCAGTCGATCGCTGCCTCCCATGCCGTCACCGACTCGGGCGACCAGGGGAACGGGTTCTCACCGGTGCCGGGCGCATCCATGACGAGCGCCGCCATCCCGCGTTCAATGCACATCTCCTGGGCCCACCCCCTGTCCTCCTTGAACACATCCGCTCCGCACATGATGAGGACGGCGGGGACGGGGGCGTCGGCCGACGCCTCGCTGGGGGCCCGGTAGTGGCTCACCATCTGCTTGCCCCCATGGGGGATGCGGACGACCTCCATCGGGGGGGCGAGGTGGGCGCAGGCCTTGAGATAGGCACGGGAGCACTCGGCCGAGATCTCCGCCTTGAGCGGCGTCACCTCCGAGGGGAAGCGTCCGATGGCGTAGAACGTCTTCGCCTGCAGGTAGGCCTTCCTGGCGCCCTCGTGGTCGCCGGCGGCCTCGCGCGCATCACCGATCGCCTCATGGTGCCGGCCCCGCTCCCGCCAGATCGGCACCCAGACGTCCTCCGTGGTCGCGGTGAGTCTCGCAACCGTGTCCTGGAGCTCCTGGATGTCGTCGATCATCGAGAACCAGCGCCGATAGAAACCGCCGTGTTCCACGGCGAAGGGGTTCTCCGAGGGCTGGAATCCGAGTTCCGTAGTCATCCTGGGCTCCTCCCGAGCGGTCGCGTGCAGCTCGGCCACACTACACTTGAAATCGATTGCAGCGCATCAGCGATGGAGGAAGCGTGTTCGACCTGCAGCCGATCGACGAAGAAGACCTCGAGGAGAGGTACGAGGAGTGGATCCAGTTCATCGCCCGGGCCCACGAGGGTTCCAACCCGAGGCGGAACGAGGATCCGGCCTTCACCCCGCTCTCCAAGCCGCTTTCGGAGTGCCGGGTGGCCCTCTGCACGACTGCGGGCGCCCACCTCGACGACCAGGAGCCGTTCAACGTCCTCACCCATGACGGCGACCACACGCATCGGATCCTCCCCGACGACCTCGACTCGTCGCGGCTCCGGTTCACCCACACCCACTACGACACGTCCTCGGCGGAGCAGGACCCCAACTGCGTCTTCCCGATCGACCGACTCCACGAACTCGCCGACCATGGCCGCATCGGCGAGGCGAGCCCCGTGCATGTCGGGATGATGGGCTTCAACCCTGATCCCTCCCCCGTGCAGGACGTGCTCGCCCCCACCGTGGTGGACCTCCTCCACGACAACGAGGTGGACGTCGCACTCATGGTGCCTGGCTGACCGATGTGCCACCGGTCGGTCGGACTGGTTCAAGGTGCCGTCGAGGCAAGCGGAATACCAACGGTGACGATCTCGATGCGTCCCGACATCACCCACGGCATCCGGGTGCCCCGGGCGGCGTGGGCGAGGTTCCCACACGGGAACCCCCTGGGTGAGCCGCACCAGCCAGAGCAGCACCATCTTGTCCTCGAGGCACTCCTCCAACTCCTGGAGACAGCCGAGGGGCGTACCTTCGTCGAGCTCCCGTTCCGCTGGAGGAGGTGGAAGAAGTGGCTTTGAACGCCATGTCCCGGATCACCGAGAAGACCGAGGCCATGACCGACGCGGTCTATGCCGCCCTCGACGCCCTCGACGCCCTCATCGAAGAGGCGACGGCGGTGCGCAACGAAGCGCTCGCGCTCGACGAGCCGAACGAGAAGGTCGCAGGCCGGATGAAGCAGTACATCGCCCGCTGCGAGGCGATGATCACCCTCATCGAGGACAAGATCACGCCCGACACCTCGTGGCTCACGGACCGCCTGTTCAGCATCGAGACGGCAGAAACGGGCGAGTTCCTCTAGGCGCCTTCATCAGTCCCCCACTTCGTGGGGGACACACGCCCCTCGGTCGGCTACAGCCTCGCCGCGTCCATTCGCTCCCGCAGCGAACCCTCGGGTTCGAGCACGAACACACCGAGGCCGGCGCGGTCGGTGGCGTACACGAGGAGGTCCTCGCCGACCCAGAGGTCGTTGATCTGGGCTGCCTCCTGGCCCTCGGGGCACTCGGGGATCCAATGGCCGATCTCCTCGGGATCCAACGGGTCGGCGAGGTCGTACACGCGAACGCCTGCGTTGAAGTACGTGGCAACGACAACCTCTGCGCTGCGATAGCTCCCAGGGCGGTTCTCGTGGAGGCAGTGGGCCCCGTACCGGAGACCCCGGTCCCAGAACTCGTCGCCGGGCTCCGGGCAGATGGCCACCACCGCTGGATTCGCCTCATCGGAGATGTCGACCACCCGGATGAGGTGGGGGACCGCCCGACCGTCCTTGACCTGCTCGTCGGTCACGACCACGTAGTCGCGACCCGGGAGCGGGAGCACCGTGTGCGTGTGGCCGCCGGGCTCCCAGTTGAGGTGGGAGATGGTGCGGATGTCGGAGAGGTCCGAGGTGTCGAGGATCGCCATACCCGAGTCCCAGAAGCCGAGGTACGCCCGGTCGCCGTCGACCATGGCGTGGTGGACGGAGCGGTTCTCCGACTCCGGCCAGGTGGGGGTCTCGTCGATGCGCATCCCGGGCCACCACCAGCGACCGGCCTCGACCGGGTTGGTGGGATCCGAGACATCGATGACGAACCAGATGCGCTCTCGGTACTCGGGGGGCGTGGCCGAGAGGTAGGCGTATCGCCCGCCCTCGTACACGATGCGGTGCACGCCCCTCCCCCCGGACTCCCAAAAACCCACTTGCTCGGGATGGAAGGGATCCGCGAGGTCGTACACGCACAGGCCCGCCCGGTGCGGGTCGGACCCGCGGAAGTGCTCGTGGTTGGTGAGCAGGAGTCCGTCGGCAACCTGCACCTTGTGGGTGTGCCCACCGCCGGGGACGGGCCACTGCTGCACCAATCGGAGGCCGGTCGGATCTGTTGCGTCGAGGATGCTCGTGCCCATCCGGCTGGTTCCGAAATGGGCGACGAACAGAGCGTCGCCACCGCGCATCACCTGCATGCCGTCACCGTGGCCACCCAGGTCGTGGTGTCCTACCTGTCGAAGGCCGAGGCTGGAGCCGGGATGGGGCACGTCAGTCGCTCACGGGGTCGAATCCCGCGACGACGGTGCCCGCCTCCCCGAGATCGATCGCGTCCTGGAGCTGGCCCTGGGTGGAGCCGAGGGTGCGGAGCCACCGCTGCCCGCCGAATGTGAACCCTATCCAGTAGCCGAGCTCCACGAGCTCCTCCTCGGTGAACTCGGCCCGGAGGTCGTCCCACATCGCGTCATCGGCGAGGTCGGGGTTCCACATGATCGCATCGGCGTACCGGAAGCACAGCTTCTGGCGATCGGTGTACTCGTCGGACTGCTCGTAGTTCAAGAGCCCGTCCAGCTTCTCGGCGTCGGCGCGGATACCGCCTGCCACGCCTTGACCGCTGCAGTAGGAGCACTCGCCGCTGAGGGCGATGTAGGCCCGGATGAGCTCCTTGAGCGCGAAGTCGAGGACGCCGTTGTGGTAGATCCACTCGCGGGTCTTGGTGAACGAGCGCATCACGCCCGGGACGTGGGACCTGATCGACTGGAACTCTGGGCCGGGCTTTCCCTTGTCGATGGCGAACTCGAGCCATTCCCTGCACTCGGCATCGCTGAGGTCCTGGGGGAGCTTGTACGAGATACGGGCCACAGAATCCTCCGATCGACTGGAGCTTGAGTCTAGGGGATGCGCCGTCCGCAAACGATTGCTGGGCGACACGGGTGCATGGGTAGGCTCCCGGCGATGCGAGGTACGGCCCGACCATGACGTCCGACTCCCACGACAACTCGTCGCGGACATCGATCTTCATCGGCGTCGGGCTGCTCCTCCTCACCGTGGCAGCGTTCTTCCGCCCTCCCCTCCTGCCGGAGATCGGACGAGAGCTCGACATCTCGCCGCTCGGACTCGGACTCCTCGGCTCGATCTTCGCCTTCGGGCGCACCGCCGCCGACTTCCCCGCGGGCCGCCTCTCCGACCGCATCTCCGTCGGCAAGATGATGTTCCTCGGAGCGACGGCCATCGCCTTCGGCTCGGTGATGCTCGCCCTCGCGCCGAGTGACCTCGTCGCCTACGGCTCGATGCTCCTGCTCGGCGTCGGATCCACCTTTGCGCTCACCACCGCCATGGCGCACTTCGCCCGAGCGCCCAAGGCGAGGCGCGGTACGGCCCTGTCGGCGTTCGCTGCCTGGCTGCTCGCCGGGCAATCCCTCGGCCCCACCTTCGGCGGCCTGCTGGCAACGGGGGGCGGCTGGCGACTCGCCATGTGGGTGGCAGCGGGCCTTGCCGGCGTGATGGGCATCGCCTTCCTCTGGCTCCGCACTCCACCCCCCGAACCGGGGGAAGCAGGACACCACGGCGATACGCCTCCACTGAACGTCTCACGTGGCCTCCTCGGCCTCATCTACCTCCTGCCTGCGGTGCAATTCGCCATCGGGGGCGCGCTCCTCCAGACACTCGTGCCAATCGTTGCCGACGGCGAGCTCGGGATCGGACCGGCAACGGTCGGCATCGCCCTCGGGGTCGGCGGCGGGATCCGGTTCGTCTCGGCGCTCGCCTCGGGCCGGATCTCCGACCGGGTCTCCCGTCGGTGGGCGCTCGTGCCCTCCCAGGTGGTCCAGGCCCTCGGTGTCGTGGTGTTCATGGTGTGGGCCACACCATCCACCTGGTTCGCGTCGATCGTCCTCCTCACGCTCGGCTCCACGGGCGTGAGCATCGGAGCGACCGTGCTGGGCGACCTCTCGGAGGGCCAGGCCATGGGGGGACGCCTCGGCGCGTTCCGTTTCACCGGGGATGCCGCTTTCATGGTGGCGCCCCTGCTGTGCGGCTGGCTCTACGAGATCTCTGGGCGGGTCGCCGCAACTGCGCCGATGGCGGCGTTCGCCGTCATCGTGACGATCGGCATCGCCCTGTTCGTCCCGGAGACGGGCCGTCGGGCCCGTCCTGCCGCGAGCTAGACCACTGGGTTCGAGATCGTGCCGATCTCCGCGACGGTACTCTCGAGCAGGTCACCGGGATGGAGGAACTCCGGGGGCATCCGCGACTGTCCCACGCCCTCGGGCGTCCCCGAGAGGAACAGGTCGCCCGGGTAGAGGGTCGTGCCCGCCGAGAGCTCCACGAGAAGCGTGGCAATGTCGAAGATCATGTGCCTGGTGTTCGACGACTGTTTGACTTCGCCGTTCACCGAGCAGGTGAGGTCGAGGTCCTGCGGGTCCTCGATCGCCCGGGCATCGACGAGCCACGGGCCGATCGGGCACGTGCCGTCCAGGCTCTTGCCCTTGAACCACTGGCCGCCGCGCTGCAGCTGCACCTCCCGGGCGCTGATGTCCTGGGCGACCACGTAGCCGGCGACCGCATCGAGGGCATTCGCCGGGGTGAGGTCTCGCACCTCCCGCCCGATCACGACCCCGAGCTCAACCTCCCAGTCCAGTCTCTCGGTGGTGCCGAGATGCGAGGGGATCGGATCGAACGGGCCAATGACCGATCCGGTCATCTTCGAGAAGAAGTTCGGGTGGGACGGCAACTCGCGATCCCCGTGGATCGCCGTCCCCTCCTCGAAGTGGGGCAGGTAGTTCCACCCGACGCAGAGCACGTTCCGCACGGGCTCGAGGGGGGCGAGCAGGCGAACGGCCTCGAGTGGGATCGGCGCACCGGTCTCCCGGGCCCCATCGAGGACCGCAGCGAGCGGTGACGGGGCGTCCGTGGGGACCAGCGTGTCACCGTCGACTCGCCCCGTGCCGATGGTCCGGTTGTGTTCGTACTTCGCCCAGCGCATGTTCACTCCTCAGACTGCAACCGATTGTAGGCGGCGGATGGATGGCGGCGGTCCACGAGGAAGATCCCCGATCGGGGCTTGGGGGCGAAGAACGTGGACTTGGGGGGCATCACCCCTCCGTGATCGGAGATCGAGAACATCGCCTGGAGCGAGGGGGGATGGAGGAGGAAGCCCGTGCCCCCGAGGACCTCCACCCGATCGCACACGGTCGATGCACCGGTGGTTCCCGGCAGCGACTCGAGCCGATCGTCGGTCCGCGTGTCCCGGATCCCGAGGAGCGGGCCGAGGATCGTTCGCTCGAGGGCGGCGACATCCAACTCATCGGCGGATCCTCCGAGTCCTACGCGCCGCCAGCCATTCCCGGTCACGACCACGGTCTCGCCCGCCACTGGCGAGGGCGGCGGCCCGTCCTCCCATGACCCTCCATCGGCGGGCCATGCCACATCGACCCAGCGATGGAACGGACGCACGATGAGTTCATCGGCCGGCACCGCGGCAACGAGGACCCGCCCCGCAGGATCCTCCCGGCTGGCGCCCACCTCATGGGCATGCCGACGCGCCGAGGCCATGCGGTGGTGCCCGTCGATCACATAGGCAACCGGAACCTCGTCGAAGGCGTCGGAGACCTCTGGAACGAAGGCCGGCGGCACCCTCCAGATGACATGGCGCTCCTCCTGCAACAGGAGGTCGAGCACCGGGTCGCCCCTCGTCACGCCCGACACGGCAGCCCGGAGTCGTTCCGACCCCCGGTGGGTGACGCTGACCGGGTTGGAAGTCATCCCCACCTCGGCGAGGTACGAAGCGAGCGACGCCTCACGGTCGGGCATCGTTCGTTCGTGGGGGCGGACGAACCCCGGGTAGTCGTCGACGTGGATGTCCGCCACGAGGGCGGTCTGCTCGTGCCCGCCGTCGGAGATCCGGTAGACGAAGATCCCCTCCTCCACCGGGCCGAACGCCCCCTCGTCGATGCGGTCCTCGAGGTACTCGGCCGCGGCGCGCCGGAGCGCTTCCGGTTCTGCCCGGGGGTCATCGGACGGGTCGGGCGTTGCGTGGAGGAAGGAGAGCGGGCGATCGATCGCCGTCGCACGCCGAGCGGCGTCCTCCACCGAACCCTCCGGGGGGCCCACGACCTCACTCGCATGGGTGGGCGCGACGAGTCGCACACGGACGGGATGGAGGCGTCCCACCTCAGGGGGTCTCGGTCATGGGGAGCACCGACCCAGTATTGCGTTCCCCACGGGCTGCCCCACGTCCTCGGTATGCTCACCCCTCGTCCCTCGGGGCTCAGCAGGCGAAAACGGAGCGCACAGTGCGATCGATCATCAGCGGCACGGGGATCGCACTCCCAACCACGGTCGTCACGAACGATGACCTCACGAAGGTCATGGACACCGACCCGGAGTGGATCTCGTCGCGGACCGGCGTGCTCGAGCGGCGGATCGCCTCCCCCGGACAGACCTCCTCCTCACTGGGCGCAGAGGCGGGGACGGCCGCCCTCGTCGACGCCGGCGTGGACACCGCCGACGTCGACGCCCTCATCGTCGCCACGATGACCCCCGACTTCTACGCCCCCGGCCCCGCGCCCCTCGTGCAGCACGCGATGGGCCTCGAGCGTTCGATCCCTGCATTCTGCATTCGCCAGCAGTGTTCGGGCTTCCTCTACGGACTCGAGATGGGCGACGCCCTCATCGGCTCCGGGAAGGCCAAGAACGTGCTGGTGATCGGTGCAGAGGTGCACGCCGGAGTGCAGCCGTGGATCACCGCGTGGGACCGCCTCCAGGACGAGGGCATCCCGCCAACGCCCGAGGAGTGGGATCTCGCCACCCGGAACCGCGCATGGGCTGTCCTGTTCGGGGATGGCGCCGGTGCAGTCCTGCTGCAGGCCACCGACCGAGACGACGTCGGCATCCTCGCAACCCGGCTGTTCACCGACGGGGAGCATTTCGGCCTCATCCACATCCCCGCCCTCGGATCGGCGTCACGACCCTTCATCGACCCCGGTCAGATCGACCGCGAGGAACACATCCCGCTCATGCAGGGCCCCCTCCTCTACCGCCAGGCGGTGCGGCTCATGCCCGAAGCCCTCCACACGGTCCTCGAGGAGACCGGCCACGGCGTGGAGGACGTGGACCTCGTGGTCGCCCACCAGGCGAACGAGCGGATCCTCGACGGAGTGCGCAAGCGCATGGGCGTCGATGCCACGGTCGTCCCCCAGAACCTCCAGCACTACGGCAACACCACGGCCGGCACGCTCCCGATCCTCTTCCACGAGTTGCGCACGCAGGGTCGCGTCGAGTCGGGAATGCTCATCGGCTTCGTCGCCTTCGGCGCCGGCGCCCACTGGGGCGCGAGCCTGTACCGAGTCCCCTGACGTCTATCGCCCCACGCCTGCGGGGAAGGGTGCCGCCGCCGAAGACGCGGACGGAGGGGCTACCGCCCGATCGACTCGTCGATGAAGTCGTTCGTCACGACGTCCTCGGCGGTGAGGCCCTCGGGGATCTCGAGGCCGACTTCGCGGCCGAGGCCGATGACCTCCTCGACGCGATCGAGGTCGAAGTCACCAAGGGTGTCGTTCGGGCCGTTCGCGATGACATCGAGCTCCTCCATCACCCGGATCGTGTTCTCGATACCGGCCTCGGAGAGCACCCAGAAGCTGTCGAGGTCGATCACGGCCTGGAGGATGGCTGCGTTCGTCGGGTCCGGGTCCGCCATGAAATCGACCGATGCCTGCTGGAGGATCGGCACGAGGGCGCCGAGGCAGGATCGCACCGTCTCGTCCTCGAGCTTGTCGGCCCGGATGGCGAGTGCCTGGGAGTAGATCTCCCACCCTGAGTCCTGGATGAGCAGGTAGTCGACCGGCCGGCCCCAGTCCTCGAAATCGTTCTCATAGTTGTACGGCTCCTGCGTGGCGAACCCCTGCTGTGCGATGGCACCGTTCTCGGCGATGAAGCGGGCCGGGGAGCCGTCGTATGAGGGGTCGATCTGCTCGGCATCGACGAGGCCGGTGGCGATGAGGTAGTCGGTGTAGTACGCCCCGGCGAAGGTGTTGATGATTGCGCCACTCTCCCGCACATCGTCCCACGACTCCCAGTCGTAGGTCTCAGGGTCGAACATGACGATCTGGGGGTTGCTCTCGATGGTGGCGAGGACCGCAACGGTGGGCTGCGAGTTGGCGAGGGTGATCTGGGAGTCCGTGTTCACGAAGCCCAGCAGGATCTCGTCATCCGAATAGAGCAGCGAGCTCCCGGGCTGGAACCCCACGAACGGGCCACCGGATCGGATCTCGACCTGCCGCGGCACGTCCCCGTAGGCGAGCGCGCCGGTGAATGCGCCGGTCTCAGGATTGATCGAACCCTCCCCCGCGGTCAGTTGGTACACGCCGCCGTACTCGGGCTCCGGGAACCAGTCCGTAGTGATCACGATCGGGTCGGGGCAGGCAGCGAGGTCGGCTTCGCCGGTCCCCACGGGTCCGTCATCGGTGGGGTCACCACCGGAGCAGGCGGCGAGGACGAGGGCGAGCAACAGGGCAAGCAGGGGCGTGCGGGACATCAATGGCTCCGATGGGGGATCGCGGCGGAACTGTAGCCCCGGCTCACTTCGAACCGGTTTCGTGCCAATGGCCCGTCAGCCGGGTGCGCGCCCACCCGAAGGAGACGAAGACGGCGATGCCCAGCAGTGTGCTGAATACGAGCGCTCCGAACAGTTCCTCCGGACGCAGTCGGGCGGCGTACAGGTTGATGAGGTTGCCGAGCCCGCGCTCCCCGCGACCGAAGAAGAAGTCGCCCACGATCGCCCCGATCACCGAGAGGCCCGCCGAGATCTGGAAGCCGGTGAACATCGCCGGCAGGGACGCAGGCAGCTGCAGCTTGAGCAGCCGCGCCCACCTGGACCGCGTGTGGAGCGTGAAGAGGTCATGGAGGCCGTCCTCGGCCGACTTCAGCCCGAACAGTGTGTTCGTGATGATGGGGAACAGGGAGATGATCACGACCACGGTGAGGCGAGCCCCGAACCCGAAACCGAACCACAGCCCTATGAGCGGCACCAGGGCGAGGATCGGGACCGTCTGCAGCAGCACCGCGTAGGGGTACCCGCTCACCTCGATCCACTTCGCCTGGCTCATTGCGACCGCGATCGCGACCCCGATCGCAATGGAGATGGCAAGGCCGCCGAGCGCGAGCCGGATGTCGAGCCAGAGCCCCGACAGGAGATCCGAGAGGTTCTCGGGATCGAGGAACGCAACGGCGACGACGTCGTGTGGATATGGCAAGAGCGTGCTCCGGAGTCGATCGGCGGCCGAGATCGGGTCGCCGAGTACCACGGGGAGGAACCGCCACGAGAGCAGATACCAGATACCGACGAATCCCGCGAAGACCGCGAGCGGCGGGCCCGCGAGCAGGAGGCCGACACGGGCCCTCTCACGCATAGGAGGACTCCAGGGCACGGGAGATCTCACCTGCGAGGGCGCCGTACTCGGGGGTGTAACGCAACTCCTTGGCCCGTGGGAACCCGAATGGGACATCGAACTCGGCGATGATCCGACCGGGACGGGCCGACATGACGAGGACCCGGGTCGACATGAACACGGCCTCCGGGACCGAATGGGTGATGAACAGCCCGGCGAACCCCTGGTTCAAGAACAGGTCGAGCACCTCATCGTTGAGTCGCTCCCTCGTGATCTCGTCGAGAGCGCCGAACGGCTCGTCGAACAGCCACACCGTGGGGCGGAGCGTGAGCGATCGCGCGAGGCTCACGCGCATCCGCATCCCGCCCGAGAGGCGATTGGGGTGGTGGCGTTCGAAGCCCACCAGGTCCACGAGTTCAATCGCCTCACGGGCGCGACGAGACCGTTCCTCGGAGGGGAATCCGTGGAGCTCGGGGAGCAGCTCGACGTTCTTCTGAACGGTCCTCCAGGGCAGGAGCGTGGCATCCTGGAACACGTACCCGAGCTGGTCCCGATCCACGGTGACGGTGCCGGATGTCTCGGAAAGCAAGCCCGACGCGAGTCGGAGGAGCGTGGACTTCCCGCATCCCGATGGCCCCACCACGGTGACGAACTCCCCCGGCGACACCGACAGGTCAACACCGGAGAGCGCCTCGGTCCCATCGGGGTACGTCATACCGGCGTCGTGGAAGGCGAGGGCGGGACCGGTGGAGGGCTTCATCGTGGGGACCGGGACCCTAGCCGGTCATCCGACGCGGACGAAGAAGCGCTCGACCTGGTCGGCGAACCGTGATCGCTGTTCCGCCCCGACCCGGTCGAGGCCGTACATCGCGAGGAAGCGGGTCTTCGCCCCGTAGCGGCACAGCGATCGGAGTCCCTTGAGGAACATCGCCTTCCCGACCTCGCCTTCGAGGACGTTCACCCACTTGGGGGCTCCATGCGTGGTGACGACGGTGAGGCGGCGCACGGCGAGCAGTTTCGGGCGGATCGTCGTCGCCCCCTCGGGGAGGTCGTACGCGACGCCTTCCGCCCACACGCGGTCCACCCATCCTTTCAGGATCGCCGGGGGCCCGGACCACCACGTGGGGTACACCCACACGATGTGCTCGGCCCACCGAAGGGCGTCGAACTGGTCGGCGAGCCACGGCTTCCGCTCCGGAGGAGCATGATGGAGGGCGCGTTCCTCGGCGCTGAGCACCGGATCGAATCCCATCTCGTGGAGGTCGAGCAGGCGGCACTCGGCACCCGCCCGCTCCAGACCCCGCAGGACCCGGTCGCGGAGGTGGGCAGTGAACGAGTTCGGATGCGGATGCGCGTACACGACGAGGGTCCTCACAGCGAGGCCACCCCGCACCGGACCCGCTCAAGGAACTCCACCCGCTCGGCGTCGCTCCTTCCGTCCATCCCGTAGAGCCCGAACCACTCCTTGCGCAGGGTGTGCGGGGCGTTGAGGCGGAGGGCCCGATGCAGCATCCGCCGTCCCCCGTCACCGAAGAACGCCGAGTACGCCCTCGACGCGCCGTATGTGGACACACCAGCGATGGCGCGGAGTTCGGTCAGGTTGGGGCGCACCCGACCACCCTCGAGGGTGAATGCGACGCCGGGCACGAATACCCGATCGAGCCACCCCTTGAGGATCGCCGGCGGCCCGAACCACCACGTCGGATAGACGAAGCAAAGGAGTGCGGCCTGCGACACGAGCGCGGCGTGTCTCCCAACGATGCCATCGAGGTCCGGAGCCCCGCTCGAGTACGCCTCCCACTCGCCGGCGCCCATCACCGGATCGAAGCCGAGTCGGTGGAGGTCGAGCGCTGCGACGTGATACCTGCTGTCGAGTCCGGCTACTGCGGCGTCGAACAACGCCATCGAGTAGGAATCTGGATCCGGGTGGGCGCCGACGACAACAGCGCGGGGCCGATCCCCCACTACGGGGTCACCACCACGGTCGTCCCTACGTCGGCGAACCGGTACATCCGGATGGCGTCCGGGAGGGACTGACGCACACACCCACCACTGAGCGCCGTGCCCAACTCATCGAGGGTCTGGTAGGGGCTCCCATCACCGTGGATGGGGATGTCGTGGAACCCAATGTTCGTCTTGTCGGTGCGGGCAAACCGCACCATCCACCGCATCGTGGTGTTCGGATCGAGGAAGGAGCGCGTGATCGGCGACTTCGAAAAGACCGAGTAGGTGCCCGGATTCGGCCACCCCTTCCGCCCCGAAACGAGGTAGTTGGCGACGACAGACCCATCCTCGGTCACCAACCACACCATCTGGTCGTCGAGCGCATACACGACCCTCCTCCCCTCCCCCGAATCCTCCGGCAGCGGGGCGAGGAGTACGTCTTCGGCCGCCGCCCACAAGTAGCGATCGAAGGCCCGAAGCCCCCGGTCCCACGTCCACTCGAACCGCTGGACCGTGTCGGCGCCGGGGATCGACAGGCGGGGTGGTGCCCAGGCGGCCGCGCCAGCAGGCGCCGACCCGAGGAGGACGGCGAGCAAGACCCCGGACGCGAGGAAACGGCGCACGACCGTCAGGCTACCGGGCCTGTTGGAGGATCAACCGAACAGGCGTTGCGCGTTCCCCCCGACGATGGCGTCGACCGTGGCCTCGTCGAACCCGACGGACTCGACGAAGGAGACCGGATCCTGGTCGCCCATCGGGAAGGGGTAGTCGGTCCCGAGCAACACCTTCTCGGCGCCGAAGTAGCGAACCAAGTAGTCGAGGGCGATCGGGGCATGGACCACGGTGTCCACGTAGAGCGCTTTGAGGTAGTCGCTCGGGGGCCTCGAGATGTGGCGCGCGGACTTGCCGGGGACCATCTTGTACCCCTTGTCCATGCGCCCCGCCTGGTACGGGGCGAATCCCCCGCCGTGCACGACGCAGAGTGTGAGGTCGGGATACCGCTCGAAGACACCCGAGAAGATGAGACCGGCGAGGGCGATCGTCGACTCGGCGGGGCGCGCCACCATGTTGTCCATGAAGTAGCGATCGACGTCGACACCCGCGAGCGGTCGCATCGGGTGCAGGAGGATGAACGCACCGGTCTCCTCTGCCGCCTCCCACAGGGCATCGAGGCCTTCCACCTCGTCGAGGAAGTCTCCGTCGACGGTCGTCGCTATCTCGAGGCCCGACATGCCCAGTTCCGTCATCGCGTGGCCAAGTTCCTCCACCGCGATGTCCGGATGCTGGAGCGGGGCGGTCCCGAGGGCTCGGAACCGCTCCGGTGCCTTGGCCGCCTCCTCCGCGAGCGCCTCGTTGTGCGCACGGGTGTACTCCGACGCCACGGACCGGGAGAGTTCGTATCCGGTGAGGTCGATCCACCCGGCGAGCACCTGCACGTCGATCCCCATGCGGTCGATCTCCGACAACCTCCGGTCGACATCGGTGATGTCGTCGCGGAACGGCGCCGTCGTGACCTTGTCGGCGAACCTGGCGGCGGGACCCTTGGGCGTCTCGACCAGGTCGACGCCGACCTTGCCGCCGTGGGCCGAGAGCCACTCGCGGAACGAGGCCGGGATGCAGTGTGCGTGGACGTCGTAGGTGGGCATGGTGCTCCTGTCAGTCGGTGTCGTGGGTGGGACGGTAGGCGGGCAACTCAGGGAGCCATCTCGCGATGGCGAGGATGCCGAGGATGCACATCACACCCCCGGAGAAGAGGGACATCTGGGGCGAACTGAACGATGCAACGGCCCCTGCACGGAAGTCGCCGATCCGAGGACCGCCAGCGACCACGCCGACGTGGATCGCGGAGAGCCGCCCCCGCAGCTCGTCGGGTACGGCCGCTTGGAGCAAGGTGGTTCGGAAGACCGCTGATGCAACGTCGGCAGCGCCCGCAACGGCGAGGAACACAACCATCATCCACAGCGACGAGCCGAGGCCGACCGCGGCGATCGCCGCACCCCAGGTCGCGATCGAGATGATGATCACTCTGCCTTGGCGCTTCACCGCGCCGACCCACCCCGAGGTGACCGCCGCAACGAGCGCACCGGCTCCGGGCGCGGCGAAGAGGATGCCCACGGTCGTCGCATCCCCGCCGAGGACCGTCTCGCCGAGCGCGGGGAAGAGGGCCTGGGGGGCACCGAAGACCATCGCGTTGATGTCCGCGAGGAAGTTCGCCTGGAGGAGCCGCCGATCCTTGAGGAAGGAGAAACCCTCCTTGATCGAGTCGACCCCGAAGCGCCGGCCACCCCCCTCCGGGACGAGCGTCGGCAGTCGGAACAGTGCGATGGCGCTGAGGCAGAACAGAACGGCCTCTGCGGCGAAGCTGATCGTGAGGCCAGCCTGGGCGATGAGCAGCCCGCCGATCGCAGGTCCCGCCGTCTTGGCGATGTTGAAGAGCGTCTGGATGATGGCGAAGGCCTGCGCGAGGTGCCGCTCGCCCACGAGCACCGGGATCGAGGCGGATCGCGAGGGATTGTCGATCGCCGAGATCCCCGCGTTGAGACCAGCGAGCACGAAGACGAGCCACACCCTTGGTTCGTCGAGGGCCGCGTTGAGAGCGAGGCCAGTCGCCGTGGCGGCGAGCAGCATTTGGGTGAGGAGGAGCAGGCGCCGCCGATCCACAGAGTCGACGATCGCTCCACCGATCACCGACGTGAGGAGGAGGGGGACCAGTTGCGCAATCCCGAGGGCACCGACGAGCAGGGTGGAACCGGTGAGTTGGTACACCTGATACGGGACGGCGACGATCGTGAACTGCCGTGCCGTCACCGAGAGCGTCATGCCCCCGAAGAGCCATCGGAAGCCTCGCGACGCCCGCAGGGGCGCCACGTCGACGAAGAACTGCCGACCGCTCCCTTCGCTCATCCCGCTGCCGACCTCCTTGGACCTGCAATCGTTTGGATCACCCTAGGAGGGTGGCGTCGAAGTTCCCGCTACCCCTTGTCGGAGGGTCGCAGCACGCATGCCGCCATGTGGTCCTGGCTGCGCTCGGAGAGGACGACCTCATCCACCTCTTCGAATCGGAGGTGGATCGACTGACCCTCGACCCGTGACTCGACGAGGGCCGAGCGCATTGCGGCAGGGATCGCATCCCCGCCCAGTGCAGCGGCGAGCGCGCCCGCGCCAGCCTCGTCCTCGAATCGCAGCTCTGCCGCGAACGCAGACGACCGCTCGACACCCTCGAGGCCGTCGAGCACCCCGGTCACGTCCTGGAGTTGGAGGATGACGTCATCCACCTCCCAGCCGCAGACGGGCGTCGCAACGGGACAGCGGGTGTGGAAACGACACCCCTGGGGGGGCCTCGCCGGGTCGGGGACGTTGCCCTCGAGCCCGTGGAAGCCCCCACCCGCATCGTCCACCTCGGGACTCGCAGCGAGGAGGGCGTCGGTGTAGGGATGCTCCGCCGCCTCGAAGAGCCGATCGGTGGGACCGGCCTCGGCCACCCGACCGAGGTACATGACGACGATACGGTCGGCCATGTGCCGCACGACCGAGAGGTCGTGGGTGATGAACAGGTAGGTGAGCCCGAGGTCTTGCTGCAGGTCGTGGAGCAGGTTGAGGATCTGGGCCTGCACGGAGACGTCGAGTGCACTCGTCGGTTCGTCGAGCACCACCAGGTCGGGGTCGAGCGCGAGGGCGCGGGCGATCGAGATGCGCTGGCGCTGCCCGCCGGAGAACTGGTGTGGATACCGGTAGAGGTGCTGTCGACCGAGTCCGACGCGCTCGAGGAGTTCGACCACCCGTTCGGTGAGGGCCGAACCCGACGCCTCCTTCTGGACCTGCAGGGGGCGGGCGACGACATCGCGGACGAGTTGGCGCGGGTTGAGGGACGCGAACGAGTCTTGGAACACCACCTGGCAGTTCCGACGGAACCTGCGCCACGCCTCCTTGTCGAGGGCGTCGACTCGATGGCTCGCGTCGATCCGAGCGAGTTCGGCCTGCTGCTCGGAGCTGCGCTCGGCGAGCCGCTCAAGCGCCTCGAGACGGGCGCGGGTGGCCTCATCGAGCCCGAAGTACACACCGCCCGACGTGGGGTCGGTGAGCCCGGCGACGACGCGGCCCAGCGTGGTCTTGCCGCATCCCGATTCGCCCACGAGGCCGAGGGTCTCTCCGCGTCGGATATCGAAGCTGACACCGTCGACTGCCTTCACATGGCCGGCGACCCTCTGGAGGGCGCCCTCCCTGATCGGGAAGTGCTTCTGGAGGTCCCGGACGCTGAGCAGCGTCACATCGGAGCGACCCTCCACTGGGGTGTGGTCGACGGCGGTCACGACGTCCTCCTCTCGAAGCTCGGCATGTCGGTGCCGTCGATGCCAGCGTGGTGGATGAAGCAGGCGACCTCGTGCTCGACAGGGCCGGTGAGGACCGGGTCGGTGCCGTGGCACAGGTCGGTGGCGAAGCCGCACCGGGACGCGAAACGACATCCCGGCTCGGGGTCGATCAACTCGGGGACGGTCCCCTCGATGGCTGCAAGGGCGCCGCGCTCGTGCGACGCCGACGGGATCGCCCCGAGCAGGCCTCGGGTATACGGATGCTGCGGGTCGGCGAACAACTCGTCGGCCTCGCCGATCTCTGCGACCCGCCCGGCGTACATGACGGCCACGCGGTCACACACCCTGCGCACGAGCGAGAGGTCGTGGCTGATGTAGAGCACCGACGTCTTCGTTCGCTCCTGGAGGTCCCGAATGAGCTCGATGATCCGAGCCTGGACGGTGACGTCGAGGGCCGTGGTCGGCTCATCGGCGATGAGGAGGTCGGGGTTGCAGGCGAGCGCCTGGGCGATCATGACCCGTTGTCGCATGCCGCCCGAGAGCTCGTGCGGGTAGCGGTCCATGACCTTCGCCGGATTGGGGATCTGGGTGTCGGCGAGGGCCTCCTCGACCATTCCGTCGAGGCCCCGGTCCAACAGCTTCGCCTTGCCCCTGAGCGGCGGGAAGGCGAAGGCAATGCGCTCGAGGAACCGCGACCGGTAGCCGGCCCGACGTTCGAGCAGCCAGCGCACCGCTGAGGGCTCTCCGCTGAGGCCGGAACGCTCGATCAGCTCGCCCATCCGGTGCTCGACGAACACCTCTCCGATCTGGTCCCGTACCGATAGCGCCGGGTTGAGCGCCTTGCCGGGGTCCTGGAAGATCATCGCGATTCGGTTCCCGCGGATGTCGCGGATCTGCTTCTCGCCGAGCGAGAGCAAGTCGATCGTCTCCTCCCCCGTCCCCTCGCACACCCCGCAGCCCGCACCGCCGCAGGCAGGGCAGGCCATCGGGGTACGGCCGGTGTGGTCGCAGGTCGCGCACCCTTCGCCTTCGCAGGCGGCGCACGGGGCATGGGGTCGGAACAGGATCCGTCCTCCGACCTGGATGCCCGGCGGCATCGGCACGAGCCGGAGGAATGAACGTGCGGTGACGCTCTTCCCGCACCCGGTCTCCCCCACGAGGCCGAGGGTCTCACCGTCGCGGATGTCGAAACTCACCCCATCGACGGCGTGCACCCGGCCCGCCTTGGATTGGAAGTGGACGCGGAGATCACGGACCTCGGCGATCAAGGACGCACGGACCGCACGGTCCTGGGAGGCCGTTCTGGGAGCGGTCATCGCGACTCCGTCCGTGGGTCGAGGACATCACGCAGGCCGTCGCCCACGAGGTTGAAGGCAAGCGCCCAGATGAAGACCATGAGCCCCGGGAAGGTGGAGGCCCACCAGCGGCCGGCCGAGATCCCCGATTGGCCCTGGGAGACGAGCACTCCCCACTCGGCGAGGCCGGCTTCGGCAAGGCCGATGAAGCTCAGCGTGGCACCCACGAGGACGATGTGGCCCATGTCGAGGGTTGCCTGCACGATGATCGGTGTGATGGAATTCGGGAGGATGTCCTTGAGGAAGATCCGGAACCTCGAGTCCCCGCTCACGCGGGCCGCGTCCACATACTCGTTCTCACGGATGTGGATCACCTGCGCCCGCATGATGCGGGCGTATTTCACCCAGAAAACCACCGCCAGGGCGAGGATGATGTTCCCGAACGACGGTCCGAGCACCGACGCGATGGCAAGGGCGAAGATCAGTTCCGGGATGGAGAGGAACACGTCCACCAGCCGCATGAGGAATTCGTCGACCTTCCCGCCGAGGAACCCGGCTGCGCTCCCGACGATGATGCCCACCACCACCGTGATCGACACGACGATGATCGAGAGCCGCAGCGAGGTCCGGGATCCCCACACGACGCCGTAGAAGACGTCACCACCCGTGTCGGTGGTGCCGAGGATGTGTCCCGGGGACCCTGGCGGTACGTTGAGGTTGCTCCAGTCGCGGGGCATCTGATAGGCGTCGGGCGTGTTCGGCGGCGCGATGAGCGGCGCGAAGAGCGCCATGGCGAGCATGCCCACGATGAGCACCACACCGAACACGGTGGTCGGGTTGGAGAGGACGTTCTTCGAGAGTTCGAGGAGTCGCCTCAGGCGAACCTGCAGCGCGGACTCCGGGGCCGGCACGGAGACGTTCTGCTCGTAGGAGATGCCGGCCATGTCAGGACCCCAGCACGACGCGTCGGTCGAGGTAGGCGTAGAACACGTCCACCACGAGGTTCACGAGCAGGAAGAGGACCGACGTGAACATCACGAACGCCATCATCGTGGCCTGGTCACCTCGGAGGACGGCCGAGGCCATCCACCTCCCGAGTCCCGGCCATTGGAAGATGATCTCGGCCACGATGCTGCCCTGCAGCAGGAAGCCGAACGAAAGGCCGATCACGGTCACCGTCGGGATGAGTGCGTTGCGGCGTGCGTGGCGCTTGAGCACGAGGCGTTCGGCGAGGCCCTTGGCCCTCGCGGCGTCCACATAGTCCTCCTGGAGTTCCTCCACGAGGCTGGAACGCATCATGCGGGCGATGATCGCCGTGGCCCCATAGCCCAGGGTGATCGCGGGGAGGGTGAGGTGCCAGAGGGCGTCCCGAAAGGCCTCGAAGTCGCCTGCGAGCAAGGCGTCGATGGTGTAGAGGCCGGTGGGATGGGCGATCCGACTGAAGAGATCGGCGTCGGACCGACCGATTGGGAACCACCCGAGGCCGACCCAGAAGATGATGAGCAGCAGGATCGCGAACCAGAACAAGGGGAGGCTCGCCCCCGAGATCGAGAAGATACGGGCAAGGTGGTCGGGCCATCGGTTGCGCCGCGCGCCGGCGAAGGTGCCGAGCCCCAGGCCGAGGGTGACCGCCACGATGGCCGAGGCCACCGCCAACTCCATGGTCGCGGCGAGTTTCTTGGGGAAGACATCGGCGACGGGGGCAGCCGAGACACCGGACCATCCGAAATCGCCTCGGACCACGCCCGACGCCCAGTAGTAGTACTGCACCGGGAGGGGGTCGTTGAGGTGGAAACGCTCGTAGACCTGCTCGACCTGTTCGGGACTCATCTCATGGCTGAGATAGATGCCAACCGGCGATCCTCCGATGCGAGTGAGCGCGAACACGACGATCGAGGTGCCGATCACGAGGATCGGCAGCACCATGAGTCGTCGCAGGACGTAGTCGCGGATCTGCATGCGGGTGGGTGCCCTCCTCGGTGTGGTCTTGTGAAGGGGGTGCCCACAGCGTGGGCACCCCCTTCACGGGTTGCTCGGCCTACTTGTCGAAGTACTGGAACTTGACGTTCGGGCGTGGCCAGAGCGGGTTGAGCACGAAGCCCTCCACCCACGAGCGGTGGGCGTTGGCGATGCCCTCCTGCGCTGCGATGAGCCACATGGGATCGTCGTAGAGCAGGTTCTGCAGCTCGCTGTAGAGCGCCGCCCGGGCCTCTTCGTCGAGCTCCTTCGCCGCATCGTCGATGAGCTGGGCGATCGTGTCCGGGTCCTCGTACACGGCCCGGTAGCCGTGGACCTCACCCCACTCGCCATCCGGATGCTGGTACGACTGCATGTAGGCGTCCGGATCGGCGAACGGGTCGGCGTTCTTCACCCACATGAGGTACGGCACCGGGTTCGAGGCGTGCGCCTCGTCGAAGATCGCCTCGGCAACCGCTGCCACCCGGATGTTGAAGGCCGGGTTGAGGTCGGCCATTGAGTCCTTGAGGACGATGGCTGCGATCTCGAACAGGTTGTTGCCCTCCGTCACGACCGACACGGTGAAGCCGGTGTCCCAATAGGAGCCGCCCCCAGCCGGGTTCTCGACCGACTTGAAGAGTTCCTCGGCCTTGGCGAGGTCCTGGGCGAACACCGGGGCATCCGAGTCATAGCCGAACACGCCGATCGGCACGTAGTGAGGGTTGAAGGCACCGAAGCCACCGAGTGCGCCGTTCAGGAACGCTTCGTAGTCGAATGCGTAGTTGAACGCCTGACGGATCGCCTTGTCGGCGAAGAAGTCGACCGGGACGGTGTCCTCCTCGGGGAGCATGTCCTGGGTGAGGTCCGCCGACATGTTGAACCCGATGTGGATCGGCTCGAGGAGCAGACCCTCGGAGTAGATGTTCACTCCGTCGGCGCCCTCGATGTCACCGATGAACGACGGGTCCGTCTCGATCATGTCGTAGTCGCCGGCACGGAGGCCGAGGACACGGACGTCGGGATCGGCACCGATCTCGATGCGAAGGTCCAGCTTGGCGTTCTCACCCCAGTAGTCCTCGAAGATCGAGAACCGTAGGTTCTCGTTGCGGTTCCACTCCTCGAACACGTACGGGCCGGTGCCCACCATGTTCTGGGCGAAGTACTCGTTCGGCTCACCGGCAACCACGCCACCATTCGCCTCAACGGCGTCCTGGCTGACGACGGAGGCAACCATCGAAGTCACCGTCGCCCGGAGGAACGATGCGCTCACGTCCTGGAGCGTCACCGCGAACGTGTAGTCGTCGACGACCTCCATGGAGGCGATCTGATCGCTCAACAGGCCGGCTGCGCCCTCGGGCAGATCCATGGTCATGGCCCGCTCCCAGGAGAACAGCACATCGTCTGCGGTCAGGTCAGTCCCATCATGGAACTTCACACCCTCACGGATCGGGAAGGTGTAGGTGAGGCCGTCTGCGCTGATGAGGCCGTTGTCGAGGGTCGGGACCTCGGTCGAGAGCGCCGGGACGAGTTCTGGTCCGGTCGGGGAGATTTCCACCAGGCGCTCGTACACCTGCAGGATCATCGTCTCACCGGCCTCGCCCGGCTCCACCTGGGCGGGGTCGAGCGAGAGTGGCTCGTCGTCCGCGGCATGCACGAAGACGCCGGGATTCTCGACCCCATCGTCTGGTGCCTCCGTGGCGACGGGCGCTTCGGTCCCGTTGGGCGCTTCGGTCCCGTCGGGCGTTTCAGTGTCCTCGCTCCCGCCACTGGTGCAGGCCGCACCGATCATGGCGAGTACGAGGAGCAGGGCGAGCAGTTTCGCCCAATGGTGGGATCGTCCGGTCGGACGCATACCTTCCTCCTCCGTTGGCTCGATTGCAGCCTCTTCGCTGCAACCGATTGCAGTCTGCATCTTAGTTCACGAAATCGAAGTCGCAAGAGGGCCACCGCTTCTCCGCCCGGAGCACCCAGCGTCGGGGCGGGGGTGGGAGGGTGTCCAACCGTGCACTCACCTCCGCCGTCACCGTCGCGGAGCAGAGCGCCCCCGACGGCTCCGCCGAACCGGCATGCGACGTGGCGTCCGCAGCCGCATTCGCGCCGGGGA
This sequence comes from uncultured Acidimicrobiia bacterium, assembly GCA_964600365.1. GTDB lineage: Bacteria > Actinomycetota > Acidimicrobiia > Spongiisociales > JAENVV01. The sequence continues at coordinate 100,977 of CAZRJG010000001.1, forward strand.
GCGCCGCCTCTCGACCAAGTGAACCGCCATGCTCGAGGACTGGCACGCAGGATCGATCACCCTGGTGCCCGACCTCGCCAGAGAGCAGCACCCCGAGATAGCGGCACCGTTCCTCGAGCTCATCCTCGGGCTACGGCTCGAGTACTCGTCACGCATGTGATCCGTCGGTGGGGACGACCTCGCCGCCGCCGAGGTGAGGCGATGGATGATCTCCACGTACTCGCCGAATCGGTCAGCCCGTTCGGCGTTGCTCCACCTGGGGAGACCCTGCATCCGGTAACTGGGTGCCTCGGGTCGGCCGAGTCCGGCCCCGAGTTCCACTCTCCCGTTGGAGATATGGTCGACCGGCATGACATGGCGGGCGCGCGTCGCAGGATCGCACAGGGGGATCTGGGCAACACACGACGCCACGCGTATGCGGCTCGTTCCCTGCGCGACTGCGGCGAGCAACCCCCATAGGTCGCACCAGGGTCGAGTCGGGTCGTAGGAGTCCGCGAACTGATCGCCCGTTCCAGCCAGGTCGAAGCCCAGCTACCCGACGTTCCTGAACCTGTCGAACACCGTCTGCCACTCCTCATCGGGGAGGATCCCTACGGCGAAGCGCAGCGCTATGGGGGTGACCGACACCACCGACGTGCCGGCCCGCTCGAACGGCGGCAGATTCGACGACCCGGGACACCCGACCCGTCGAGTCCGGGACTGCTGCGTGGCCGTGGGGACACATGCGTGCTCACACCACGATGCCCACCGCGGAGGTTGCCCAAACCGCCGGGAAGTACACTCCGAGGTTGTCCGGGCCGGATGGCGAGAAGGGCACCTGCCCTTGCCACGCCATCGGTTGGGAAGGATTCTGCGCAGCCCTCCGACCGCCGATCACAGACAAGAGTCCCCGCTCTACGCGGGGAGAATCCGGGCCCGTAGCTCAGTTTGGTTAGAGCAGGGGACTCATAATCCTTTGGTCGCAGGTTCAAGTCCTGCCGGGCCCACCAACGTCTCGGCTCCCTCGTCACCCCACGAATGGGGCTCCACCGGGAGCACCGCGGGGTGACGATAGGATCGGAGCCGTCCCCGGGGAACCCGGCGACCTCCCATATGCCCTACTCCGTTGCCTCCCGATT
>CAZRJG010000001.1:102104-114222 GCA_964600365.1 uncultured Acidimicrobiia bacterium
GATTCGGCCTCCGCGTCCAGTTCGTCGCCATGACGCTCATCGTGCTCGCCTCGGGGACGACGATCCTCGGGCTCTGGATCCAACGGTCGGTCACCGCGGCCGTCGTGGAGCGCACGGCCGGGGTGACCGCGCTGTACATCGACAGCCTCGTGAGCCCCCTGGTGCAGGAACTCGCCACGGAGACCCGGCTGGACGAGCACTCACAGGCGGCACTGGACGCCCTCCTCACGGAGACCGCGCTGAGTTCCCAGATCGTCTCGGTGAAGATCTGGGCGCTCGACGGGGAGATCCTCTACAGCCCGAACCGCTCACTCATCGGGCAGTCCTTCCCGGTCGACCAGGGGATGGCGCGCGCCATCCGAGGCGAGGTGGTCTCCGTGCTCAGCTCCCTCGACCGGGAGGAGAACCGATACGAGCGAGCACACTGGGACTCTCTCATCGAGACCTACGCCCCCGTGCGGCAGGTCGGCACCGACACGGTGATCGCCGTCTCGGAGTTCTAACAGGTCTCCGACGAGCTCCGAAGCGACATTCGTCGTATCCAGCTTCGGGTTTGGCCATCGTCGGCCTCGCTACGCTCATCATGTTCGTCGCCCTCGTCGGGTTCGTGCACCGAGCGGCATTGACCATCGACGGGCAGCGGGCCCACCTCGAGGGGAGCATCGCCGAACTCCGCGAGGCGCTCGCCGTGAACACCGAGCTCCACGCACGACTCAGGGCGGCGGCCGGGCGGACCGCCACGCTGAACGAGCGCATGCTGCACCGCGTGTCGGCCGATCTCCACGACGGCCCCGCCCAGAACCTGTCCCTGGCCCTGCTCCGAGTCCACGAGCTGGCAGGAGTCGCCTCTGACGGTGGCGAGACCGTCGCCCGGATCACCCGGGCGCTGGAGTCCGCACTGGGGGAGATCCGCCGCATCGCCAAGGGCCTCCGCATCCCCAGCATGAACGAACTCAGTGCGATGGAAGCGCCCGAGCGAGCTTCCGAGGAGTTCGAGCAGACCACGGGACAGCCGGTCTCCGTCGAGGGCCCGGTGGACGCCTCGCACCCATCCGAGCCCGTCAACATCGCCATCTTCCGCGTCGTCCAGGAATCACTCATGAACAGCTTCAAGCACGCCGGGGAGGCGAGCAGGTCCGTGCACGTGGAACAGGACGCCACGACCATCATCGTCCGCGTGCGCGACGACGGGTCCGGGTTCAACACCTAGGGGGACCAGACGCCGAGGTCCCTCGGACTCCTCGGGATGCGCGAACGTGTCGAGGTCCTGGGAGGCGAGTTCGCGGTCACGTCGGCCCCCGGCCACGGGACATCGGTGACGGTGACGCTCCCGGTCGAGATCGAGACGCGCGATGAGTGACCACGCGCGCGTGCTCATTGCGGACGACCACCCGCTCTACCGAGAAGGCGTGGCGCACTCACTCGACTCGGAGCCGTCCTTCGTGGTCGTGGGCCAGGCAGGGACCGGGGACGAGGCCACGCGGCTCACCGTCGAGCTCCAACCGGACCTCGTCGTACTCGACCTCGACATGCCCGAGGGAGGGGGCATCGAGACGACGGCGCGCATCGCGGCGCGCTGTCCCACCGTGGCGATCCTCATCCTCACGGTCTCCGACGACAGGTCCTCGCTCATCGCCGCGCTGCAGGCGGGCGCGCGTGGCTACGTCCTCAAGGGGATCGGCGCCGATGAACTCGTCCGAGCGGTGAAGGCCGTCTTCGACGGGCACGTCCACGTCTCGCCCTCGCTCGCCGGGGAGATCCTCCAGGAGATGACCAGGGGGACACCCAAGGATCCGTTCGACCAGCTCACGGACCGCGAGCAGGAGATTCTCCTGTTACTCGCGAAGGGCCTCACGAACAAGGAGATCGGGGAATCGCTCTACCTCTCGGAGAAGACCGTGAAGCACTACATGACGAGCGTGCTCCACAAGCTCCATGTCCGGAGTCGGCTGGAGGCGGCGCTGCTCGCCCAGCGACGCGAGCTCGAGCGGTAGCCGCCGACCCGGGTCCGATCCCGGCCCCCGGTCACCTCGCGGCGAACCGGGCGAGCCTCCGCAGGCCCTCCTCGATGTCGTCGGCCGAGGCGGCGAGCGAGACACGGACCGCTCCCCCACCCGACGGGCCGAACGTCGACCCCGGTGCCACCGCCACGTGCTCCTCCTCGATGAGGGCACGGCAGAACTCCATGGGGTCGGCCGCACGCTCACCGAGCGGCACCCACAGGTAGAAGGCGCCCTCGGGCGTGACGTACGGCAGGCCCACCTCGTCGGCCGTCGCCACCGCGAGGTCCCGTCGACGGTGGTACACGCCGCGCATCGTCGCCACGTAGTCCTGAGGACCGCGAAGTGCTGCGATCGCCCCCCGCTGGGCGATGCCGTTCACGCACGCGACAATCGCCTCTTGCATCTTCGTCATCGTGGCGATCACCGGCGCCGGGCCCGAGACGTACCCCACCCGCAGGCCGGTCATGGCGTAGGTCTTCGAGAAGCTGTGTACCGAGATCACCCGCTCGCTCCCTCCCGGGAGCGAGGCCGGGCTCACAGCGGGACGGTCATAGGTGAGCTCGTCGTAGCACTCGTCGGAGAGGATCCACAGGTCGTGCTCCTCGGCGAACGCCACCCACGCCGCCATCTCGGCCGCGTCGAAGACGACGCCGAGGGGATTCGACGGGCTGTTCACGAGCACCATCCGGGTCCGCTCGGTGACGAGCGACGCCAGTGCGTCGACGTCGGGCCGATACCCGGCCCCGCGTCGGAGCTCGTAGCGAACCGGGCGCAGCGACGAGATCCGGCACGACATCTCGTAGTTGGGCCACCCCGGGTCCGGGATGAGCACCTCGTCGCCGGGTTCGCACACCGCCTGCAACGCCGCTGCGAGCGCCTGCATCGAGCCGGCAGTCACCAGCACCTCGCCGGCGTCTCGCTCGATGCCGTTCACCCGCGAGAGCTTCGCAGCGCAGGCCTCCCTGAGTTCGGGAAGGCCTGCGTTCGGCGTGTAGGTGGTCTCACCGTCGTCGATCGCCCGGTGCATGGCGTCCATGACGAAGTCCGGTGGGGCTGCGTCGGGTTGGCCCACCTCGAGGCGGATCACCGGGTCGGATGACGCCCAGGCGAGGTCCATGATCGCCCGGATTCCCGACCTCGTGAGCCCCGCGGTGCGATCGGGGATGCTCGGCATGTTCATCGTTCCTTCCAGGAGAAGAGTTGCTGGCACGTCCCCCCGAGGATCGCTCCCCGCTCGTCGGCGGAGAGCCCCGGGAGGTGTTCGTCCACGAGTGCGAGGCACGCCCCGTAGCCAGGGTCATCGACGATCCACGGGAAGTCGGACGCCCACATCAGGCGATCGGCCCCGTAGGCGCCGAGGAGTCGTTGGGAGATCGCGGCGATGTCACGATAGGGGTACGGCTCGTGCGAGAACCCGTACGCCCCGCTCAGCACCACCGCCACGTTGTCATGGGCCGCGAGAGAGAGCACGGCGGGCTCGGTGGGTTGGGGGATCGGGCTGATGAGCCGAGGGCGGCCCTGGTCGTCGACGCCGATCCCCGCCTGGGTGAGTCCACTGTGGTTGAGCACGACCCGCAGCCCCTCGAGGCGCTCGGCGACGAGCGCCAGGTTCCCCAGGTCCTCCGCCCGGGGGTACATCCACAGGATGCGCCCGTCGCGGGCCATGCGCTCGAGGACGGGCCTCCACGGCGCGTCGTCCCACGAGCCGGGCAGGTCGAACATGCGGAGGCCACTGAACCCACCCCGGTCGAGCCGTTCGGCGACCACCCCGGGGTCGTGCTCACCCGGACGGGCGACGGCGATCCCCGCGAAGCGCGTCGGGTCCGACGCGACGACCTCGGCAACGTACCGCTCCTCCCCCCCGAGCGGGACGAGTACTGCGCCATCGACCCCGGCGACGGCCATCTCGCCCTCCAGCATCTCGACGGGTGCCCTCCGCTCCGCCGACGCGAGGGGATCGGCGACCCGCTCCGGGTCCTCGGGGACCGAGAGGAAGACGTGGAGGTGGGCGTCGATGATCATCGGCCCTCCCCCAGCACCCCCCTGAGTTCGGCGGGTACGCCGTCGGGGCCGGTGAGGGCACTCCCCAGGCCCACGGCGACCGCTCCGGCGGAGAGCCACGCGGGCACCTCGGCCACCGAGATGCCCCCTGTCGGGATCACCGCAAGGTCGGCGAACGGCCCATACAGGGCCGAGAGGTACGGGATCCCGAGGGGCCCTGCAGGGAAGAGCTTGACGGCGGGCGCGCCAAGGCCGAGCGCGACGGCGATCTCCGTCGGCGTCAACACACCGGGGATGAGCGGGAACCCGAGCGAGGTCGCCCGCTCCAGGAGTGCCGGATCGAGGTGTGGGGTGACCGCGAACCCTGCGCCGATGTCGGCCAGTCGTGCGATCTCATCGACCGTCGTCACGGTGCCTGCCCCCACGACGACGCCCGGTGGGGCGACGCCGAGGAGCGTCTCGATGGCACCGAGGGCGCCGGGCTGGTCGAGCGTGCACTCCACGGCGCGCACGCCGTCGGCGTGGAGCCGTTCGAAGAGCGGCACCGCCACGTCGGCGATGTCGGGCCGCCGCAGGATGGCGAGCACCCGGGCCCCAGAAAGTGCATCGACGACACTCATCGGACCACCCCTCCCCTACCGTGGCCGACCCAGGGATCGGCAACCAACGCATCGCCATCGAGGCCGTAGGAGGTGACGGCGGCGCCGAGGGCCCTCCGGCCCGCCTCGGCGACGTCGACGGACCCGAACAGGCCTAGGAACGTACCGAACATGGCGTCACCGGCGCCGATGGCATCGACGATCGTGGCCGTCTCCTCCCAGTGCACCATCCCCGATTCGTCACCCGCCACCAACCCAAGGGACACGGTGCCGTCGGAGTCGAACCGCTTTGATGACCCGATCACCGCCCGCAGGCCGAAGACCTCGAGGGCATCCCGGTGGGGGTCGTCACCCTCGATCCCGAGCATGGCGAGGTCCTCGGCACTCGCCGAGAGGACGTCGACGTCGTGGACGATCGACCCCACCCATGCGGCTGCGTCCTTCTGGCTCCACAGGCCAGACCGATAGTTGATGTCGAGTGCCACGGGTGCCCCGAGGTGCCGCGCCGCCGCAATGGCGTCCTCGGCCGCGGCACGCGGACCCGGGCCCACCGCGGCGGTGATGCTGGTGAGGTACAACCACGTGTCGGCGTCGAGGACCTCGGTCCAGTCGATCACGGCCGGGTCGAGGAGCGAGAACGACGACCCGGCCCGGTCGTAGAGGATCCGGGCGGGGCGAGGGAGAGCTGCCAGCTCCAGGAAGTAGAGGCCGAGTCGCCCCGCGGTACGTGCCACCACCGGCGCGACGCCGTTGCCGCGGGCGTGCCGCACGATCACCTCTGCCATCGGGACATCGGGGAGGGCACTCACCCACGTGCAGGTGGCACCCGTGCGGACGGCCGCGATGAGGCCGTTCAGCTCGGCGCCCCCCACGTGGTTGGTGAACCCGGCAGCGGTCTCGAGGGATCCGCCGACCCCGACGGTGAGCCGGAGCATCGCCTCGCCGAAGCCGACGATCTTCTTCGTCATCTGTCTCTCCTGGTGAAGACCACGACCGCGATGATCACCAGAACGCCGGTGACGACGCCCTGGAGCAGGGGCTCGACGCCCTGGAGGTTCATGGCATTGCGAAGGATGTTGAGGAAGACGACGCCGCCGAGCACGCCGAGGAGCCGGCCGCGGCCGCCGAAGATCGAAACGCCCCCGATGACGACCGCCACGATGGAGAGGAGCTCGAGTCCGTCCCCGGCGCGGGGGTCGCCGATCCCCTGCCGGAAGGCGAGGGCGATTCCCGCCATCCCGGCCATCGACGAGCAGAGCACCATCATCCGGAGTCGCACCGACTCCGGCGAGACGCCGGCGCGAAGCGCCACCTCGGCGTCGCCACCCACCGCATAGGCGCTGCGGCCGAAGCGGGTGCGGGCGAGGAGGACGCCGATGACCACCATCAAGAACACCGCCAGCCACACCGGGTACGGGATGCCGAACCAGCCGGCGTACACGAGCCGGGTCAGCTCCGACGGGATCCCGCCGATGGGCACCTGCGTGTAGGCGAGGGCCGCTCCCCGCAGGAGCGTGTAGGTGATGAGGGTGGCGATGAGTGGATCGAAGCGGAGCTTGACGATGAGCGTCCCGTTGAAGAGCCCAACGAGGACGGCCACACCAACGGCAGCTCCGATCGCGGGGAGCGCCATGGAGGCGTCGTCGTTCATGACGCCCGATACCACGAGTGCACTCAGCTTGGCAGTGGCCCCCACCGACAGGTCGATCGCACCCACGATGATGGCCGCCACCTGGCCGAGCCCAGCCAGCCAGAGCGGAACCATCTGGCCGGCCAGGTTCGAGAGGTTCCTGCCGGTGAGGAAGAACTCGGAGGTGAACGAGGCCTCGATACCCACGGCGAGCACCAACAGCCAGACGAGGAGGCCTTGGTCTGAGAGCCTGCCCAGGACCGCGCTGATCCGTGTCCTGGTCATCGCGCCTCCGCCGCTGCCACCGACATCACGGAGTCGGCAGAGAACTCAGCCTGCTCGAACGTCGCCGCGATGTTCCCGTCGCGCATCACGAGGAGGCGATCACTGATCTCGAGGAGTTCGGGGAGCTCGGAGGAGATGAGGAGGATCGCCAGCCCTCGGTCGGCGAGGTCCCTGAGGATCTTGTGGATCTCGAACTTGGCGTTCACGTCGATGCCTCGGAGCGGCTCATCGAGGATGAGCAGCGTCGGGTCCTTGGCCAACCACTTTGCGAGGACCGTCTTCTGTTGGTTCCCGCCAGAGAGGTTCCCCGTGGGGACCGTCACGCTCTCGCTGCGGATGCCGAGGTCCACCACTGCGTCCTCGGCGAGCGCCGACTCCTTTGCTCGATTCACGATCCCGAACCTGCTCAGGCGGGAGAGCGAGGGGAGACCGACGTTCATGTCGATCCCGAACTGGAGGAGGAGCCCGAGGCGCTTCCGGTCCTCAGGGACGTACATCATGCCCCTACGGATCGCGTGCCGCGGGCTGCGGGGACGGAACGGGCGGCCTTCCAGCTCCACCTCTCCACCGTGGCCACCCTCCAGCCCCATCAGCCAGCGGGCGATGCGACTCCTCCCGGAGCCCACCAGCCCCGCCACTCCCAGGATCTCGCCTCGGTGACAGGAGAAGCTGAGCCCGTTGGGCTCCGTGCCCGGGAGTGGCACGTTCCGGACCTCGAGGACCGGACTCCCGTCAGGGTGGCCTGCCCGGGCAGGAAACGCTTCCTCCATCGGGCGCCCGACCATGGCCCGAACGATGCCCTCGATCGTCAACTCAGGGGTGGGGCGAGTCCAGATTTTGTCCCCGTCCCTGAGGACGGTGATCGTGTCCGAGACGGCGATCACCTCGTCGAGCCGGTGACTGATGTATCCCACTGCCACCCCACCATCCGCGAGGCCCCGGATGATCCCCAGAAGCCGTTCGCTGTCCTCCGCGGGGAGCATGGCGGTGGGTTCGTCGAAGATGATCACCGAGGGGTTGCGGGCGAGCACCTTGGCGATCTCGACGAGTTGCTGGCGCGCGATCGGGAGGTCCCCGACCGTCGCCTCCACGGCGATGGACTCCCCGCCGACGCGGGCGAGGAGCTCTCGTACCATCGCCCGTTGGACCGACCGATCGATGAGGCCGGCCCTCCTCGGCTGCATGCCGAGGGTGACGTTGTCGGCCACCGACATCTCGGGGAGGAGCGAGAGCTCCTGGTAGACGATGCCGATGCCGTGGTCCAGGGCTGCCGCCGGTGACGCGAAGACGACGACCTCGCCGTCGGACTCCACCCACCCCTCGTCGGCCACGTGCACACCACCGAGGAGGCCGGTGAGGGTGGACTTGCCCGCCCCGTTCTCACCGACGATGGCGTGCACGGCGCCGCGCCACAGCTCGACGTCGACGCCCTTCAGCGCCTCGACCGTGCCGAATCGCTTGTAGACACCCCGGGCTGCCAGGACGGGCGAACCCGTCCTGGCAGCATCCGCGGCGGGAGGAGACTCAGGCCTCACACAACCCCTCGGCGAGCAACTCCTCATCGGAGAGCGGCGTCGGAAGCCAGAGGTCGTCGATGCACGTCGGGCGATACCACTCGTCGAGCTCGTCGTGGGTGAAGATCGGGACCTCCACGTTCACGAAGGAGGGGACGGTGACACCGCTGAGGATGTCCATTGCGACGTCCAGGCAGGTGGACGACTGGGACGGCGGATACCCGACGGCCACGAAGTCGAATCCTTCCTCGGCTGCGAGGCGCAGGAAGCCGTTCAACGGCTCGGCGGCGAACGGCGGGATCTCCCGATCAGCCTCCTTGAAGGCCTCGATGGCTCCGATCGCCTGTCCGGCGCCGTCGGCCCACACGGCGTCGATCTGGTCGAACTGGGTGAGGAACGTCTGCATCGCTGTCTTGCCCTGGGCCGCGTCCCAGTTCGTGTACTCGTGGGCCACGATCTCGATGCCCGGGTACTGCTCGAACACGCTCATCGCACCGGCGAGGCGTGCCTCAGCGGTGGGAATGCCAGCGATGCCGGAGAGGGTCACGATCTGGCCCTCGTACCCGATCTCACGGGCGATCCACTCGGCGCCGATGGCACCGTTGAGGTAGTTGTCGCGGTCGACCCGGGTGACGTATGCATCCGTCTCGGCGGTACCGGTGCAGAGCACCACGGGGACTCCCTGCGCCGCGGCCTGCTCGACGGGGCCACGCACGTCGGTGAGCGGGGTGATGATGAGCACATCCGGCTGCTGCACGAGCAGGTCCTCAATCGTCCCTACCTGGGTGTCCGTCTCACCGAGGCCGGTCGGGCTGACGATCAGCTCGATGTCGGGGTACGCCTCGGCCTGCCGGGTGTACACCGCCTGGTTGTACGTGACCGGCCAGCTGAACTCTGGAGCCTGGATGGCGAACGCGACCCGTGCCGGCCCGTCGACCACGTACTGGTCGGTCGGGACGTTCACGATGTCGTTCACGTAGTCAGGCGGCTCGATGGGGTCCAGGCCGAGGATCGCCGGGTCCTCGCGGAAGGCGGTGGCGAGGATGTTTGATTGCTCGGCGGCGTCGGGTGCCGCGGTCGCGGGTGCCGCGGTCGCGGCGGGTGCCTCCGTCGCCTCGGGGGCAGCTGCAGTCGTCGGTGTCGCCGGTGCGCTCGTCGTCGCAGTGGGTTCACCACTGCTACACGCGAGGGCAACCAGCGCCAACACCACGGTGAAGGCAGCCAGCCTCATGCCCACGTAACTTCTCATCATGTTCCTTTCGTCGTTGAGACCATTTCGGGCTCTGTCTTCACTGCCCCTCGGGCAGAGACCTGGGCGGAGGTGAACCAACCGGCCGAGAGCACCGCCAAGAAGAGCACGAGGCCCTTCCCGAGGAGCTTCACCGAGACATCCACGCCGGCGAGCACGAGGAGGTTGTCGAGCGCGGCGAGTCCGAGTGCCGCGGCCACGGTGCCCCACACCGTGCCGCGCCCCCCGAGGAGCGAGGCCCCACCCAACACCACCGCGGCGATGGAGTCGAGGTCGTAGCCCACGCCGAGCGTGCGATCGTAGAAGCCCACGTACCCCGAGAGCATGAGGCCGGCGACCATGGCGAGGGCCGACCCGACGACGAACGTCGATGCCTGCACCGTCCTCGCCGACACCCCCGAGAGGTGACTCGCCTCGGGGTTTGATCCCACCGCGTAGAGCTTCCGCCCCCAGGAGGAACGGTGGATGAGGATGCCACAGGCGAGCGCGACCACCGCAGCGACGATGACGGGGATCGGGATGGGTCCCACCTTGCCGACTCCAAGTGGCTTGATCAGATCGGGGACCCTCCCCCGTGACTGACCCTCCGTCACCCAGATCGAGACACCCTCGACGAGCACGAGCGTGCCGAGCGTCGCAAGGATCGCCGGCACCTTGCGGAACGCAACCATCGCACCGTTGAGTGCCCCGATGAGGAGCGCCATCAGGGCGATCACGACCAGGGCCGTCGTGATGCTCCCGCCTGGTTGGCCGGCGATCTCCACGAGCAGGAGCAACGTCGCGGTGATGACCGCCCCCACGGAGAGGTCCAGACCCCGACCGATGACGACCACCAACTGCCCGAGCGCCACGACGGTGAGGAAGGCGGCCTGGCGGGTCACGTTCTGGAGGTTCGTGCTATCGAAGAACGACCGCTCGAAGATCACGGCGGCGAGGAGGACCATCAGGAGCACCGCGGCGGGCGCGAGGCGTTGGGCGAACGATCGGTTCATCCGGTCACCTCGCAGAACGACGATGCCACGAGGCCATACAGGCGACGGGCCTCGCCGAGGGACGCCAGCGAGATGCGTTCGTTGCGGGCGTGGGCGTGCCGGAGCAGGCCGGGCCCCAGGGCCGGGAGCGTGGGGATCCCGAGCGCCCCGAACCACGTCGCGTCGGTCGTCGCCGGGAAGAGGGATGGGGGTGGGGCCTCACCGAGCACCCACGAGAGGGCATCGATGGCGGCGCCGACCACCTCGGCGTCCTCGTCGACCGTGATGGGCGGGATCCAGTCGCGGAGCTTCACCTGCGCTGCTGCACCGTCGGGGACCACGCCCGCGACCAGGTCCCTGATCTCACCGAGGAAGCGTCCTTCGTCCATCCCGGGCACGAGGCGACAGTCTGACGCGACGACGGCCCGACCGGGGACGACCCCGTAGGTCGTCCCGCCTTCGATGACGACGCCGGGGTTGAGGGTCGGGCGGAGACCGGCGTCACCGTCCACATGGGGGTGGAAGGACGCCAACTCCAGGAGGACGCGCGCCGCCACCTCCGTCGCGGAGACCAAGCCCAGGATGTCCTTGAGGCCCGAGTGGGCCTGCTCGGCGGTCACGATGACGTCGAAGTTGCAGATGCCCCGGCTCCCCAGGTGGAGCTGGTCCCAGTCGCGTTCGATCCCACCCGGCTCGCCGATCACCATGGCATCTGCCCGGGGGGCGGCGTTCGCTGCCATCCACTTGGCGCCGTGCGTGGCCCCGTTCTCCTCGTCGGCGCAGAAGACGAGCGAGAGGCGACCCGACCGGGCGGAGGCGCCGGCGACATCGGCCGCGGCCAACAACATCGCGGCGAGGGCGCCCTTCATGTCGACGACGCCACGACCGCGGAGGTCACCGTCCACCACCGTGGCGACGAAGGGATCGGTCTCCCACGCCCCGTCGCCCACGGGCTTGGTGTCGAGGTGGCCGCTGAGGGCGAGAGTGCGCCCACCGGGGCCGAGGTCGACGTCAACGACGAGGTTGGGTCGCCTCGGGTCACCGATCCGCCGGGGGGTGGGGAGGCCCAACTCGACACAGATGTCCTCGACGACGCCCGCAACCTCGCGCTCGTCGCCGCCCGGGTTCACGCTCGGCGCTGCGACGAGGCGCGCGGTCAGGTCGACCACGTCCTGCGTCTCCCGAGAGAGATCCGTCATTCCACTATGTGAAATGTTCATCAAGCGATCGTACTGTATGCGGAATACTCTGTCGAACCCGGGTCAGGCCTTGTACCGCTTCGCCCAGTCGTTCCCCTGCCAGGTCCACACCTTCACCGGGTGGAGGGCGAAGAGCCAGCGGGGCTGGTCGAGGGTGGGCACGAGGTACTCGGGGCCGTGCTCGCCGAGGTAGCGGAGGCTCATCTGCTCGGCGATCCCCACCCACTGGCCACCGACGTTCGGCTCTTCGACCAGCTCGGCACGGCACTGGGCCACCACCTTCCGCTGGCCACCGGCCTCGTCGATCGTGATGGCGCACCTCGACTCGTCGGCCAGGTGCCGGGCCCACGCCGACTTCTGGCGGGGGATCACCCAGAACCGGTCGTCGCTCCACTCCTGCCACACGGGCACCACGTACGGCCAGCCGTCGCCATCGATCGTCGCCAGCCGGGCGATCACCGGCTCCGCGAGGAACTCGGTGATCTCCTCGTTGGACATCACCCCGACCTTCCCTCTCCACGTCTCTTCACCCACGGCGTGCTCCTTCCTGCTTCCGACTCGCCTCGTCCACCTCGCCGTACCCGAGCCTCTCCGACAGCGCGTTCGTCGACTCCATGAGGGTCTCCGCCATCGTGAGCACCCGTTCCCTCGTCACCCTGCTCTCCGG
>CAZRJG010000002.1:0-10405 GCA_964600365.1 uncultured Acidimicrobiia bacterium
CCGGGCCTCAACCTGATCATCCCGTTCGTGGACCGGGTCATCAAGGTCGACATGCGCGAGCAGGTCGTGGACGTGCCGCCGCAGGAGGTCATCACCCGGGACAACGTGGTCGTGACCGTCGACGCCGTCGTGTACTTCCAGCCCACCGACCCCGTGAAGCTGCAGTACAACGTCGCCAACTTCATCGTGGCGGCCACGAAGCTCGCCCAGACGAACCTCAGGAACATCGTCGGTGACCTCGACCTCGACGGGGCCCTCACGTCCCGCGAGACGATCAACACCCAGTTGCGCGACATCCTCGACGACGCCACCGACCCGTGGGGAACCAAGGTCGTCCGTGTCGAGATCCAGCGCATCGAGCCACCACCGGACGTCACCGAGGCGATGCACCGCCAGATGAAGGCCGAGCGTGAGCGCCGTGCCGTCATCCTCGAGGCCGAGGGTGAGAAGCGGAGCCAGATCCTCAAGGCCGAGGGTGTGCGTGAAGGCGCCATCCTCCGTGCCCAGGGTGAAGCCCAGGCGATCCGCGAAGTCGCCGAAGCGACGAAGTTCGAGAAACTCACCGTCGCCGAGGGTGAGGCGCTCGCCATCGAATCGGTGTACGCGGCCATCCATCGCGGTGACCCGACGCCGGACCTGATCACCATCAAGTACCTCGAGGCGCTGACCGAGATGGCTGACGGGAAGGCGACCAAGATCTTCCTGCCCGCCGAGACCTCGGGCATCCTCGGGTCGCTCGGTGCGATCAAGGAGATGTGGAACGACGACGGCACCGCCAGCCAGGGCTGAGGCCGTTCGGAGAAGCGGAGCGACCCCGGACGAGTGTCCGGGGTCGCTTCGCGTCGGGTCCGACACCGCAGCAGGGAGGTCAGTCCCCCCGTTTGCAGGGGGAAGGTACCGCCGGCCGGAGGCCGGGGGTAGGGGGGCTGCCCTCGCCGGAGGAGCGCCCGGCGGCACCCAGCACCCGCCGGCGCCCCCTACCCGCAAGCGGGTCCCTTCCCCCACTCCGTGGGGGACAGACATCGGGATGAGAGATGGGTCGGCGGCGCCGGGGCGTCACGCCTTCTCGAGCAGGAAGACCCGAATCTCACGATTCGCGATCCGCTCGCGGTACTTGGCGTAGCCCGAGTACACCGAGGCGGCCGCCTCGAAGGCACGCTCGAACTCGGCCTCGCCAGCCAGGCGGGCGACCACCTCGACCGACTTGTCCCGGTACCCGACAGTCGCCCGCGGCTCGGCGAGCAGGTTGTGCACCCACGAAGGCGTCGCCGCCTGCCCCAGGTTGGTGCCGATGAGCGCCACCTCGTCGCCGACAGGGATCCCGTACAAGGGGAAGGCCCGGGGTGTACCCGACCTCCTCCCCGTGGTGATCACCATCAGCACCGGGAGGCGCATCAGCACGGACGAAAGGGAGTGCCGGCCATCCGTCGAGCGCAGCACCCACCGATCGAGTCGGTGCGCAGTCGGTTGGAGCATCCGGGCGCCGATCCGAGACGCCGTCACCACCGCAAGCGCCCGCGACCACCAGGTCTCATCGGGGTACGCGTACCCCAGGTCCGCGAGGACGCCCAAGGGGCCTACAGGATCTGGCTCAGGAAGAGCTTGGTGCGGTCGTGCTGCGGGTTCGTGAAGAAGTGCTCCGGGGTGCCCTCCTCAACGAGGGAGCCATAGTCGAAGAACAGCACACGGTCTGCGACCTCACGGGCGAAGCCCATCTCGTGGGTGACAACGAGCATGGTCATGCCCGACTGCGCGAGGTCCTTCATCGCTTGGAGCACCTCGTTCACCATCTCGGGGTCGAGGGCCGAGGTCGGCTCGTCGAAGAGCATGACCTTGGGCTCCATCGCCAAGGCACGGGCGATCGCCACGCGCTGCTGCTGGCCACCCGACAGTTGGCCGGGGTACTTCTGGGCCTGCTCGGGGATGCCGACGAGCCCGAGGAGCTCCATGCCCTTCGCCTCGGCCTCGGTCTTGCTCTTCTTGCGCACCCAGATGGGGCCGAGGGTGATGTTGTCGAGCACGGTGAGGTGCGGGAAGAGGTTGAAGCTCTGGAACACCATGCCGACCTCGGAGCGGATCTTCTCGATGTTGCGGAGGTCGTTGGTGAGCTCGATGCCGTCGACGACGATCGTGCCCTCCTGATGCTCCTCGAGGCGGTTGATGCACCGGATGAAGGTCGACTTGCCGGACCCGGACGGGCCGATGATCACGACGACCTCGCCCTCCTTGACCGTCAGGTCCACGCCGTAGAGCGCCTGGAAGTCGCCGAACCACTTCTTGACGCCCTGGCAGATGATGATGTCCTTGTCGCTCGTAGCCATGATGAGTGGTTCCTATCGCGTTCCGAGTCCGAGTTTCTTTTCGAGTCGCATCGACGCCCTCGACATGGCGAAGGCGAACGGCCAATAGATGATGGCCACGGCGATGATCGCCTCCATGAAGGAGCCGAGGAACGCCGACTGGCCGGGGATGACGGTCTTGCCGATGTAGAGCAGGTCGAACAGGCCGATGATCGCCACGAGCGATGTGTCCTTGAACAGCGAGATGACCTGGCCCACCAATGCGGGGATGACGGCTCGGAGGGCCTGGGGAAGGGTGATGAGTGCCGTCTTCTGCACCACGGACATGCCGAGGGCATCGGCTGCCTCGTACTGGCCCCTGTTGAGCGACTGCAACCCTCCACGCACGTTCTCAGCGAGGTAGGCGGCCGAGAAGAAGGTCATGGCGGCGATCGCCCGGACCACGTTGTCGACCACCTGCAGGCTCTCGGGGAGGAAGAAGTCACCGAAGTTGATCGCTGCGAACAGCCAGGTGATGAGCGGGACCGAGCGAATGAGCTCGATGTACGCCGTGCAGACGGTGCGGAAGATCGGGAGCGTCGATGACCGACCGAGGGCGAGCAGCACCCCGATCGGGAATGACAACCCGATGGCGAAGATCGCCAGGACGGCAGTGAG
The DNA here is from genome assembly GCA_964600365.1 of uncultured Acidimicrobiia bacterium. Classification (GTDB taxonomy): domain Bacteria; phylum Actinomycetota; class Acidimicrobiia; order Spongiisociales; family JAENVV01. Next base: position 2,958 of record CAZRJG010000002.1, read on the forward strand.
GGCGAGCCCGCCGAGGAACTCACCGCCGGCGAATGGAACGGTCGACCCCGGACGGAGGAGCGCCGTCTCCGATCCGCCGAGGCGGAAGAAGAAGAGCAGGGCGACCATCGACAGCACCCACACCCATTGGAAGCTCCGCACCGCTGCAGGGGACCCGCCGAACGTCGGGGAGAGCAGCGAGAACGCCGCCAGCATGAGCACGACCCACTTGATCGTTGCGGGCGAGCTGATCGACTCCGGGAACGGGATGAACAACAGGACGATGGCCCCGACGGTGAGGAGGCCAGCGACGATCCGCCCCTCCTCGCCGCGGCCGGTGGCGCCCATCCACTGGAGGGCGATCCAACCGACGAGCGCACCACCCACGAGGACCGGCAGGTCGAACGAAACCACGAGGTCCCAGTCGATCACCGGCTTGCGGAGGACGACGAGCACCAGCAGCGGGGATGCGAGGACCCACCATCCGGTGAGCAACTGCCTGATACCCGGCCATGCCGCCTTGAGCCGGCGGCCGAGCGGGTAGGCGAGGATCGTCAGCAGGAGGATGATCGTCCACGGCAGCCGTGTGGAAGTGGCGATGGGCACCCACTCGTCCACGTTGTTCCCTGCCTCGTTCACCCCTGCAATCGGCGCTTCGATGAACCAGAGGGCGGCGGCGACGATCGCGAGAAGGACCCCGAGCACCGCCGGTGTCGGGAGTGTCTCATCCTTGGCGCGTTCGCCGAGCACTCGTGGGATGCCGATCCCGATGGCGGCGATGACCAGGGCGACCACGACGGTGAAGTACCGCTCGCTCCGACCCTCGACGAGCGGGCTTGCGAGCATGATCGCCACGATGAGCCCGAAACCGGTGAGGGATCGACTGATCCGCTTCCAGGACGTCTTCCCGGAGCCTCCGTACACGGCGAGGGAGAGGGCGCCGATGACCATGATGAGGCCCACTGCGATCCAAACCCGCAGCATGTCCACCTGCGGGTAGGCCTGGATCATGAGGAGGCGGGAGTTCTGGGCGACGGCCCGCCACTGCCTCGTCTCCTCGAAAGCGAAGCTCATGATGCTCCACCCAACGCTGACGATGACCGCGGTCATGGCGATCGTGAGGATCGAACTCCCCACCGACTGGAACAGGTTCTTGCGCAGCCACACCATCAGCCCCGAGGGGGGCGGCTCGGGCGGCGGTGCGGACTCGGGGATTCCGAGGTCGATCGACACGGGGTACGTCTTGTCGTCCATCAGCGCTCCACCAGTGCCAGCTTGCGGTTGTAGTAGTTGGTGATCGAGGAGAGCGAGAGGCTCCCGAAGGAGTAGAAGAGCATCCACACCAGGAAGACCGGCATCGACTGGCCGGTCTGGTTGTACACCGTGCCACCCACCTGGACGATGTCGGAGAACCCGACGGCGATGGCGAGCGACGAGTTCTTGAAGAGGTTCAGGAACTGGTTGCCGATCGGAGGGAGCACGATCCGGAACGCCTGCGGGAGGATGATCATCCGCAGGAGCTGGGAACGTGTGAGGCCGATGGCCATGCCGGCCTCGGACTGGCCCTTCGGCACGGCGAGGACGCCGGCTCGCACCGCCTCACCGATGAAGGCGGCCGTGTAGACGACGAGGCCTATCCAGAGGGCTGCGTACTGGATCGATACGACCTTCCCGATCTCGAGGTCGTAGTTGACGAACCGGCCCTCGGTGAGTGCAGGGAGGTTCGGGTCGAACGGTGCGCCGGTCCGCATGGGCTCGAAGTGGGAGGCGAACCATTCGAACCACTGCTGCATGCCGATGAGGGACCCGGCGATCTCGGTGCGACCAATGAGTGCCTCGGTGAACGCAGGGACGACGAAGAAGAACAGCGCCACCAGGAGGCCAGCCAGCCCTGAAACGATGAGCAAGTACCAGTCGTCATCGGAGAACTTCCCGTACCCCGCAGGGGTACGGAGCTTGGCGAGCCGCTTCGCGATGACCCGGTAGGCGATGAAGACAGTCACGCCGGCGAACAACGCCTGGAACACGAGGGCCGGGAGGGTCTCGAAGATCCCTGCGACGAACTCGAGCACCGGTCCCATGAACCCACCGAGGGGGTGGAGGAACAAGGCCACGGCGATCGCGGCGAGAAGAGCCCCGAAGGTCCAGATCCCGGCCCGGGCCTCGCCCTTCCCGGCCTCCTGCACGGCGATGCGCCAGCGGTACACACGGACGACGCCCCAGAGGCAGATGGCGAAGATCACGACCCACTGCCAGCGAGTCTCGGTTGGATTGAACCACGGCAGGGCGAAACCCTTCGCCGACGCGTAGAAGACCGGCTCACCTGCGCCGAAGAACGAAATACCCGAATCGCGCTCGAGAGCGCCAAGGCCCCGGACGACCACCTGCCAGAAGATGATCTGGACGAGGACCGGGATGTTCCGTACGGTCTCGATGTAGAACGTGGCGACCTTGTCGACGATCCAGTTGGAGCTCAGGCGGCTCACACCGAGGATCGTCCCCAGGAGTGTTGCGGAGAGGATCCCCGTGATGGACACCCGCAGCGTGTTCACCATGCCAACTGCGAGGGCCTCGAGGCTCGATCCCGGGGTGGTGTTGAACCCATCGGAGAGCGTGATGCCGACCGGGTTGCCCAGGAAGTCGAAGGAGATCGCACTCCCCTGCCGTTCCAGGTTGCCCTGCAGTTGGGACCAGAGAAGCCAGAGGATCCCGACCACGCTCCCAAGCAAGAGCACCTGCAACAACCACTTCAGGACCCGGAGGTCGCGGTAGAACGGCGGCTTTTCGGGGACGATGATGCTCCGCTCATCGGTCGTCATGGTGCTCCCTCACCCATTCGGTTGCTCCTCCGCTCCACCTCGGTAGTCGTCGTCGAAACCGGTGGTCGTTTCGACGACGCCCGGGGAGCGCCAAGGCGCTCCCCGGGAATCGTGCGAGTCGTTAGCGGGCGGGCGGGGCGTAGATGAGGCCGCCGTCGGTCCACTGGGCGTTGTAGGTGCCGTCCCGGTAGATCTCGAGCGGATTCAGGTTGCGAGAGAAGACCTCGTCGTAGTTCCCGACCTGTGCGATCACGTTGTAGAAGGCGTCGGCCGAGAGGCCCATGCCCTCCTGGAGGGATCCGTCCACGGAACCGAACAGGCGACCCAACTCGGGGTCGATGTCCTCGCCCTGGGCGACGATCTCGTCGATGTTGGCCGACGTCACGCCCTTCTCATCGGCGATGAACAGCGCGTACACGGTCCAGTTGACGATGTCGGCCCACTGGGAGTCGTTCGCCCGGTACACCGGGCCGAGTGGCTCCTTGGAGATCGGGGCACGGGGGAAGATCACCCAGTCACCCTGCGCGATCTCACCGTCGAGGATCGCCTTGGAGCGGTTGCCATAGAGGCCGGACCCATCGGTCGTCACGAGGTCGCAGTCACCCGCCTTGAGACCCTCGAGGGCCTCGGGGAACTGCTCCACCGTCTTGAGCTGGATCGTGGCACCCGCCACTGCCGCACCCTCGGTGATGTTCTTCTCGGTGGTCGTACCGGCGTTGGTGCAGAGAATCGCACCGTCCACGTCGGCAAGCGTCGAGTCATCGGTGAAGCCGTCGGAGGCCCTACCCATCACCTGCTGGCCGTCGAAGTAGGTCGTCGGACCGAAGTCGAGGCCAATGTCGCCCGAGTCACGTGACTGGGTCCACGTGGTGTTGCGGACGAGGACATCGATCGAGCCGGACTTCAGCACCTCGAAGCGCTCCGCAGCAGTCGTCTCGGTGAACGCCACCGCGGTGGAGTCGCCGAGGACCGCGGCAGCGATCGCACGACAGGTGTCGGCGTCGATACCGGTCATGGAGCCGTCGGCCTGGGTCTCGGAGAATCCCACCGCCGAACCGGACACCCCACAGTTGAGGACGCCACGGTCGAGGACCGCCTGGAGCGTTCCTCCATCGACCTGGGCCACCGTGGTCTCGGCAGCGGCAGTCGTCTCAGGGGCAGCAGTGCCCTGGGTCTCGGTGGTGTCACCGCCCGAGCAGGCCACGGCGATCACCGCCAGAGCCATGGACAGTGCGAGGAGATCACGAAGTCTCCGCATGCGTGCACCTTCCTTTTGTCATTCTTTCTCCTCCCCTCGTCACCGAGGGGAGGAGAGTCACCATACAAAGCGGCGGGACGGGATGCCAACGGTCGATGGTTTCGACACGGAGTCTTCACACAGCGGTGCGCCGTCCGGGTCGACGCCGGACGCCCCCCATCGATCGGGGGGCTGGCGTCAGTCGGCCAGGGGGAACACGAGGCGGAACGTCGAGCCCTTGCCGCTCACGGACTCGACCTCGGCGCGCCCGCCATGGTGGTGCATGACGTTGCGGACGATGGAGAGCCCGAGACCCGTGCCACCGGTTGCCCGCGACCGCGCACTGTCCACCCGGAAGAAGCGCTCGAAGATCCGTTCCTGATCGGAGGCGGCGATCCCGATGCCGGAGTCGGTGACCTCCACGACGGCGTGGCCGCCGCCCACCCGCACCGACACCTCCACGTCGCCCCCGGCCGGGGTGTAGCGGATCGCATTGGTGAGGAGGTTCCGTACGGCGAGCGCCACGTCGGCCCGGTTGCCGGTGATCTCGACGTCCTCGAGCACCTCCCGCAACTCGATGTCCTCCTTGGCGGCCTCCTCTGCAACGAACAGCACCTCGGCGCGCACGACCGCAGCCAGGTCGAACGGCGCCATCTCGGACTCGCCCCCCTCGAGGCGAGAGAGGTCGAGGAGGTCATTCACGATGCGACCCAGCCGCACTGCCTGCTCCTCGAGCCGCCGGGCGAAGAGGAGCGATCGCGCCTCGTCGGTACCGATCGCCGCCTGGAGTGCCTCGGCCGCTGCCTGGATCGCCGCAATGGGCGTCTTCAACTCGTGGGAGGAGTCGGTCACGAAGTTCCGCCGCATCGCCTGCACCCGCTGCATCTCGGTGACGTCCGTGACGACGGCGCCCACCGCGTCGTGGTCGAGCGGCACCGCGATCCACTGCATCACCCGGTTCCTCACGCCCATCACGGAGACCTCCATGCGGGGTTCCCCGAGGTCGAGCGCCGTGGCGAAGAGCCTGAGGAGGGCAGGGTTCTTGATCGCACCACTCGCACCGGCGGGCACCAGCTCAGAGGTGGCTCCCACCGTGTTCAGCACGCGCCCGTCGCGATCGACCACGATCACCCCCACCCCCGATGCGAGGAGGGCCGCCCTGAGGTCGGTGTTCTGTCGCTCGGCGCTCTGACGTTCGGCGGTGATCCGATCGCGCACCGCCTCGGCCACCTCGCCGGCGCCAGAGGGCGCATCGGGATCCTCGGCAGCGATGATCTCCGCCGCCCTCCGCGTCGCATCGGAGAAGAGGACGGCGTGTTGGATGAAGGCGGCTGCCGAGACAAGGGCAACCGCCACGTAGGCCTCCCACTGCACCCCGGCGAGGACGAGCACGAGTACGGCAACCGCGGACACGATCGCCATCGTGCGGATGAAGGAGAGGTAGGGCGACCCGTTCACGCCCGCACCCTATGGCGAGCGTCGGGCATCGTGCCCATGGGGCGACCCCGGTGTGAGCCGCCCCACGGTCACTCCCCGGCGAACTTGTACCCGAGGCCCCGGATGGTGACGATCAACTCAGGGCTGCCCGGGTCCGCCTCGACCTTCTTCCGAAGCCGCTTGATGTGGACGTCAAGGGTCTTCGTGTCGCCCACGTAGTCGTAGCCCCACACCTCGCTGATGAGCGTGTCACGCATGACGAGGCGTCCCTTGCGTGCAAGCAGCGAGAAGAGGAGGTCGAACTCCTTCGGACGGAGTTCGACCGGCTCGCCCCGGACCGAGACCTCATGGCGATCGACGTCGAGCGCCACGCCCCCTCCGCCGATCACGAGCGTGTCGTCACCCTTCGCATCCAACCTGGCGCGTCGGAGATGGGCCCGAACCCGGGACACCAGCTCGCGCATGGAGAACGGCTTCGTCACGTAGTCGTCCGCGCCGAGTTCGAGTCCGATCACCTTGTCGGCCTCGGCCGACTTCGCCGTGAGGATGACCACCGGCATCGAGTGCGCCTCGCGCACCTTCCTCAGTACGTCGAGACCGGGGAGGCCGGGGAGCATGAGGTCGAGGAGGACGAGGTCGGGTCGCATCTCCTCGACGGCCCTCACCGCCTCGAGGCCGTCGCCCACGGTCGCCACCGCGTATCCCTCTGCCTCGAGGCTGAAGGCGATGCTCTCGGCGAGCGTCTCCTCGTCCTCGACGACGAGGACCGAATTCCCCGGGGGGACGTGGGTCTCCGTCACCTGGTCGTGACCTCTTCCTCGTCCTCGTAGGAGCCGGTGACGAGGAACTGGACCTGCTGGGCGACGGAGATCGCCCGGTCACCGATCCGCTCGTACGCGCGGGCCACCACCATCATCCGGGACGCCCACTCGAGCTTCTCGGGATCGTCCGCGCACTCCACCACGAGCTTGTACATGTCCCTGTTGAGCGCGTTCACCGGCTGGTCCATTTCGATGAGGGTGGGAGCGAGCCCCGAATTGCGGTGCGCAAAGGCCTCGAGCGCCAACCGGAGCATCGGCGCCACTCGGTCGCTCATGTCCTTGAGCTGCTGGTCGATCGCCCCGTGGTGGGGCATGCCCTCGGTGGCCAGGGTGATCCTGGCGATGTTGTTCGCCTGGTGCCCCACCCGATTGATCGAGTGGTTGCAGTTCATGAGGACCGACATGAGCCGCAGGTCGCTCGCCACCGGGGTCTGCAGCGCCATGGTCTCGAGCCAATGGCGCTCGAACTCGATGGCGGCCGCATCGAGCGCATCCATCGAATCAACCACCGCTTGGGCCTTCGGGGCTGCGTCCGAGAGCAGCGAGGCCGAGGCGGCTGCCACCGCCTCCTGCACCTGCTCGCCCATCTGGAGCAGCTTCTGCTCCATCGCTGCGAGGTCTTCGTGGAAATGCCGTCGGATGTCGGTCATCAGCCGAACCTCCCCGTGATGTAGTCCTCCGTCCGCTGGTCGGACGGGTTCGTGAAGATCCTGTCGGTGCGGTCGTACTCGACGAGTACACCCGTGCGCATGTCGTCACGCACGTCAACGGTGAAGAATGCCGTGAGGTCACTCACGCGGGCCGCCTGCTGCATGTTGTGGGTGACCACCACGATCGTGTACCGCTTCTTCAGTTCCAGCATGAGCTCCTCGATCCGAAGCGTCGCGATCGGGTCGAGTGCGGACGCCGGCTCGTCCATGAGGATGACCTCCGGCCTCGTGGCGATCGCCCGGGCGATGCAGAGGCGCTGCTGCTGGCCACCCGACAGCGAGTTGCCACTCTCCTGGAGTTTGTCCTTCACCTCGTCCCACAAGGCGGCGCCGTGCAGGGACTCCTAGACGAGGTCGTCCATGTTCCCCTTGAAGCCATTGATCTTCGCGCCCCAGAACGGCTCCGTGCCGAAGTCGTTGAAAAGCTCGATCATCGCGAAGACGC
>CAZRJG010000002.1:10415-105372 GCA_964600365.1 uncultured Acidimicrobiia bacterium
AGGACACGTTCTCGTAGATCGACTTGGGAAAGGGGTTCGGCTTCTGGAACACCATGCCGATGCGACGTCGCACCTCGACCGCGTCGATGTCGTGGTCGTAGATGTTCCGGTCGTGGAACATCACCTTCCCCGTCACCCGGGCCGTGGGGATGAGGTCATTCATCCGGTTGAAGGATCGAAGCACCGTCGATTTGCCACATCCGGACGGACCGATCAGGGCCGTGATCTTGTTGCGCTGGATCGGGAGGTTGCAGTCGCGCACCGCGAGGAAGTCCCCGTAGTGCACGCTCATCCCCTCGGCCTCGAGGACTCGAGGGGTCTCCTCGAACGGAGTCCCGTCGGTCTCGTTGCGATCGAGTCTGATGCGGTCGGTCACGGCTAGGCCTTCCTCGAGTAGCGGTTGCGCAAGAAGATCGCGGTGGCGTTCAGGGCGAAGAGCAGGATGAGGAGCACGATGATCGCCGCCGCCGCGATGTTGCGGAACTCGTCCTGCGGACGCGAGGTCCACTGGTAGATCTGGATCGGGAGGACCGTGAACTTCGAGAACGGTCCGTCCGGGTCGAAGGTGATTGCGGTCGAGGCACCGACCACTACGAGTGGAGCGGTCTCACCGAGCGCCCGGGCCAGGGCGAGGATCGCCCCGGTGAGGATGCCGGGGAGCGCATTGGGGAGCACGTGGGTCCGCACGGTCTGCCACTTCGTCGCGCCGAGCCCGAAACTCGCCTCGCGGAGCGACCTCGGCACCGCCCTGATCGCCTCCTGGGCGTTGATGATGATGAGCGGGAGGACGAGGAGTCCGAGGGTGAGACCAGCGGAGATGATCGTCCGGCCATTCAGCGTCTCGTCGACGGGGCCCGACGCGAGGAAGGCACCCGACGTGAACGCGACCATCAACCGGACGAAGATCGCCAGGCCGAGCATGCCGTAGATGATCGACGGGACGCCCGCGAGGTTGTTGATGTTCGTCTGGATCATCCTGTTGATCCGCGTCGGCTTCGCATACTCCTCGAGGTACACCGCCGCGCCCACGCCCACGGGGAGCGCGAAGACGACGGTGATGAACACCACCCAGAGGGAGCCGAGGATGGCCGTGCGCACGCCGGCGATCTCCGGCTGAGGCGACTGTGGTCGCTGGAGGAAGCTCTTCGAGAGCCACGAGCGGAACTCCAGTTCCGCGTCCCGGTACTCGTCGACCTCACCGGCCTGTCCCGCTGCGGCACGACGCTTCTCGTTGAGTTCGACGAGCCGCTCCTCGACCTGGTCGCGGAGCATCACCGACTGCCAAAGGGTGTAGGTCTCCTCGACGTCCGGCGAGACAACCCTCTCGAGCACGAGGGCGTAGACGTCGCCCTGGTTCCGCGGTCTCATGTCGCATCCCGGGAAGGGCTCGGTGGAGGCGCACCGTTGGTCCCAGGAGCCCTGCGGCTCCCACACGAGCGCGTCCTCGAGGAATCGCTGCTCGCGCTCGTACCGTCGGCCGACGTTCGTGGAGAGCGCGTCCTGGAGGATCTCGATGAGATCCTCCTTCGGCGCATTCCCGAGGTCCTCGAGGCCGTACTGCTGGGCGAGTTCGCCCTCGGACACCTCGACCACGACCGCAGCGAGCCCGAAGGAGTCGTTGATGATCGTGAACAAGAGCGTGAGCAGGGCGATGACCGCGACGAACAGCGAGCACAGGAAGCTCCATCGGAACCACGCGGCCCGACGCTTGCGCTTGGCCACCGCTGCCTGGAGCGCGTCGCCCTCGGGGTAGTCCGGCGGGGGCCGGCTCGGCGCGTCGACACTCATTCGTACTCCTCCCTGAAGCGCTCGACGAACCTGCGGGCGAGCAGGTTGAGGCCGAGGGTGAGCAGGAAGAGGACGAGGCCGATCGCGAAGATGGAGTCGTAGTCGATGGAGTTGTAGGAGAGGTCACCGCCGGAGATCCGGACGATGTGGCCCGTCATGGTCTCCGCCGCGACGAAGGGGTTGAGCACGAAGCCGATGCCGTCATCGGCGAGGTCGAAGTTCTTCGGACCCGCGCCCGCGGCGATGGCAACGATCATCGTCTCCCCGATCGCCCGGGAAATGGCCACGACGAACGCGGCGGTGATCCCGGACAGCGCGGCGGGCACGACCACGAAGAGGCTCGTCTCGAGCCGGGTCGCGCCGATCCCATAGGACGCCTGACGGAGCGCGTCGGGTACCGCGTGGAGTGCGTCCTCGGCCATGGAACTCACGAGGGGGATGATGAGGATCCCGACGACGATGCCGGCCGAGGCGGTGTTGAAGATCTCGACGTTCCCGACCCCGAAGATGCTTCGGAGAAGGGGCGTCATGAACGTGAGGGCGAAGTAGCCGTAGACCACGGTGGGGATCCCGGCGAGCACCTCGAGGACCGGCTTCAGCGTCGACCGCGCCCGCTGGGTCGCGTACTCGGAGAGGTAGATGGCGGCGGCGAGGCCGAGGGGGAGCGCCACGAGCATGGCGATGCCCGCGGTGTAGAAGGTCGCGATGACGAGCGGCCAGATGCCGAACTCGCCCACGGCCGGCTGCCAATTGGTCTTGGTCCAGAAGTCGGTGAGCGTGACCTCGGGGAACTGGAAGAAGAGGAGCGCCTCGCGCCCGAGGACGACGACGATGCCCACGGTCGTCGCGATCGAGATGGCCGCACACACGAACAGCACCACTCGGATCAGCGTGTCCATCGGACGCGCCCGCTTGGTGAGATCCACCTTCTGTTCCTCCATGGTCATCGGCGCCCCGAACGGTATCGAACGAATGGGTGGGGTCGCCAACGGCCACCCCACCCATTCCGGACAGTCCTTCGCTCAGCCCTGGGCGTCGAGCCACGCCTGACGGGCGGCGTCGAGGGCGGCGTCGTTCGCCGGGAAGTAGCCGACCTCACCGATCTCCTCGTTCACGTAGGAGAGCACGAAGTTGATGAAGGCGGCGACCTGCGGCTTGTCCTGCATGATCGATGCCGTGGTGTACATGAACAGCGGGCGGGCGAGCGGGTACTCGTTCGCATCCACCGTGAGGGCGTTCGCCTCCACGCCCTCGATCGAGAGCACGTGGAGCGCATCCTCGTTCTCGACGTAGTACGCGAAGCCGAAGTACCCGATCGCACACGGGGTCGAGGTGTCGCCCTCGGTGCAGCCGTCGCCCGACACGCCCTGCACGAGCACGTTGTCGTCCTCGGAGAGTTGGAGGCTGTCGGCCGAGAGGATCGGCGCCTCGTCCTCGTCGAAGACCTCCTCGACGAAGTAGTCGAAGGTACCCGAGTCCGTGCCCGGCGAGAACCGGAGGATCGGGTGCGCGGGGAACGACGGGTCGACGTCGGCCCACGTCTGGGCCGTGGAGAAGGCCAGGGCGAGCTGTTCCTCGGTGAGGTTCTCGACGAAGTAGTTCGACGGCGAGACCGTCACGGCGAGGGCGTCGGTGCCCACGCGGATCTCGATGGGGGTACGACCGATCGACTCGCATGACTCCACCTCCGACTCCTTGATCGGGCGGGAGGCGTTGGAGATGTCGGTCTCGCCGGCCTCGCAGAAGCGCTCGAAGCCACCACCGGAGCCGATGGAGTCGATCGTCATGTTGCCGGAGTAGCCCTCGTCCTCGAACCGGGCGAGCATCGCTTCGGCGAGCGGGAACACGGTCGACGAACCGGCCGCGACGATGTCGCCGGTCACGTCGAGCGGGTCGACGAGCGGAAGGCCTCCGACGCCCTCCGGGCCGGCCGTGGGCTCAGTGTCGGCGGTCGCAGCGGGAGTATCGGTTGCGGTGGACGCCCCGGTGTCCTTCGGTCCGGACGCGCACGCCGTCAGCACCATCAGGAGTGCCGAGAGCAGCGCCAAGAGCTGCAGGGAACGCTTCATGATCTCCTCAATCACTGGGTTGCGGGGCACGAGCGGGATGAACCCTGGCCCCATGCCACGCGGCAACGTAGGAGGCCCGTCTGACCGCGACGGGACGACGAAGTGAACGAGAGGTGAACGTTTGTGGGAGGTGTTCGGCCGTTCCAGCCAGCGACGCCCTTCAGACGGTGAGTCGACCGTCCTGCCAGACGTGCTCGATGTGGCCCTTGAGGCCACCGAAGTCACGCGGGTCGCCGTTCACGATCACGAAGTCGGCGAGTTTGCCCGGCTCGAGGCTCCCGATCTCATGGTCCAGGCCGAGGAGCTCGGCGGCGACGATCGTCGTGGACCGCAGCACCTCCGCCTTCGACATCCCCAACTCGTGCATGACCTCGAGCTCCTCGAGGTTGTCACCGTGCGGCGTCACGCCCGAGTCGGTGCCCATGGCGATCTTCACGCCCGCCTGCACCGCCTTGCGGAACGACGCCCGATGGGCCTCTTCGACCTCCTCGGCCTTGCGGAGGGAGGACTCGGCGATCTGGACGCCCGCGGCGGCGGCCTTCCGCACGCCGGTCGGGGCGATGAGTGTCGGAACGAGGTACGTGCCCTTCTCCAACATCATCTCGATCGCCTCGTCGTCGAGGTAGATCCCGTGCTCGATCGACGTGATGCCGGCGCGGATGGCGTTCTTGATCCCCTCCGTCGCCTGGGCGTGGGCCATCACCGGCTTGCCCTGGTTCGACGCCTCCTTCACGAGCATGGCGAGTTCGTCGTCGTCGAAGTGGGCGTGTCGGGGGTCATCGTTCGGGGAGAGCACGCCGCCGGAGGTGGCCACCTTGATGACATCGGCACCGGCTCGCAGCATCTCGCGGACCTTCACCCGCATGTGCTCCGGACCGTCCACGATGTTGTCGGGGACCCCCGGGTACGAGGTGAAGAGGCGGAAGTGCCCGCCGGAGGGCATCCAGCCATCCCCATGGCCGCCGGTCTGGGAGAGCATCGCGATGGCGATCTGGAGCCGAGGGCCGCGCACGACGCCATCGGCGACGGCCTGGCGCACCCCGGCGTCGGCGCCACCGGCGTCGCGGACAGTCGTGATACCGGTCTCCAGCGTGCGCCGCATCGCGTCCATCGCCGCGTAGAAGCGGTACGAGAACGGGGTGTGCATCTGCTTCATGAAGTCCAGGTGGCTGAACATCACATGGACGTGGGCATCGATGAGTCCCGGGAGGATGAAGCGGTCCGTGCAATCGATGACCTCATCGGCGTCGAGGTCCTTGCCGACCTCGACGATCCGGTTGTTGGCGATGACGAGGTCCGCCTCCTCGAACCCACCGGTCGTGGCGTCGAAGAGCGTGGCGTTGGTGAAGGCGATGCGGGTCATGGTTCGCGAGGCTACTCCGCGATGCCCGCTGCCCCGCCAGGGGGTTCGGTCGTCGGGGGCGGACCCGATCTCAGTCGAGCACCCGGATCGCCCAGCGGGCCAACTCGTTGATGGCCCGGCGGGATTCGGGCATCAACGGGGCGAGCATGTGCCACACGTGGAACATGCCGGGCCACACCCGGAGGGAGACGTCGACCCCGGCGTCCTCTGCCCGGCCTGCGAAACGGCTCGAGTCAGAGAGGAGGATCTCCTCGTCCCCCACCTGGAGGAGCAGCGGCGGGAGGCCTTCGAGCTCCGCGTAGAGCGGGGAGATCCACGGATGCTCGGCCGGGTGGTCCGGGTGGTAGTAGTCGGCGATCTCAGGCATGCGGTCGGGATCGAGCATGAGCTCGACGTCGCGGTTCGCCTCGAGTGAGGGGCCCGTGGCTGCGAGGTCGGTCCACGGCGAGATGCCCGCGATGCCCGCAGGCATCGGAAGGTCCTCGTCACGAAGGCGCACGCCCAGTGCAAGGGCGAGGCCGCCGCCGGCGGAGTCGCCCACGATGAGGAGGGATCCCGGATCGTGGCGGTCGAGGAGGGCGCGGTACACCGTAAGGGCGTCATCGATCGCGGCCGGGAAGGGATACTCGGGGGCGAGGCGGTACTCGGCGAGCAGGGCCTCGGCGCCGATGGCGTGCGCCACGTGCGCAGCAAGCCCACGGTGGGAGACGCGCGACCCGAGCATGTAGGCGCCGCCATGCAGGTAGAGAATGCACTGCGAGGCGTCGGCCGTCGTGGGGATGATCCGCTCGCAGGGAACCCCTGCGGTGGGTTCATCGATGAACCGGGCGCCCGGTGGGGGGATCATGCGACCGCAGATCCCATCGAGCGCTGCCCTCGCGGCGACGAGCGCATCCTCGTCGTGGCCGTCGTTGGGACGGCGAGCCATACGGGCCCGCACGAAGGGCTTCACGGCCGCGGCGACGAATGACATCTCTACCTCGTGCGGTAGTTCGGTGCTTCCTTGGTGATCTGCACGTCGTGGGGGTGCGACTCGATCAGGCTCGCCTGCGTGATCCGCTTGAAACGCACATCGCGCTGGAGGGTCTCGACATCGGGGGCACCGCAGTAGCCCATCGCCGAGCGGAGGCCACCCACCATCTGGAACACGACGTCGCCCAAGCCACCCTTGTAGGGCACCACCCCTTCGATCCCCTCGGGCACGAGCTTCTTGGCGTCCTCCTGGAAGTACCGATCGGCTGAACCACCGGCCATCGCTCCGAGGCTCCCCATCCCGCGGTACGTCTTGTAGCGGCGTCCGTCCCGGAGGATCTCCTCACCCGGCGACTCCGTGGTGCCGGCGAGCATGGAGCCAACCATGACCGTCGACGCCCCGGCGACGAGTGCCTTGGGCACGTCCCCGGTCTGCTTGATGCCACCGTCGCCGATCGCCGGCACACCCTTCTCCATGGAGGCCGCGGAGGCCTCCATGATCGCGGTGAGTTGGGGCATGCCCACACCCGTGACCACGCGGGTGGTGCAGATCGAACCGGGGCCGATCCCGATCTTCACGGCGTCGGCACCGCGCTCGATGAGGTCGAGGGCGCCACCGCGGGTGGCGACGTTCCCTCCCACGACATCCACGTCAAAGGCCTCCTTGACCTGGGCGACGGCGTCGAGGATCCCCTCACTGTGGCCGTGGGCCGAATCCACCACGAGTGCGTCGACACCGACCTCCACCAGGGCCCCGGCGCGCTCCATGAGGTCAGGCCCAGCCCCTACCGCGGCCGCCACGCGGAGCCGGCCGAGTTGGTCCTTTGTCGCGTCGGGATAGTCGAGGCGCTTCTGGAGGTCCTTGATCGTGATGAGGCCGCTGAGCCGGAACTTGTCGTCGACGACGAGGAGCTTCTCGACCCGGTGCTCGCGGAGCAGCTCCTTCGCCTCCTCGAGGGTCGTGCCTACGGGGACCGTGATGAGGCCCTGCGACGTCATGCGGGACTCGATGGATTGGGTGAAGTCCGTCTCGAACCGGATGTCGCGGTTGGTGAGGATGCCGACGAGGGTTCCGTCCTGCTTCACCACGGGCACGCCGCTGATCTTGTGGGACGCCATGAGGTCCTCGGCGTCCTGCAGGGTGGCGCCGGGGTGGAGGGTGATCGGGTCGACGATCATCCCCGACTCGGATCGCTTCACCTTGCGCACCATGTCGGCCTGGGCCTCCACGGACATCTTCTTGTGCACGACACCGATGCCACCGAGCCGGGCGATGGCGATCGCCATCTTCGTCTCCGTCACGGTGTCCATCGCCGCAGTGACCACGGGGATCTGGAGCTCGATCGACCTCGAGAACCGGGTAGCGGTGGAGACGTCCCTGGGCAGGACAGACGACCTGCGGGGAATGAGAAGCACATCATCGAATGCGAGGGCATCGCCCACGACTTTGTCTGCCATGGGGGGAGGGTAGTGCTGGCCGCGGCTAGCGCTGAATGCCGTGGAGCAGGATGTCGACCACGGCGTCGGTGACCTCCTCCATACGGGCCTGGGGGTCAGGCGCATCGATGAGGACCTTGGCGCCGGACATGATGATGTCCTGGACCAGGCGGCCGAGGACGTCAACGGGGAGGTCCCGCAGTTCGCCACGTTCCACGCCACCGCGGATGAGCGACACGAACTCGTGGATGAGGTCGAGGTGGGCACGTTCGACACGAACCCGCGCCTCCTGGTTGAGCTTCGGCACCTCGCGGTGCAGCAGGAGTCCAAGGGTGGGGTCGGTGGCAATGAACTCCACGAGTTCCCGGGCCAGGGCCACGAGGCGGTCGGTGCCGGACCCGTCCGGCAGGCGGGCGAGCATCTCGGCGATGGTCTGCGGCAGCTCCTCCTCGACGAGCGAGGCGAGGAGGTCCTCCTTGTCGGAGAAGTACTCGTAGATCGTGGTGCGGCCGATGTCCGCCTCGGCGGCGAGATCGGCAAACGTCGTCGCCTCGTACCCGATCTCCGAGAAGAGGCTCATAGAGGCATCGAGCAGGCGTCGCCGAATGACCAACTTGTGCTCTGCGACCGACTCGGCCTGGATCCTCGGCATGGGAGGAGTGTACGGAGTGATCGAGCGTGCGGCTCGTCCGCCCGGGAGGACCACGGTTCGTCGCAATACCCTGCACCGTGGCAAGGGCAACGCTCCGGTCGGCGCTACCCTCCACGCACGTTCCCGGAACAGGAGCGTTCTTCGTGAGTGCGACCGTGGTGCTCGGCGCGCAATGGGGTGATGAGGGCAAGGGCCGCGTCACCGACTACTTCTCAGAAAAGGCCGATGTGGTGGTCCGCTATGCGGGCGGCAACAACGCTGGCCACACGATCGTGATCGGTGATGAGAAGTTCGCGCTCTCCCTCATCCCGTCCGGGGTCATGTACCCGCAGGTCACGCCGGTGATCGGCGCCGGCTGCGTGATCGACCCGTCCGTGCTCCTCACCGAGATGGACATGCTCGAGTCACGCGGCGTCGACACGACCCGCCTACGGATCTCGCCCACCGCCCATCTCATCATGCCCTACCACCGCGAACTCGACGCACTGCTCGAGGCGAGGCGGGGCGACGCCAAGATCGGCACCACCAAGAAGGGGATCGGACCCGCCTACGGCGACAAGATCGCCCGCTCAGGCCTGCGCAT
This sequence comes from uncultured Acidimicrobiia bacterium, assembly GCA_964600365.1. Lineage (GTDB taxonomy): Bacteria > Actinomycetota > Acidimicrobiia > Spongiisociales > JAENVV01. The sequence continues at coordinate 19,280 of CAZRJG010000002.1, forward strand.
GCTCGACCTCACCGATCCGACGTCCTTCCGGGAGAAGCTCCGGCAGATCGTCGAGGAGAAGAACCTCGTCATCGTGAAGGCCTACGGTGGAACGCCGTTCGACGCCGACGCCATCGCCGACGAGTACCTCACGATGGCGGAGCGCATCACGCCCCTCCTCACCGACGCGTCTCTCCTCATCCACCGGGCGCTGGCCGACGGCCAGGACGTCCTGTTCGAGGGAGCGCAGGGCACGCTCCTCGACATCGACCACGGCACCTACCCCTTCGTGACCTCGTCCAGCCCCGGCGCGGGTGGCGTCACCTCCGGGTCGGGGATCGGGCCGAAGGCGATCGATGAGGTCGTCGGGGTCTCCAAGGCCTACATCACCCGGGTCGGCGCCGGGCCGTTCCCGACCGAGCTCTTCGATCCGATCGGCGACCGCCTCGTCGACGTGGGGGGCGAATACGGGGTGGTTACCGGACGTCGACGTCGACCGGGATGGCTCGACCTGGTCCTCCTGCGGTACGCGGCGCGCATCAACAGCCTCACGTCGCTCTTCATCACGAAGCTCGACGTGCTCTCCGGCCTCGAGGAGGTGAAGGTCGCAACGTCCTACGACCTCGATGGCGATGTCACGAACCAACTCCCCGCCGGCAACGACGCCATCGAGCGGTGCGTGCCGCGCTACGAGACGTTCCCCGGATGGGACGAGGACCTCGGCACGGTCCGCGCGTGGAACGAGCTGCCGGCGAACGCCCGCACCTACATCGAGTTCATCGAGGACACCACGGGCGTGCCGATCCGGTGGGTCTCGGTGGGCGCCGAGCGCCAGCAACTCCTCGAACGATGAGGGTCCTCCTCCTCGGCAGCGGGGGACGCGAACACGCCCTCGGGTGGGCCATCGCCCGGTCGCCCCGCTGCGACGAACTCATCTCCCTCCCCGGAAACCCCGGACTCGCCGAACTCGGGGCCACCGTCGAGGGGATCGACGCCGCCGACCCCGGTGCGGTGGCCGCATTCGCCTCCGCCCAGGGGATCGACCTCGTGGTCGTCGGGCCCGAGGCCCCGCTCGCCGCGGGGGTCGTCGACGCCCTGGAGGCGGCCGGCGTCCCCGCCTTCGGCCCCGTCCAATCCGGCGCTCGCCTGGAGGCCTCCAAGTCATTCGCCAAGGAGGTGATGGAGGCTGCCGGCGTTCCCACCGGCTCCCATGGTCGATTCACCGACGCCCCGTCCGCCAAGCATCACCTCGCCTCCCACTCCGCTCCGTACGTGGTGAAGGCCGATGGCCTCGCCGCCGGCAAGGGCGTCCTCGTCACCGAGGTCATCGCCGAGGCCGAGGAGTGGGTCGACCGATGCCTCACGGGCTCGTTCGCCAGCGGTGAGGAACCGTCCGTGGTCATCGAGGAGTTCCTCCCCGGACCCGAACTGAGCGTCTTCTTCCTCTGCGACGGCACCGACGCCGTCGCCCTCCAGCCCGCACGGGACTACAAGCGGCGGCTCGAGGGCGACATGGGGCCCAACACCGGCGGCATGGGGTCCTACAGCCCCGTGGGCGACCTCCCCGACGGCCTCGTGGACGACGTGCGGTCACGCATCGCGCTCCCCGTCCTCGCCGAGATGCAGCGGCGCGGTGTCCCCTACCGGGGCTTCCTCTACGTGGGCCTCGCCCTCACCCCGGACGGACCGAAGGTCATCGAGTTCAACTGCCGACTCGGCGACCCCGAGACACAGGCGATCCTCCCCCTCCTCGAATCGGACCTCCTCGAGTGGATGCATGCAGCCGCCACCGGCTCGCTCCCCGGGGGAGGACTGTCGTGGTCCAGTCGGGCGTCGGTGAACGTGGTGCTCGCCGCCGACGGATACCCCCAATCGCCGATGAAGGGCGGGGAGATCACCGGCCTTCCCAGCCCGGCCGACGACCTCATCGTCTTCCATGCCGGCACCACGATGGACGAAGACGACCGTGTGATCGCCAATGGAGGACGGGTCCTCTCGGTGGTCGGCCTCGGGGACGACGTGCCGGCTGCACGGCACCGTGCGTACGCGGCGGTGGAAGGGATTGCCTGGGCCCACAAGGTCTTCCGCACCGACATCGCTGAGGCGTGAGCAAGGGCGGATCCCCCCTCAGGGGAGATGGGCCCTGCAGCTCACGGGGCTGGGGTGAAGACCTCACCACCCAGCCACCCCCCTCCCGCTCGCTCCGCTCACGGGTCCCGTCCCCCCTACAGGGGGGACCTGCCTGGTGTTTAGGAGTCGCCTGCCGTGACCCGGATCCCGTCCCCCCTGCAGGGGGGGACCTGCTTCGAGGTGTCGCCACGGGTAGCCTCGACCGATGATCCTCGTCAACACCGAAACCGTCCCCGGACACGAGACCGTCGAGCTCAAGGGACTCGTCCAAGGCAACACGATCCGCGCCAAGCACCTCGGCCGGGACATCGGGGCTGGGCTCAAGAACCTCGTCGGCGGCGAACTCACCGGCTACACCGAGCTCCTCTCCGAGTCGCGCCAGGAGGCCACCTCGCGCATGGTCGCCGAGGCCGAGGCGCTCGGTGCGAACGCGGTCGTGAACATCCGATTCACCACGTCGTCGGTCGCCGCAGGCGCTGCCGAGTTGTACGCGTACGGCACGGCCGTCGTCGTGCGGCCCCTCCAGCATGGGTGAGCTCCTCGACGCACTCGGCATCCTCATCCCGGTCGCCGCACTCATCGGCTTCGGCTGGTGGGGTTTCGGGAACGAGAAACGCCACCTCAAGGACCTCGAGGAGCGGGAGCGCCAGTACGCCGGAATCGTCGTCCTCGACACCCGCACCATCCCCGCCGGTGTGCAGGCCGTCAACGGCGTCCTCGTCACCGGCTCGGTGGTGCAGGCATCCGACTACCTCAAGTCGTGGCTGCTCGGATGGCGGGCACTCGTCGGCGGGGAGGTCGTCTCGCTCGGCCGGGTCCTCACCCGCGCCCGCCGCGAGGCACTCCTGCGCATGAAGGCCGAGGCGAACCGATTCGGCGCCACGGTCGTGATGAACGTGCGGTTCGAGACCTCCCGGGTCGGCCAAGCCCAGGGGAACCGGGGCCTACCGTCGGCAGAAGTCGTGTGTTACGGCACGGCGCTACTGCCCCGCTGATCCGCGAAGATCAACTCGTATGGAACTCGGACTCATCGCCGCCGCCTTCGTGCTCGGGTTCGCCGCGTCCCGGATCGGCCTCCCCCCGCTCGTGGGCTACCTCGCCGCCGGCTTCGGGCTGCGCGCCCTCGGATACGAGGTCACCCCCACGATCGAGACCCTCTCCGATCTCGGGATCTACCTGCTCCTGTTCGGCATCGGCCTCAAGCTGAAGCCAGCCACGCTGCGCCGCCCCGAGATATGGGCGACCGCCTCGATCCACATGATCGCCACGACCGCGATCGTCGCATCGGCGATCCTCGCCCTCGGCGCCTTCGGGCTCTCGGCGGCAATGGGTCTCTCACTCGAGCAGGCCGCACTCATCGGGTTCGCCCTCTCCTTCTCGAGCACTGTGTTCGCCGTGAAGGCCCTCGAGGACCGCAACGAGTCCTCCTCCCTTGCTGGTCGGGTGGCGATCGGCATCCTCGTGATGCAGGACATCTTCGCCGTCATCTACCTCACGGCCTCCACGGGCAAGCTCCCTTCACCCTGGGCGATCGCAGTGGTCGCCGGCATCGTCCTCCTCCGACCGATCCTCGGCTGGTTCCTCGACCGCAGTGGACGCGGCGAGCTCCTCATTCTCCTCGGATTCGTGCTCGCCGTGGGCATCGGGGCCGAGGGGTTCGCGATGGTGGGCCTCAAGCCCGACCTCGGGGCCCTCGTCGTGGGCATGGCGGTGGCGAGCCACCCGAAGGCCAGCGAGTTGTCGGAACGACTCCTCAGCTTCAAGGACATCCTGCTCGTCGGCTTCTTCCTGTCGATCGGGCTCGGGGGCACCCCCACAGGGGACTCGCTGGTGATGGCCGTCCTCGCGGTTGCCTTGTTGGCGCTCAAGGCGGGCGGCTTCCTCCTGCTCCTTCCCCGGTTCCGACTCCGCGCCCGCACCTCCCTCCACTCCTCCATCACACTCTCCACCCATTCGGAGTTCGGCCTCATCGTCGCGGCGGCCGGCGTGGAGATCGGCGCCATCGAACCCGAGTGGCTCTCCGGCCTCGCGGTGGCGGTCGCGTTCTCGTTCGTGCTCGCCTCCCTGCTCAACCGGTGGCGCTACCAGATCTACCCGAGGGCCTCCAGGACGCTCATCCGCCTCGAGCGCCATCCGATCCTCGCCGAGGACGCCCTGGTGGAACCCACGAGCGCCCGCATCCTCGTCTTCGGGATGGGCCGCGTCGGAAAGGGCGCCTACGACGAACTCGTCATCCGCCGTGGCGACGTTGTCCTCGGCGTCGACCGCAGCCCCGCGATCGTCGCGGCGAACGTGGCCGAGGGGAGGCGGGCCATCCCCGGCGACGTCCTCGACCTCGACTTCTGGGAGCGGCTCACCGTCCGGGGCGAGCTCGACCTCGTCGTCCTCGCCATGAGCGACCATGCCGCCAACCTCGAGGCAACCCACCGGATCATCGAGTTGGTCCCCGGTGTCCCCATCGCGGCCACCGCACGGTTCCACGACGAAGTCGCCGAACTCCAGGAGGCAGGGGTGCAGGTGGCACGGAACCTCTTCGGAGAAGCCGGACAGGGCCTCGCCGACGACGCCAGCGACCTCCTCGACACCGCGCCGTGAGGCGGCTCACCGTCGACCGGGCACGGCGGCTCTCCCTCGCCGTCCAGGGGTTCCACCGACCCCGGCCGACGGGCCGGGTCGATCGCCGCCACCTCCGACGCGCCATGGACGACATGCAACTCGTCCAGATCGACTCGGTGAGCGTCTGCGTCCGCTCTCACTACATGCCGTTCTTCTCCCGGCTCGGCCCGTACCCCCGGGACCTCGCCGACTCCATCGCCTATGACGACCGCGAGTGGTTCGAGTACTGGGGCCATGAGGCGTCCTTCATTCCGATGCACCTCTATCCCGCGCTCGCCCACCGGCGCGAGGAACTCGGGGAGTGGAAGGCGATGCAGCAACTCATCAACGACCACCCGGGCTTCATCGATGCGGTCGAGGCCGAGGTGCGCGAGCGGGGTCCCCTCACCGTGAGCGACCTCTCCGACCCCGAGGCGCGCCGAACCTCCTGGTGGGGGTGGGGTCGCGGGAAGCTCGCACTGGAGTACCTCTTCGCCAAGGGTCGCCTGAACGTCGTGCGGCGGGAGCACTTCAAGCGACTGTACGACACCCCCGAGCGGGTGATCCCCGCGCGCCTCCTCGCCGCGCCCGACCGCGGGCGCGAGGCGTCCATCGACGAACTGTGCCGATCGGCGATGCGAGCGCTCGGCGTCGCCACCGAGGCGGACGTCGCGAGCTACTGGCGCATGAAGCGGGCCGACGTCCGACCGTCGATGCGACGCCTCTCCATCGCCGGGGACGTGGAGCCGGTCGAAGTGGAAGGGTGGCGGGACCCGGCATGGATCGTGCCCGACACGCCCATTCCCCGATCGATCGATGCCCGGGCACTGCTCACTCCGTTCGACCCCGTGGTGTGGGCACCCCGCGACCGGTCGGAGCGGATCCACGACTTCTCGTACACGATCGAGATCTACGTGCCCGAGGCGAAGCGGGTCTTCGGCTACTACGTGTACCCCTTCCTGCTCGGCGATCGCCTCGTGGGACGAGTGGACCTCAAGGCCGATCGAGAGCGGGGGTGCCTCCTCGCCCGAGCGGCCTGGATCGAGGACCACGCCGACCCGGCCACGGTGGCACCCGCGCTCTCGGCGGAGCTCCACGACATGGCGACCTGGCTCGGGCTCGAGGGGATCGAGATCGAGCGGAGGGGAAACCTCGCCGACGCCGTCCGCAACATCGTCTAGCCAGCCGCGATCCGTCCTGTGAGCGGGGGGCCGACTGCGAGTACCCTGCCCTCGTGACGATCCCGAACGTTCTCGCAGGCAGGTATGCGTCTCCGGCGATGCAGGGGATCTGGGCACCCCAGGGGAAGGTCCGCGAAGAACGACGTTTCTGGATCGCGGTCCTCGAGGCCCAGTCCGCACTCGGGATCCCCGTCGCCGACGGAGCGATCGAGGCGTATCGCAGCGCCGTGGACGACGTGGACCTGGACTCCATCGCCGCCCGGGAACGGGTGACCCGCCACGACGTGAAGGCACGGATCGAGGAGTTCAACGGCCTCGCCGGATTCGAGGAGATCCACAAGGGACTCACCTCGCGCGACCTCACCGAGAACGTCGAGCAACTACAGGTGAAGCGCTCCCTCGAACTCGTGCGACGGAAGGCGCTCGCAGTCCTCGCGCGGCTCTCCGCCCTCGCAGTGGAACACCGTGACCTCGTCATCACCGGTCGGACCCACAATGTGCCAGCACAGGCAACGACGCTCGGCAAGCGGTTCGCGACGGTCGGTGAGGAGCTCCTGCTCGCCCTCCAGCGACTCGACGACCTCATCGATCGATACCCGCTCCGCGGCCTCAAGGGACCGGTCGGCACCCAGACCGATCTCCTCGACCTCCTCGGCTCCGCCGACGGGGTTCGAGCGCTCGATGCGCGCATCGCCTCGTCCCTCGGGTTCTCATCGAGGCTCGGATCGGTCGGACAGGTCTATCCCCGTTCACTCGACGCCGAGGTGGTCGGCGCCTACCTCGCCGTGGCTGCCCCCGCCGGGAGCCTTGCCACCACGATGCGGCTCATGGCCGGAGCGGACCTCGTCACCGAGGGGTTCGCCGCCGGCCAGGTCGGGTCGTCGGCGATGCCACACAAGATGAACGCCCGCTCCTCCGAGCGCATCACCGGCTTCACCACCATCCTCCGCGGGCACCTCACGATGGCGGCCGACCTCGCCGGAGCCCAGTGGAACGAAGGCGACGTGTCGTGCTCGGTGGTCCGGCGGGTGCTGCTCCCCGACGCTGCCTTCACCATCGACGGACTGCTCGAGACCACGCTCACGGTCCTCGACGAGCTCGCCCCCTTCCCCGCCACCATCGCAGCGGAGGTCGAACGCCAACTCCCCTTCCTCGCCACGACGCGCCTGCTCATGGCAAGTGTGCAGGCAGGAGTGGGTCGGGAGACCGCCCACGCGGCGATCAAGCGGCATGCCCTCGCCGCTGCGGATGCACTCCGCAACGGGCGGGACCACACGTTGGCCGAGGACCTCGCCAGCGACGCCGATCTCCCACTGGGCGCCGATGCAATCCACGCGATCCTCGAAGAGCCGATGTCCTTCACCGGGCTCGCGGCCGACCAGGTGGACGACTTCGCACAGCGGGCAGCCGACGTGGTCGCAACCGACCCCGATGCTGCGGGGTACTCGCCCGAACCGATCCTCTAGGGAGCTGCGACCGGGACATACGCGGCCGGGTACACCGCCGAGAGCAGATCGTTGAACGGGACGGTGGGTTCGAGCACCCACGCACCGGACTCGGTGGTGGCGGGATCGACCTCCAGGGAGATCGTGACGATGGAATCGGGTCGGGTGTTCCGGTGCTCCCATGCCAATCGCACCGCGTACGACACCGAGAGGTTCTCGCTCAGGGAGACGTTCGACACCGCGGCCTGGGCCACCGACTGGAGCGATCCGATGCTCTCGAACGACGCCACCTTGCGGAGCAGCTCGAACAGGAGATCCTGCTGGTGCTCCTGCCGGGTGAAGTCCGACGCCCCGACTCCCTGCCACACGCCGTCCTTGAGGATCTGGGTGTGGCGAGAGCGGGCCCAGGCGAGCGCTGTCTCGCCATCCAGGGTGTAGCAACCGGCGGGGGCGTCCAGCCCGGCTTTTCCGTCACGAACCGCATAGTCGAAGCACCAGTCGATCCCGCCGACGGCATCCACCGCATCGGCAAAGCCCTCGAAGTCCACGACGACGAAGTGGTCCACGTCGATCCCGGTGAAGCGCGACACCGCGACCGAGAGGAGCTCGGGGCCCGACACCTCGTCGCCACATCCGTTGAGGTTGGCGTTGATCTTCGTGTACTCCCGGAGGCAGGGATTCTCGACGTACAGGTCGCGGGGAATGGACGTGAGGATCGGGTCCTCCCCCTCGGCGAGCAGCACGTAGATGATGGCATCGGCCCGAAGACCGGACTCGTCGGCTCCCACGAGCAGGATCGATTCGAACATCTCGTTGGGAAGGGGGGGAGAGACCGTGTTCGGGTTCTCCGTATCAGGGAGCTCGTAGACGGGGGGAGGCTCGTAGTCGGGGAGGTCGTCGGGGATGGTGCCGTCGATCGCGTCCTGCTGCTCGATCTCATCCCGCACCACGTCACGGACGCTGTCGGTGACCCCCTCCACCTGCTCGGGCGCAGCTATCGGGTCACCGACCCGCTCGACGGAGCCGAGGGTGACTGCGAGCCGAACACCCCACGCGACGAACCCGAGGAGGAGGAGTCCACCGATCGCGAGGAGTATCCGCTTCATGGGCACACCTGATCGCACGAGCGCCGAGGTTAGGAGCGTCCCGGCCTTTGCAGGGCAGATCGTCACCCCCATACGCTGGCGCCCGTGACTCCCTCCGCCGACGCCGCAACCATCGTCCTCCTCCGGGATCGGCCCGCGGGCACACAGGTCTTCATGCTCAGGAGGCACGCCGCTTCGAGCTTCATGGCCGGTGCGTGGGTGTTCCCCGGAGGGAAGCTCGAGGCAGGCGACTCGACGCTGCCGACCGACCTCGTCGACGACCCGCACACACCCGATCTCGCGCTGCGGGTGGCAGCGATCCGCGAGACCTTCGAAGAGTGCGGCATCCTCCTCGGCCGACTCCCCGGGGGCGGTCATCCCAGCATCGACGACCTTCTCGCGATGGACGGCGAAGGAGCGCGCCGCCGCCTCAACGACCGGGAGGACCAGTGGGACTGGGCACCGTGGCTCGCATCCCACGGGATCGTGCTCGAGGTCGCCTCACTCGGCTTCGCCTCCTGGTGGATCACCCCCGAAGGCGAACCCCGGCGGTTCGATACCCGCTTCTACCTCGCCGCCGTCCCCGAGGAGCAGGACGCCCGCCACGACGACGTGGAGACCACCGGCTCGGTGTGGATCACCCCTGCCGAGGCGATCGCAGCCGCCGACCGAGGAGACGCCCTCGTGGTGCCTCCCACGCGGAAGAACCTGGAAGAGCTACTCGGGTTCACGAGTGCCCGGGCCGCCATCGACCACGCCCACGGGACGCCCGACCCGATCCCGATCCTCCCGGTCATCGAGCGTCGCGAAGACGGCATCTGGGCCCGACACCCCGACATCGGCGAGCTCCGGGTCCGTTAGGCGCTCCCCCAGCCCCCACCCCCGGGGGTACGGACGATCAAGCGGTCGCCCGGTTCGACCTCGAAGGTGGTCTTGCCGGGAAGTCGTTCGGGAGCGCATCCCGGCCGCACGAGCCAGTCCTCCCCCGTCTCTCCGGGGCCTCCACCTGCGAGTCCCCATGGGGCGACCAGCCTTCGCTCACCCATGAGCGAGACCGTTGCCGGCTCGGTGAACTCGAGTTCCCGCTCGATCCCATCGCCCCCGCGATGGAGGCCGATGCCACCGGAGCCGACCCGGAGGGCGTAGCGGAGCACCCGGAAGGGGTAGTGCGATTCCAGCGACTCGATGGGGGTGTTCTTCGTGTTCGTCATGCCGGTCTGGATCCCCGACTCCCCGGCACCCCCAGGCCATCCCCCCTGGCCACCCGCCACCGTCTCGTAGTAGGCGAAGCGGTCGTTGCCGATGAGGACGTTGTTCATCGTGCCCTGGGAGGCGGCGGGCACCCGCCCGGGAGCCGCGCCGGCCAACGCCCCGAGCACCACGTCGGCGATCCTCTGCGAGGTCTCGACATTCCCGGCGGCCACAGCGGCAGGCGGGAGGGCGGACACGATCGAGCCGGGCCGGGTCACGATGCGGATGGGCCGGTAGCAACCCCCATTGGCGGGGATCGTCGGATCGGTCGCAACCCGGACGGCGTAGTACACGCACGACGCGGTCACCGCCTCGACCGCATTGAAGTTGGCAGGGACCTGGTCGGCGCTCCCCGAGAAGTCGGCGATGAGGTGCTCCCCGTCGATCGTGACCCTGACCTGGATGGGGACGAGCTCGGCACCCCGTTCCATGACGTCCTCGAACTCCCAGGTCCCGTTGGGGAGGGCCGAGAGCGCTGATGCCATCCGCCGCTCGCCGTACGACAGGAGGGCATCGGTGGTCCTCCGGAACGCCTCACTCCCCTCCCTTCGCACGACCTCCTCGAGCCGAGCGGCTCCGACCTCATTCGCCCCCAACTGGGCCGAGAGGTCGCCAAGTCGCTCCGCAGGCGTGCGGGTCGCTGCGAGGAACGGACCGAGGAACGCGTCGTCCCATCTCCCGTCGATCACCGCGCGCATCGGCGACACCACGATGCCCTCCTGCTCCACCCTCGTGGCGTGGGCGGGCATCGAACCAGGTGCCTCACCGCCCACATCGGCGTGATGGGCCCGGTTCGCCACCCACGCGACGAGGTTCCCGTCGACGAACACCGGGGAAACGATCGTGAGGTCATTGAGATGGGTGCCACCGCGGAACGGATCGTTCACGGCGTACTGGGCGCGCGGCTCCAGCCCACCGGCGAATGCCTCCGACACCGCTTCGATGGCGGCGGGCATCGAGCCGAGGTGGACCGGGATGTGCTCGGCCTGGGCGAGCATCTCGCCGTTCGCCACGAAGACCGCAGCCGAGCAGTCGACTCGTTCCTTGATGTTCGGGCTGTACGCAGTCCGCCGCAGCACCGTCCCCATTTCCTCGGCGATCGATGCGAACTGGTTCCGCGCGACCTCGAGCGCGACTGCGTCGACGCTCACCAGGAGACCTCCAGTGCCCCCGAGTCGTGGACGACGGCCCGCTCGCCCGGGCCCAGTAGCGAAGTGGCCTCCGGCTCCTCGATGATGGCTGGGCCGACCACCTCATCTCCGGGGCCAAGTCCGGAGCGCCGGTACACAACGGCCTCCTGGGCTCCCTCCGGGAGGACGATCCACCGCACCCCGACCCGACGCGGGCCCGTCGGCCGGATGGGCGGGAGGTCCTCCCATGCCACTGCGGGGACCGACATCGCTGCGGCACGAACGGTGACGACCTCGATCGGGTCTTCGGGGCGGGCAAACCCATTTCGCCCGGCGTGGACGCGGTGGAAGCGCTCGGCGAGCCCATCCCACCCGTCGATGCCCTCCATGGCCACCGACATCTCGTGCGACTGCCCGAGGTACCGCACATCCGCCACCCGCTCGGCGGAGGTTGGCTCTTCGCCCATCGCCCGGAGTCCCGAGCGGGCCTCATCCGTGGTGCGATCGAGCGCAGCGCGGAGCGCACCGAAGTCCCCGAGGTCGATCGCCACGGAACGAGCCACGTCATGGCGGGGCGGCGCGAGCAAGAGCCCAACGGCACTGAAGACGCCCGCGAACGCGGGGATCACGACGCCGCGCATCCCTATGCGCCGGGCGAGTGCCGTCGCGTGGAGGCCACCCGCCCCACCGAACGCAACGAGTCGGGCACCACGCGGATCGGCACCCTCTTCGACGCTCACCGCCCGGATCGCCCGCTCCATGTGGGCCTCGACGACCTCGAGCATGCCGAGGGCAGCTGCCTCGGCCGAGAGCCCGACACGACTCCCAAGGGCTCCGACCGCCTCGAGGGCCCGATCCCGGTCGACTGCCACGCGGTCGCCGAGCACGGCATCGGGGGCGATGCGACCGAGGACGAGGTTCGCGTCCGTCACCGCTGGCTCCGTGCCTCCCCGTCCGTAACACGCGGGCCCCGGATGGGCCCCGGCCGAACGCGGTCCCACCCGGAGCGCACCCCCTGCGTCGACCCATCCGAGGGATCCCCCTCCCGCACCGACGGTGTGCACGGCGACGGAGGGGAGCCTGCACGGGAAGCCATCGATCTCGCGCTCGAAGGAGACCTCGGGGACCCCGCCTTCGATGCGGCAGACATCGGTGGACGTGCCGCCCATGTCGAACGCCACGACCCGTTCGTCGCCGAGCGCCTTGGCGATGGCAGCGGTTGCGACCACCCCGCCTGCCGGTCCCGACAGGAGCGCCGCGGCCGGGAGGTGGGCGGCGGTGTCGATCCCCATGAGGCCCCCACTCGAACGCATCACGCTGATGCGATCCGGGAGGCCCGACTCTGGCGCCCTCCGACCGAGCCGCTCGAGGTAGCCCTCCACCGCGGGCATCAGGTAGGCGTTCAGCGTGGTCGTGGAGGTCCGCTCGAACTCGCGGAACTCCGGCGCCACCTCTGAGGACCGCGCGATCGGCAGCCCCAATCCCTCCAGCGCCGCGGCGATTGCTCGTTCGCGGTCCTCGTCGAGGTACGCATACAGCGCTGACACTGCAATCGCCTCCGGTGACAGCGCAGCGACCCGTTCGGTGAGGGACACCAGTTCGGCGGGCTCGGGGACGACCCGGCGACCTGCCACTTCGATCCTCCGGTCGGAGGGCACGAGCGGTTCGGGGCGGTGCACCTCCACGTCGTAGAGGGACGGTCGATCCTGTCGCCCGATTGCCAACACGTCGGCGAATCCCTCGTCGGCGATGAGGACCGTCCGGGCGCCCCTTCGCTCGAGCAGCGCATTCGTGGCGACCGTGGTCCCGTGGAGGAGGCGCTCAGTGCCGCCGTCCCCGAGTACCGACCTGGTCCCGGCGAGCACGCCGTCGGACTGGTCGGGAGTCGACGAGGTCTTTCCGACCCGCACCCGAGAGCCGTCCCACCAGGCGATGTCGGTGAACGTGCCTCCCACATCCACTCCGACCGTCATGGTCTACGCTCCCGGGCAATGCCCATCGTCATCGAGAACACCCCGAATCCCAACGCCCTCAAGTTCACCGTTGGCACATCGGTGGGAGGTCCTGCGACCTTCTCGGCCAGCTCGGCAGACGACCACCCGGTTGCTCGGGACGTGGTGGAGGTGGACGGTGTGACGAGCATGTTCCTCACGGCCGACTTCGTCACCGTCACCAAGGATCCCGGTGCGGACTGGTCGGCGATCGCGCCGGTGGTGCAGGCGATCCTAGAGCGGCACTACCCCGGGTAGTCCTCCCACACGACGAGCGGGACCACGCTGCCGTCGGCGAGGCGCACCGAGAACTCCGCCCACCAACGGCTGCCGTCGATGCCCGATCGCACCACCTCCTCGGCCGTGCCCCAAAGCGCGGCGGTGCGGATGAGACCATCGAGGACGTCGGGGGGTGGGACGGCGCCGTCGGTGAGGGTGCGGATCCGAACGGCCTCCACCTCGACCGGCTTCCAGGACACAATCGTTCCATCGCTCCCCACCGTCGCCTCGATCGCCAAGCGGAGCGGACTCCCATCTGCTCCCCGTGCCGTCGCCCAGACCACGACCTGCGCCTCCTGGGTGCCGATGGGCGGACCAACCGCACGGATCGAGGCCACATCGATGCCGGCGTCGAGCAGGAGCCCGGCGAGAAACCGCTCGGCCATCGAGCCAGCAAGGGAGGCGTCGGGGGTCGGCTCTGCCCAGAGCCCTTCGCCCAGCGGGAGGGTCGTCGTCGTGGTCGTCATCGGAGCCATCGACACGGACGTCGCCACCGCCGGATTGGCCGCTGCGACCGGTGCGGTGCTCCGTCGGAGGGCGAAGGCGCCCGCACCGACCAGCGCCAGCACCGCAACCAGGGCGACGAGCAGCCGCGTGTCGATTCGTTGCTCCACCGATGCGAAGCGCTCCCAAGGGATCGCCTCCAAGGCCTCGTCGTGCTCGTCCATGTCGCCTCCGGGCCCGCCGCATCACCCCCTCGCACCGTACGTCGCACCGCACGCCCGCGGAAGGGAGTCGCGAGGCGAAGCCGGGTCACACAGCGCCGTGCCACTACCATCCACAGCAATCCCATGACCTTCAGCACTGACCCGAAACCCGGCCGTTGGATCCTCCCGCTGATCATCCTCGCCATGGTCGGGTTCACCTACGTCTTCGTCTCCTCACTCGAGGAGCAGGTCCCGACCGAGACCGACGCGGGCCTCGATCTCCCCATCCTCGAGACGACGACCACCGTCGGCGAGGCCCCCGTGATCGAGACGACGACCACGACCGAGGGGGCCAGCGAGCGCCAGGAGTACGCCCAGGAGATGCAGGGGTACCTCGACGAGCTCCTCGCCCTGAACGACCAACTCCAGGCGATCAACTCCGAGTTCGAGAGCCAGGCGGTCACCTTCTCTGCAGCCGAATCGGGGATGGAGCAGGCGATCGCCAACTTCCAGGCCTGGTACGCCAGCATCACCGCCACCCTCGCCCCGGCGAGTGAGGTGGACCTCCAGCTCCCCCACCAGGACATCCTCGATGCCGCCCTCGCCCCCGTGCAGGAGGCGGAGGCGGCCCTCGAAGGACTTCGCGGCCCCGGCGCCGAGCCACGACAACAGGCGGTCGTCCGACTCGCAGACGCAGTCACGCTCTTCGAGGCGAAGGTGAACGCCGCCATCTCGATCGCCGGGACCGCCTAGCCCCGGCCTCCGAACCACCTGCACCAGCCGTCAGGCTCGCACCCGTTGGGTCGCATCCGTGATGAACACCGCAACGGCGACCCAGACGAGGGCGAAGCCCACCCACCGCCCGGTCGAGACGACCTCCCCGAACAGGAATGCGCCCTCGAGGAAGAGGAGCGTGGGCGTGATGAACTGGAGCATCCCGACCCACGCCAGCGGGATGGATCGCACCGCTGTACCGAAGAAGACGAGTGGGAGCACCGTCACCGCGCCCGCCCCGATCAGCACGGTCGTGGTGAGCGGGTCGGCACCGAACGACCCCGGCACATCGATGAGGAACGTGAAACCGACGAGTGCCAGCGGATAGGCGAAGACCACTTCCCAGATGAGGGCCACGACCGGAGCAGCGGTGGAGGTCGTCTTCTTCACGGCCCCGTAGGTGGCGAATGACGCCGCGATCGCAAGCGCCATCCACGGCACGATGTGCTCGGCCGCGACCATCACCGCCACGCCCGCGCCCGCGAGCCCGAGCGCCACACGCTGGAGCCGCGAGAGGCGCTCGCCGAACACGAGCACTCCGACGAGGACCGAGAGGAACGGGTTGATGTAGTAGGCGAGACTCGCCTCGACCACCCGCTCCAGGAAGATGGCCCACACGAAGAGGCCCCAGTTGACGGTCACCGCCACCCCGGCGATGGCGAGGCGCACGCGGTCACGCCGGGAGACCTCCCACACTTCGCGCCAGCGGCGGGCGAACAGGAGGGTGAGGACCAGCACCGGCAACGACCAGACGATCCGGTGCCCGAGGACCTCGAGCGCCGGGACGTCGGAGATGAGCCGCCAATAGAACGCCGCGAAGCCCCAGAGGAGGTAGGCGGTGATGGCGGCGAAGAACCCCTTGCGCATGGCGCGAGGGTATGCAGCGGAGATCCCCCTCCAGTCCACAGACAGGGCACGCAGAAGCGCCCGGGCAGATGCCCGGGCGCTTCAGCAAACGACGGAGGAGGTCGTTCAGAGGTCGCCGTCAGCCGTGCCGCAGATGGTCTCGACCATCAGGCGGGTCACCACGTACGGATCCATGTTGGCGTTCGGTCGCCGGTCCTCGAGGTAGCCCTTGCCCTCCTTGGCCACCTGCCACGGGATACGCACGGAGGCACCGCGGTGGGACACGCCATAGGAGTACTCGGTCCACGGAGCGGTCTCGTGGAGGCCGGTGAGGCGCTGGTCCACGCCGGCGCCGTAGTTCGTGATGTGGAGGTCGTGGCGCTTGCCAAGGGCCTCACACCCGTCGACCACCGGCTGGTAGGACTCGCGCATCGCCTTCGTGGAGAAGTTCGTGTGCGCTCCGGCACCGTTCCAGTCGCCCTTGACAGGCTTCGGGTCGAGCGTCGCGGAGATGTCGAAGTCCTCGGCCACGCGGTAGAGGAGCCACCGAGCAAGCCAGATCTCGTCGGAGACGTCGATCGGGCTGGAGGGGCCGATCTGGAACTCCCACTGGCCGATCATCACCTCGGCGTTGGTACCCGAGATGGTGAGGCCGGCTACGAGGCATGCATCGGTGTGCGCCTCGACGACGTCACGACCCCAGATCTCGTCGGCGCCGATACCGCAGTAGTAGCCGCCCTGGGGGGCCGGGAAGCCACCGAGGGGCCAGCCGTGCGGACGACCGTCCTTGAAGAAGGTGTACTCCTGCTCGATACCGAACCACGACTCGTGGTGGGCGTACTTCTCGGCGATCGGCCGGAGCAGCGCCCGGGTGTTGGACTCGTGCGGCTCGTCGTCCGGCGTCCACACCTCGTTGAGGACGAGGACGTTGTCGCCACCGCGGATCGGATCCGGGACGACCCGGACCGGCTTGAGCACACAGTCGGAGTTGTCGCCGGGGGCCTGGTTCGTCGAAGAACCATCAAAGCCCCAGACGGGCGCCTCGTCTGCCGAGGTGATCGGCTCGGGGAGGATCTTCGTCTTGGACCGGAGCAACCGGGTCGGCCTCGACCCGTCGATCCAGATGTACTCGGCTCGAATTGCCATGGGGATTCCCTTCTCGCAGATAGCGGCGCGAACCGCCGGTCCGTCACCGTTGTCGGTCCTACCTTCCGCGGGTGCCTTTTCCCTCCCGTTACCCGAATGTGAAGAGCGTGTTTCGGGTTCGACGGCGAGTGGGCGCCCAGCTCGGCCCATCACTACCGTCGTGCTGCCATGAGCATTGACCGACAGGCCGAGTACGTCCTCCAAACCGTCGCCAAACGGAAGATCCGGTTCGTCCGACTGTGGTTCACCGATGTCCAGGGCTTCCTGAAGTCGGTGGCCATCAACCCCGCCGAACTCGAGAGCGCCTTCGAAGAAGGCATGACGTTCGACGGATCGGCCGTCGACGGATATGCCCGGGTCCAGGAAGCGGACATGATCGCCCGCCCTGACCCTCGCACCTTCCAGGTGATCCCCTGGCGCGCCGAGCAAGACGTCGCCCGGATGTTCTGTGACATCACCACACCCGACGGGGTGGCGTTCGAGGGAGACCCCCGCCATGTCCTCCGGCGGACGCTGCGAACCGCCGCCGAGGAGGGCTACCGCTTCTACGTCGGCCCCGAAATGGAGTTCTTCTACTTCGAGGACAGCTCACCGAATCCCGTGGTCCTCGACCACGGGGGTTACTTCGACCTCACCCCCCTCGATGTCGCCCAGGAGTACCGGCGCATGACCATCGACCACCTCGAGCACCTCGGGATCCCGGTGGAATCTTCCCACCACGAGGTGGCCCCGAGCCAGCACGAGATCATCCTTCGCTACGACGATGCGCTCACCATGGCCGACAACGTGATGACCGCCCGCCTCGCGGTCAAAGAGGTGGCGATGGCCCGGGGCAAGTACGCCACGTTCATGCCCAAGCCCCTCGAGGGACACGATGGCTCGGCACTGCACCTCCACCTCTCCCTGTTCTCGGGGGACGACAACGCCTTCCACGATCCCGATGCGGCCGATGGCCTCAGCGACGTGGGTCGCTCGTTCATCGCAGGACTCCTCCACCACGCCCCCGCCTTCACTGCCATCACGAACCAGTGGGTGAACTCCTACAAGCGGCTCGTGGGGGGCTTCGAGGCACCGGCACACACCACGTGGGCCCACAACAACCAGTCGGCCCTCGTGCGGATCCCCACCCCCAAGTCGGGGAAGCAGGAGTCGTCACGCATCGAGCTTCGCTCGCCCGACGCGGCATGCAATCCGTACCTCGCCTTCGCCGCTCTCCTCGCCGCGGGCCTCGATGGTGTCCGAAGGGGCCTGGAGCCCATGACAGAGCTCGACGGCAACGCCTTCACCCTCTCCGACGCACAGTTGGCCGAACGCGGAATTCGCAGGCTCCCCCAGACGCTGTCCGAGGCCCTCGACGCCCTCGAGGGGTCGGAGCTCATGCGGGCGACGCTCGGCGAGCACACCACCGACTGGTTCCTCAAGAACAAGCGACGCGAGTGGGAGCGGTACCAACACCACGTCTCGCGCTTCGAGTTGGAGCAGTACCTCCCGGTGCTCTGATGACGATCGCAGTCCACCCCGCCGAACTCAGCCCCCTCGTGGAGGAGGCGTTGCTCATGCTCGGGCGGGACCATGAGCTCGTGGACGAGGACGCCCTCACGGGTACTCCCTCGTGGAGCTGCCTCCTCCTCGACCTCGGCGACCAACCCGCGCGGCGGCTTCGCCTCTCCCGACCCATCGCTGAGTCAGGGGTCCCGGTCGTGGTCATCATCCCCTCGGACCGACTCCTCCTCCTCGAACAGGAGTCGTGGCCGGCCGACTTCGTGATCGACGTCGCCGATCCGATCGAGATCCGGATCCGCCTCTCCCGCGCGATCGGGGACGAGGAGGCGTCCGATGAGCTCGTCCACGAGGACCTCGTACTCGACCTCGCGACGTACCAGGCCACCGTCGGGGGCGACCCGATCGACCTCACGTACATGGAGTACGAGTTGCTCCGGTACTTCGTCGAGCACAAGGGCCGCGTGTGGTCGCGCGAGCAGATCCTCCAGCACGTATGGGGCTACGACTACTTCGGCGGCGCCAGGACCGTCGACGTCCACGTCCGTCGCCTCCGGGCCAAGATCGGTGAGGAGCGGGCCAATTGGATCACGACGGTGCGTTCCGTCGGCTACCGCTTCGGCTAGGCGCCGCTTCCTAGAGCGAGG
The DNA here is from genome assembly GCA_964600365.1 of uncultured Acidimicrobiia bacterium. GTDB lineage: Bacteria > Actinomycetota > Acidimicrobiia > Spongiisociales > JAENVV01. The sequence continues at coordinate 37,906 of CAZRJG010000002.1, forward strand.
CCCACGGCTCGTTCGAGAGGTACTTCCACCCTGCGTCGGGCAGGAGCATCACCGACGTGCCCCCCTCCCGGGTGAGCGTGTCGATGGCTGCGTGGATGATGGCCCCCGACGACGTCCCGACGAAGTGACCCTCCGCCAAGATCGTCTCGTGGACCATGGCCTCTGCCGTGGCGCGGGGCACCTGGTGGCGATCGGTCACGAGTGAGAGGTCCGCCACCGGCGGCTGGAACGGGTCGTCCTGGGAGCGCATTCCGCTGATCGGGTCCTCGTAGAAGGGTTCGACGGAATGGATCCGGATGCCCGGCCACCTATGCACGAGGCCTCGGCTGTTCCCCGTGATGGTGCCACCGGTCCCATACGCGGCGTGCATGTGGGTCGGGGGCTCCTCGAGCGGCCAGTCGCGGACGATCTCGAGCGAGGTCCCGAAGAAATGGGCGTAGGCGTTCCACCGGTTCGCGTACTGGTTGAGGATCACTCCCTCGCCCTCGGCAGCGAGTTGCTCGGCGCGGCCGAGGGCATCGGCAGGGGCCCCTTCGACCTCGATGAGCTCGGCGCCGTAGGCCCGGAGCAGCGTCTTGCGCTCCTCGGTCGCTGAGGCGGGCAGGCAGATAGCCACAGGGTGGCCATTCGTCACCCCGAGCCGGGTGAGGCCGATCCCCGTGTTCCCCGACGTCGCCTCGACGATCGGTTCGCCCGGACGCAAACGGCCTGTCTGGCGGGCGTTGATGAACATGAACCACGCCGGTCGATCCTTGATCGAGCCCGTCGGGTTGTACCACTCGAGCTTGGCGAACAGCCTCGTCCCAGCAGGCGCAAGGCTGCGGAACTCGACGAGAGGTGTGTTGCCCGGTTGCATGGTGCTCCAAACAGAACGCCCCGGCGGGGAGCCGGGGCGTCAGAACTGGCGTGGTCGGCTCCTACGAGAAACTATTCCCGCATCCACACGAACGAGTCACGTTCGGGTTGTTGATCGAGAATCCGGAACCCATGAGACCGTCCTTGAAGTCGAGCGTCGCTCCACGGATCATGTCGGCGCTCTGGGGATCCACGAGCACCCGGACGTCGCCATCGGTGCCGAACGTCTCGACGATGTCATCGTCCTCGACCTGCGTGTCGAAGTACATCTCGTACGAGAAGCCCGAGCAGCCACCTGGGCGAACGGCCATTCGCAAGGCGAGATCGGGATCGCCCTCGGCTGCGACGAGTTCGCGGATCTTCTCCACGGCGAGGTCGGTGAGCTGCACCGTCGTGCCGGGGGCCTTGGACTTGATGAAGAGCGACTGTTCCATGTGGTGCGTTCCTCCTGGGTGGGCGAGTATATCGGCGGTTTCCACTAGCGCGGTAGGGGAAACCCCGCAACTACCCCTGTCGCCCGCATACCCTTGATTCCATGCCGATTATCGACGACATCTACACCGCGCTCAAGGGCGTGATCGACCCCGAGTTGGGCTCCGACGTCGTCGAACTGGGCATGATCCACGACGTTCGCGTCGACGGATCACACGCCGACATCGACCTTGCGCTCACCATCGCCGAGTGCCCCCAGCGAGGGCAGTTGGAGGAGGACACCCGACGCAAGGCCCGATCCGTCTCGGGTATCGAGACCGTCGAGGTGCACACAACGGCAATGACGGGTTCGCAGCGGTCGGCCCTCATGGAGACCGCCCGCAGGAAGGCCCGGCAGCGGGCCGCGCCAACCGCGATCGCACCGACGACCCGCGTGCTCGCCATCGCCTCCGGGAAGGGCGGCGTCGGCAAGTCCACCACGACCGTGAACCTCGCCGCTGCGCTCTCGGGAGCAGGCCGCAGCGTCGGCATCCTCGACGCCGACATCTGGGGCTTCTCCATCCCTCGCATGCTCGGCACCCGTGATCGGATCACCGCAAACGACGACCGACAGCTCATCCCGGTCATGGCCCAGGGCCTCGAGATCGTCTCGACCGGCCTCATCACAGAGTCCGAGGAGACCGCGCTCATGTGGCGTGGCCTCATGCTGAGCAAGGCCCTCGAGCAGTTCCTCACCCAGGTGCGGTGGAGTGCCCTCGACTACCTCCTCATCGACATGCCACCCGGCACGGGCGACGTCCAGATGGCCCTCTCGCGCATGCTCCCCCAGGCCGAGATGGTGGTCGTGACCACTCCCCAGCGCACCGCACAGAAGGTCGCAGTCCGGGTCGCCGACATGGCCCGACGGTCCTTCATGCCGATCGCGGGGGTGGTCGAGAACATGACCTCCTTCGTGTGCGACCACGGCGAGGAGTATGCCCTGTTCGGTCGCGGGGGCGGGGACGCCCTCGCCGAGGAACTCGAGGTACCCGTGCTCGGTCGGATCCCGCTGGACTCCAGCCTCGTAGAAGGCGGGGACACGGGCAGGCCAGCAGCCATCCACGATCCCAGCGGTCCCGCTGGCAGCGCGTTCGGTGCGCTCGCGACCCGGATCCTCGAGGTCGTCCCACCAGCGGAGGCATCGTGCGGGGTGCGGATCGAGGAACTCCTCGAGTCACTCCCGCCCCGGCCCTGATCCCGATCGGTGTCCTTCGGCCCACGTCACCCAAGGAAGCCCTCGTGGCCCGACCTCATCCTCCTCGACATCAACATCCCGAAGAGGCGCTCCGTGGAATCCCCGTGGTGACCATCACCACCTCGGGTGACACCGAGGACGTCCGCCTCGCCTACCGGAGCGGCACACGCTCCTGTCGCTGTCGGGGTTGTCGGGGAGCTCCACGATGCGAAACCAGCCGTGGCCGATCGTCATCGGGGCGTCGACGAGTTCCTCCCGCCTCCTGCGCTGATCCCTCAGGGACAGAGCCCTGCGACGAGCGGCGTAGGGTTCACCGCCGACCCACCGCCGGGGTGGTACTCGAAATGCAGGTGCGGGATGTGCTCGGGCGCGTTCCCACTGGTTCCCACATAGCCCAGCATCGCCCCCACGCCCACCGACTGCCCCTGCGAGAGCCCCGGGGCATGGGAATCGAGGTGCGCGTAGTAGAAGGTGTCGCCGGAGTCCCCGGCAAGCCACACGGTGAACCCACCGAGCGACGAATTCCGCATGCTCCTGACCGTGCCCGACTCGATGGCAACGACCGGGGTCCCTCGGGCGGCGAGCATGTCCACACCCTCGTGTGAACGACCACCCGATCGGGGAGCGCCCCAGGTGTCGGTGAACCTGGAGTAGCCACCCACTGGACACACCTGCGACGCCGAGACCGCCACCTCCGTCGTGGTCGTGGTCGTCGACGTCGTGCTCGGAAGCGTGGTCGTCGTCGTCGTGGGCGCACTCGTCGACGTCGGAGTTGGAAGCGTGGTCGTCGACGTCGTGCTCGGAAGCGTGGTCGTCGTCGTGGTCGTGGTCGTCGAGGTGGCGAGCCTCGCCGCCTCCTCTGCGGCAGCGCGAGCTGCTGCTTCAAGGGCCGCCTGGCGAGCAGCTTCCTCCTCGGCGGCCCGGCGCATCCGGAGGTCGCGGTAGATGGCGCTCGCCTCCTCCAGGCGGAGGTTCACCTCGTTGGCCCGCGCTTCGAGTTCCGGCCCGACGATGGCGAGGTCGGCCTCGGCGACGGCCACGTCGGCCTCCAGCCGTCGGAGGGCGGCGATCCTCGCGTCGAGCTCATTGAGCATCGCCCGGTCCGACTTGCCGACCTCCTCCAGGTAACCAACCCCGGCCCCGGCGCTCTCCACCGTCTCGCTCACGAAGAACGCGGCGACGTTCGCCACCGAAGCATCCATGTAGATCTCGACGGCGCGCGCGAGGGCAAGCTCCTCGAGCTGGCGCACTTCGAGCCGAGCATCGAGCAACGCCGCAGCCAGCGCGTCGGCCTCCGCCTCGAGCAGCGCGTCCCTACGGAGGGTCTCCTCCCACAGCCCGACGACCTCGTCGAGTTCTGCGCCGAGTTCCTCGAGTCGACGTTCGGCCTCGTCGAGGTCCTCGTCGGAGACCTGGAAGGCCGCCGTGGGCAGGGCGACGACGAGCACGAGGGCAACGAGGGCCAGGAGGCGCGCCCGCACCATGAGCCGGCTCATCGCAGGAGCCTCACCAACGAGCCCCACAGGTCGGTGGTCCGCTCGAACGCCACCGCGCCGTCATCCACGAGCTTGCCGACGTGGGCGGCGACCGAGTGCGCGGCGATGGGGTGGAGTTCGGGGTCCACGTCGGCATACACGTCTTCGACGATCGCTCCGATGCTCCCGGCGCCCGACCGGAGGGCCGCGATGACCTGCTCCTCGCGCTCGAGCCTGTGGGAGATGTAGTGGTCGATCACCCCGGCGGGGTCGTCGATCTCAGGACCGTGGCCAGGGAAAAGGCGCTCGAGCGTGAGGTCGCGCACCTTGCGGAGGCTGGCGAGGTAGGCGGTGAGGTCCTGCACCATCACCGTGGAGCCGCCCATGATGTGGTCCCCGGTGAACATCCACCGATCGAGCACGAAACACAGGTGGTCATCGGCGTGACCGGGCGTGTGGAGGACCTCGAGCGAGGAGCCGGCCACCTCCACGGTGCTGCCCTCCGAGAGCTGCTCGTCGGGCCGGAACTCGGCCGAGGGTGCGTAGCCCAGCGCCACCGTCCCCCAGTTCCGGGCCAGGGGGTTGGCCAGCGGCGCATGGTCGAGGTGGGTGTGGGTGACAACGACGGAGGCGACCCGCCTTCCGGCAACGACCCGATCGATCGCAGCAGCGTGCGCATCGATCACGGGACCGGGGTCGAGCACGATCACCTCGTCGGCGTCGCCGATGACCCACGTATTCGTGCCGAGTCCTGTCCAGGGGCTGGGATTGGGGGCGAGGACCTTCTCGACCCTCACGCGTCGTGCTCCCACGCGTCGACGTCGATGACCGTGCCGGTCTCCCCCGACACGACGACCTGGCCAGCGAATCGCTTCGCGACTCGCGCGTGGATGAGATCCCGCACTGCGGGGACGAGGAGTGCGAAGCCCACGACGTCAGTGAAGAACCCCGGGGAGATGAGCAGGGCGCCCGAGACGAGGATCGCCGCGCCGTGCGTGAGCTCGCGACCGGGCAGGGATCCCGAGGAGAGCCGTTCCCGGAAACGAGACATGACGGCGAGGCCGGCGCGGCGCACCAACACGGATCCCGCAAGTGCGGTCCCGAGGGCGATCAGCAGTGCCGCCAGGAGCCCGATCTCGCGCTCGACCAGCACGAAGACCACGAGCTCCACCAGCGCAACCGCTCCGAACACGCCGAAGAGGCTCACGACGGGCAGGATACCGGGGGCATGGATATGGGCCCGGGCGCCCCCGGGGTGTCCGCGAGCGCCCACCCCCTCCGACCGAATACCCTCCGCTCGATGTCCCTCCGCGACCTTCCTTCGGTCCATGAGCTCGCAGCGACGCTCGACGGCCTGCCAGAGCGTATCCGGATGCTCGTTGCCCGCGAGTCGATCGAGCATGCCCGCGAGGTCTTGCTCGCCGGCGGAGAGGCCGAGGCAACCGCCGATGCCCTCCGGATGGCTGCGTCCCTCCGTCGCAACCGACCCACCTCGATCCGGAACGCCACAGGGATCATCGTCCACACGAACCTCGGGCGCGTGCCGCTCCACCCGGACGCCGCGCGGGCGCTCGCCTCCGCGGCCGGTGGCTACGGCAACGCCGAGTTCGACCTCGGAAGTGGTCGGAGGGGTGGCAGGGGGGCGTGGCTGCGGGTCCTTCTCACCGAACTCACCGGCGCCGAGGATGCCCACGTCCTCGGGAACAACGCCGGGGCCCTCTTCGCCACGCTCCAAGTCCTTGCGGAAGGACGGGAGGTCCCCGTCTCGCGCGGTGAACTCATCGAAATCGGGGGCTCCTACAGACTCCCCGAACTCATGGCGGCGAGCGGCGCGCACCTCGTCGAGGTGGGCACGACGAATAGGACCAGGCCCGCCGACTACGCAGCGGCACTCGCCCCTTCCACTGCCCTGCTGCTCAAGGTGCATCCATCCAACTACCGCGTGGTCGGCTTCTCTGAGGAGGCCCCACTCGCTGAACTCGCCGCGATCGCGCAAGGTGCCGGAATCCCCCTCGTCCACGACGCGGGATCCGGCCTGCTCGACGCGACGACGCCCTGGATTCCCGGCGGGCCACCTCCCTGGCTCCGCGGGGAGCCCGGCGTGCGACAGTCGGTCGAGGTCGCCGACCTCACCCTGTTCAGCGGGGACAAGCTCCTCGGAGGACCCCAGGCGGGCGTGATCGTCGGCTCCGGCGAGCTGGTGGAGTCCATCCGGAGCCATCCCCTCGCGAGAGCGATGCGGATCGATGGACCCACGATGGCCGCCCTCACGACCACCCTCGAGTACTACGCCGACGGCAGGGCCGACGAACTCCCGATGTGGCGCATGGCGCTGGCCACCGGCGAGGCACTCCGAGAGCGCTGCAGCGTGCTCGCATCTGCGCTCGGGGGAACGGTCGAGGACGGATCGTCCCTCGTGGGAGGCGGAAGCACGCCCGGCATGGGGATCTCCTCCCCCGTGGTGCGCCTCGTGGGGCGCGGCGATGACCACGAGCAGCTCCTCGCCGCCGACCCGCCGATCCTCGCCCGGCGCGACGCTGGCGACCTCCTCATCGACCCAAGGACGCTCGACCCCGCCGAGGACGCAGACGTCATCGCTGCGCTCGCCTGATGCCGCTCATCGGCACCGCAGGACACGTCGACCACGGCAAGTCCACCCTCATCGCCGCCCTCACCGGACGGGATCCGGACCGCTGGGCCGAGGAGAAGGAGCGAGGCCTGACGATCGACCTCGGCTTCGCATGGACTCACCTCGGCGACACCGAGGTGTCCTTCGTCGATGTGCCCGGCCACGAGCGGTTCCTCAAGAACATGCTCGCCGGGATCGAACCGATCGACGTCGCCCTGTTCGTCGTGGCAGCGGATGAGGGTTGGTCGGCCCAGTCGGAGGAACACCTCTCGGTCATCGACCTCCTCGGCATCTCCACGGGTGTCATCGCCCTCACAAAGGTTGATCGCGTCGACGACGACCTCGTGGAACTCGCTTCCCTCGAGGCAGAGGAACGCCTCACCGGGACGTCGTTGGAAGGGGCACAGGTCGTGCCGGTCTCCGCTGTGCGGGGCGACGGAATGGACGCATTGCGCAGCGCCCTCGCCGGGCTCGTCGCGCACGCGACCCCTCGGCCCGGCCCGCCGACCCTCTGGATCGACCGCTCCTTCTCGGTTGCGGGCGCCGGGACCATCGTCACGGGCACCCTGTCGGGGGGATCGGTTGCGGTCGGCGACGACCTCATCCACCTCCCCACGGGGGATCGCACGCGAATCCGCACCATCCAGAGCCATGAGACGGACCTCGCCGAGGTCGGCCCGGGGCGACGGATCGCACTCGGGGTTCCCGACCTCTCCCGTGGGGCGGCGGTCCGCGGGTCCGTGCTCACGGTTCCCGGGGTGCGCACCACCTCGACCACGCTGCTGGTCGACCTCCACCCCGCCCGTGGCTTCGAGGACGCCACCTCGAGCCGCGGTGCGTTCCACGTCCACCTGGGATCGGGCGACTGGCCGGCAACACTCCGGACCATCGATGAGAGGACCGCACTCGTGGACCTCGACACCCCGATCCCGGTGGTGGTCGGGGATCGCTGCATCATCCGCGATGCGGGGCGACGAGCCGTGGTGGCGGGAGGTGTCGTCCTCCATCCCTTCCCCGAGCGTCGTCGACGAGCCGCCGCCGCGGCCGCAGTGCGCCTCCGATCCACACGAGGGGGCACGCCGGATGACGTCGCCGACGCACTGCTCGAGACAGCCGGCGTCGCCGAGCTCGCCAGGCTCGCAACCGCGTCGGGGGGCGGCGCGCCTCGACGGGCGGTGGTCGCAGGCACGGTGGCCGCCACTCGGGAACAGTTGGAGGCCGCTGCCGGGCGGGCGGTCGCGGCGGCGCGGGCCCATCACCTGGAACACCCGCTCAGAGACGGCATCCCCAAGGCCGAGCTGGGTGCGGCATCGGGCCTCCCGCCCGAGTTCGTGGATGCCGTCATCGCCGCAAGGCCGGAGCTCGAAGCAGTCGGCGCAACGGTCGCCGCCGACGGGCATCGGCCCGGGCTCTCCCACGCCCACGAAGCCGCGTGGCGTGCAGCTCGCGGCCTCCTGTCCGACGCTGGCTTCTCGCCGCCCCGGGCCAGCGAGCTCCTCGCCGACGGCGAGCTCACACACGTGCTCACGCGGCGAGAACAGCTCGTCCAGGTCGGTGAGTTCCTGTACCTCCCGGACACGCTCGCCGAGGTGGAAGGGGTGCTTCGCACGCTCCCGTCACCGTTCACCGTCTCGGAGGCGAAGGACGCGCTGGGCATCTCGCGCAAGCACGCGGTGCCGCTCATGGAGTGGTGCGATGCGAACGGCGTGACCCGGAGGTCGGGCGACGGCCGGGCGGTGCGGGACTAGCGACCGGCAGAGGCCGAGAGAGCCCGCTTGCGGTCGGACTCGGTCATGCCGCCCCAGATGCCATACGCCTCGCGCAGCGTGAGGGCGTACTCTCGGCATTCGGTGAGGACGGGACACACCTGGCAGATCGCCTTCGCCCGCGTCTCGCGGCGCTCGCGATCGTCCTTCCTCTCGAAGGCGGTGGGCGGGAAGAACAGGTGTGCGTGGTTCCCTCGGCACATGCCCTCGGTATGCCAATCGGTCACCTGCTGCTGCACCACCACACTCCTCACTGCCTCGCGGTCGTGCCGAGGGAACATAGTGGGGGGATCCCAAGGTGTCTAGGGATGGATCCCCCCGACGCGCGCAGTTCCCACGTCCGGCGCATCGATCACTCACGGCCTGAGTCGTCCCTCAAACGCAGGATCAAACGCCAGCCGAGTTCAGTGGGGACACATTCGGGTCAAGGGACTCGATCTGGCGCGGAAGGAGACCGGAATGCCGCTCTACATGGATGTCCACACGCTCGAAGGAGGCGTCGCTGCGGCGGACGTCGCCGAGGCCCACAAGGCTGACCTGGCAACACAGGGCGCACACGGCGTCAACTACCTGAAGTACTGGGTGGACGAGGAGGCGGGGAAGATCTTCTGCCTCGTCGACGCGCCAGACGCCGAAGCAGCGAACACCGTCCACCGAGAGGCACACGGCCTCGTCGCAGATGAGATCTACCCCGTCAGCGAACACGAGTAGCGGTACGCATCGCGGGCGGTTCGTTGCGAACACCACCCGCGATGCGCCGCCTCCCGACCGATGCCACGTGCAAGGATCCAGCCTCGATGCCCATACAGATCCAACTCCTCGGGCAACCCCGCATCTCCTGCGAGTCCAAGGAGGCGTATCGGTTCAGGGGCCGGAAGAGTTGGGCCCTGCTCGCCGTCCTCCTCCTGAGTGACAGAACCCGGACCCGTTCCGAACTCGCATCACTGCTGTTCTCCGAAGCGAACGACCCGCTCCGTGCACTTCGCTGGAGCCTTGCCGAGATCCGTCGCGCGCTGGGCGAATCGGGCTCCGTCGAGGGCGACCCGGTGGAGATCCGCCTCCCACCGGGATCGGTGGTCGACATCGAGGTGCTGACACGGGGCTCGTGGCGGGACGCCGTGCGCCTCGAAGGACTGGGTGGCGACCTCCTCGACGGCTTCGCCATCCGGGATGCGCCCGCCTTCTCTTCCTGGCTGCTCTCCGAGCAACGGCACGTCGCCGCGGTGTCGGAGGCGATCCTCCACGAAGCGGCACTGGGGTCGATGTCCGCGGGCGACACGACCGACGCCATCCGGTTCGCGGTGCGTGCGACGACGCTGAATCCCTTCGACGAGAACCACCAGGCGCTCCTCCTCCGGCTGTACCGCCGAGCCGGCGATGAGGAGTCGGCAGCGCGCCAGTTCGCTGCGTACAAATCCCTCGTCGACCGGGAGTTGGGCACGACACCCGGGCCGGTCATCCATGCGGCGATGCGTGTCGAGCCAGCGGACCTCGCCGCCGAGCCGAGTCCCGCAGAGGTGGAGGCGATCATCGAGGCCGGCTCGGCCGCCGTGGCCGCGGGGGCCATCGAGTCGGGCGTCGAGTCCCTTCGGACCGCGGTACGCCTCGCCGATCGCGCGGGGGAACGGGGCGCTCGCATCCGGTCCCGTCTCGTCCTCGCCGAGGCACTCATCCACTCCCTCAGGGGCTTCGACGAGGACGGCGTCGCGGCACTCCACGAGATCGAGGCAATCGCCAAGGGCCCAGGCGACAACCCCTCGGTGGCCCGGGCGCGCGTCGAACTGGGCTACGTCGACTTCCTCCGGGCCCGCTACGACCGCTCCGTGAAGTGGCTCACCGATGCCCTTCGGACCGATGCCGACCTGCCAACCATCGCCAAGGCGTCGACGTACCTCGGGTGCGTCGAGAGCGACCGGGCCGACTACCCGACCGCCCGCGCGCTCCTGGAGCGGGGGCTGCGATCCGCGCAGGACGCGGGGAGCCTCCGACTCGAGGCGTTCGCAGCGTCGATGCTGGGGCGGATCGACCTGCTCCGGGGCGACCTCACCGCGGCGACACGGCATCTCGACCGAGCCACGGAGGTGGCCGAGCGGGACCACTGGCTCGCCTTCCTGCCGTGGCCCCAAGCGCTCCGCGGGGAGGTCGCGCTCACCCGTGGCGATCTCGACGAGGCCGAGGAGTCGCTGCACCATGCCTTCGCCCGTGCTTGTCAGCTCGGCGATCCCTGCTGGGAGGGACTTGCCTCGAGGGGCCTCGCCCTCGTCGCGGAACGCCGGGGTGACGTCGGGTCGGCATTCGACCTCCTCGTCGACGCGCGCAGGCGAAACGGCCGGTTCGCCGACCCCTACGTGTGGCTCGACGGCTACATCCTGGACACGCAGTGCACGCTGGGGCTTCGCCACGACCATCCCGACACGGCCAGGTGGGTCGAGGCGATGCAGGACCTCACGTCCCGGACCGACATGAAGGAACTCGTTGCACGAGCGCTGCATCACAGCGGTCGACTGGGGAACGCCGGCGACGGGGAGGCGGCCGCAATGGTCGCCTCGGAGATCGAGAGCCCCGTGCTCACCGGGCTGATCGGGAACGCGCCCGGGCGAGCATCGGGCCGGGCGGGCTAGCTGCACCCGGTACGCCGGTACACGACCATCCACGCACTCCCGAAGCGCTCCCGTTCCTCGTCGGTCGACCGGCGCAGGAACGGTCCCTCCCGCGGCGACCACCCCTCGGGAGTGGGTTCGAGCAGGTTCGCTTCGGTGCGACGGGAGTAGCTGCTCAACCGGTTCCCCAGGTAGGTGAGCACCGAGTAGCGGGTACCCGATCCGTACAGCCCGTAGCGCTCCACGAGCGCGTCCCATCGATCCGGGAACGCCGCCGCGAAGGCATCGGCGAACGCCAGGATCGAAAAGGAGGGGGCCATCAGCTCGATCGTCGCCTCCACCTCTTCGTCGGGGACGAGGGGGATCCTGTCTCCATCCGCTGCGTGGCCCGAGGCTACGCGCGCACGCGCCGCCATCGGGTTCCCGCCCCCGGCACCCGACCGACACCAGGCAGGGCCGCCCCGTCGGGGCGGCCCTGCCTGGTGTCTCTTGGTCGGGACGGTCGGATTTGAACCGACGACCTCAGCGTCCCGAAGGCGCCCGCCATGGACTGAGGCGTACTCCTGCGGACCAAAACCCCAGGTCAGAGCAGTACGGTGACTGCCGCGAACTGCGGTGGACGCCTACGGACGCGCGATGGACGCGCGATGGAGCGGGGTTCGGTCAGGCGACCTCGAGGAACCGGCGGATCGCCTCACGGATGATCTCGCTGGTGGTGGTGTGCTCGGCTTCGGCGCGCGCTTCGATCGCAGCTCGCAGTTCGGGGTCGATGCGGACCGGCACGACGTCGGCCGGACCCGATCCCATCGGAGGCCGACCCCGGCGCCGGGTCTTGAGGGCTTCGACGTCGTATTCGGTCTCGGCGACCTCGTTGGCGAGTGCGTCGATCTCCTCGTCGGTGAGGGTGCGGCCGCTGCGCGTGCGATGGGTCTTCGCTTCCGTCATGGCATGTCCTCCCTGGTCTGCGGGAGCAAGTCGTAGAAGGTCGGTCGGAGCGGCATGGCGTGGATCACCAGATTGATGTCGTCGGCGAGTTCGAGCCAGATGATCTCCAGCAGATTGCCAGCTCGGTCGGGTCCGATGGCAAGGGCTTTGGGTGGGTCTGCGTCGGGGTCGAGGTCGATAATGGTGATGGCATGGTCGAGGGCGTGGAGGATGGCGGCATCGTCGATACCGTGCTTGCGGGCCGACCGGTGGATCTCCACATCACAATATTGTAATACGAAAGTCAGGTGAAGGGAACCGACTGTCTGACATCGCTGGGGGATACGCCTACGTGTCAGCGTGTCGCCTGCGGCCGATCCTGGAAGTGCCGTTCCCGGGTGCTTTGCGGAATGTGCGATATGGCACCGTATTTGGTGTTCTGGGCTACTCGGCGAGGTCGATGGTTCCGTCGCGTCGGCCACCTTCGGAGAAGGTTCGGAATCCGATCAGGGCCATGAGGAACCAGACGGCGCCGATGAGCAGTTCGAGGCCTAGCTCCCCGAACGCCCCAGACGAGATCCCGTTTGTGAGCAGGTCCCGCGTACCGAGGAGTCCGTGGTGGAGCGGAAGTAGGTTGGCGATCTGTTGCACCCATTCGGGAAAGACCTCGGTGGCGACGTTGACGCCGCCGATGGCGACGAGGGTGTAGAAGACGAAGTTGAAGAGGATGTTGCCGATGCGGAGGCGTCGGATGCTGATCGCGGCGAGGAAGAGGCCGAGCCCGTAGGAGCCGAGAGCGACGGCGATGAGGCCGACCGGCAGAAGCCACCAGTGGCCGGCTCAACGCCGCCGTGCTCGACGATCGGATCGCCCGGTCACCCTGTCGGGGCATTCGGCTGCCGGCCATCCAACCGACCGACCGGCCCGTGCTCACGGCTTCCCAGTTGGCGGATCTCACTGAGGCGCTGGGACCCGACTACGGGCTGATGGTGCATCTCGGGGCGGTGCTCGGGCTGCGGTGGGGTGAATGCGCCGGACTCCGCATCGGTCGGATCGACTTCGACCGAGCGACCGTCGCCATCACCGAACAGGTCACCCGGGGCGCCGGAGGCCGCTCGGTCCTCGGGCCACCCAAGTCCCAGGCCGCCCGCAGGACCCTGGCCGCACCGCCGGTGCTCACAGATCTCATCGCCGAGCACCTCGAGCGTCGGGGGCTCACAACCAGAGACACCCATGCCTTCCTGTTCGCCGGCTTGGACGGTGGACACCTCGACTACTCGAACTGGCTGCACCGAATCTGGTATCCCGCCCGCCAACAAGCCGGTGTCGAGTGGGCCCAATTCCACGACCTCCGCCGAGCAAACGCCACCGGACTCGTCCTCGAAGGCATCGACCTCAAGACCGCCCAAACCCGACTCGGGCACACCGACCCGAGGCTGACACTCGGCATCTACGCCCAAGCCAGCACCGAAGCCGACCGCCACGCCGCCGAACGACTCGGCGACCGATTCCTCCCGAAACGGGACCACGACAACGGAAGAGGCCTTATCTGACGCGCGATGGACGCGCGATGGAAACCCCTCCCAAACCAGCGGGCCGCCCCGAAGGGCGGCCCTGACCTGGGGTTTCTCTGGTCGGGACGGTGGGATTTGAACCCACGACCTCAGCGTCCCGAACGCTGCGCGCTGCCAAACTGCGCCACGTCCCGATCGGGTGCGTGAGGATAGGACGCGCGACAGCCCAAACGGAACCGTCAGGCGGGTCGCACGACACGGATCGTGGCGATCCGGTTCCGATCCATGTGGTCCACGACGAGCTCGATGTCACCGATCGCCACCTGATCACCCGGCTCGGGGATCGACCCGTGCTCGGCGAGGAAGAGGCCGGCGAGCGTGGCGTACGGACCGTCGGGCAGCACCTCACCAATTGCCTCAGCGACCGCGTCGAAGGGGATGCGTCCATCGGCGAGCCACAGGTCCTCCCCTACGGCCACGATGCTCGGGCTCCCGGGGTCGAACTCATCACGGAGGTCACCGATCAACTCGCCGACGAGGTCCTTGGGGGTGATGAGGCCGTCGAACCCACCGTGCTCGTCCAGCACGATCGCGTACCCGATCCGCCGAACGCGGAAATCGCGGAGTGCATCGAGGAGCGCCGCCGACTCGGGGACGAACTGGGGGGTGCGAACGAGTGAGCGCAACTCCGTGGAGGACACGTCGGGGCCGAGCCGGAGGACGTCCTTGACGTAGAGCACACCCACGAGGTCATCGAGCGATCCCTCCTCGGCCAGGACAGGGAACCGGGAGTGTCCCGTCTCGGCCACGACCTGCCTGATCGCCTCGACATCGAGTGGGAGGCGAAGGGACACGACGTCGACGCGGGGGGTCATGACCTCCCGCACGGGACGATCGGCGGCTGCGAAGAGCGCATCGATGATCTGGTGGGTGTGCTCCCCGATCCCTCCCACCGCGAGGCCCATCGCCGCGAGGGCCCGGATGTCGTCCTCGGTCACCTCCGGTGCATCCCTACGGATCCCCCACCGCGTCGGGCGGAGGAGCCCGCGGCTCACCCCCATGAACACACGGGAGACCGGGGTCAGGATGCGTCGGAGCCAGTACAGGGGGATCGAGGCGAACAGCCCATACGACTCCGGGTCGCGGGAGGCCATGGTCTTGGGCGTGATCTCACCGAGGACGAGGATCACCGCCGTCATCCCGAACGTGGCAAGGATTGGGCCGAGTGGCTCCCCGACGAGTTCCGTGGCGAGCACCGTCGCGATCGTTGCGGCGAGGATGTTCACGAAGTTGTTCGCTACGAGGATCGTGCCGATCGTCCCCTCGGCGTCGTCCGACAACGCTGCGAGCCGCTCGCCGCGCCGGCCATTGCTGCGCAACTGGTCGAGACGCTCGCGAGGGATCGCGACGACTGCGGTCTCCGAACCCGAGAGGAACCCCGAGGCAATGAAGCAGAGCCCGAGGACGGCGACGAGCCCGAGTTGGGTGGGGGTCACGTCAGACCGACGACCCCGCGGGGATCGCGGCGCGGAGCTCCTGGGCAGTGAACGGCTTCGTCACCCATGCGTCGGCACCCGACCGATCGGCGAGGAAGCGATCAGCGGCACGATCGAGCAGGAGGACGAGGGGCGCCTCGGCGAGCTGGTTGGCAGCGATGGCATCCTTGCAGGCCCGCACCACGGCCATACCCCCCATGGAGCCGACCTGGAGGTCGATGACGATCGCCTCGGGAGCCACTTCTGCGGCTCGGCTCACGGCGGCGCGCGGATCGGACTCGGTCACGATCGAGCGGCGCGGCCCTGAGAGGGCCGCCTCGACATCGTTTCGCACCCAGTCGTCATCGGCGATGAGGAGCACAGTGGCCATGGGGTCCAGAGGGTAGCGCCCGGGAACGACGACCGATCGAGCAGGAACAGCACGAGCCCTACGAACGGACCTCCGTACGCCTCCCGGATGCGCACTACCCTCATAGAGGTGATCGACACGGATGGGCGCCCCGGGGAGGCTTGTGGCGTCTTCGGCGCCTGGGCCCCGGGCGGACAGGCAAGCCTCCTCACCTACTTCGGGCTCTTCGCCCTCCAACACCGCGGCCAGGAGAGCGCAGGCATCTGCGCCTCGAACGGAGAGACCGCAACGGTCTTCAAGGAGCTCGGCCTCGTTCCGCAGGTCTTCGACGAGCAGGTGCTTGCAGGCCTCGAGGGGCACATGGCGATCGGCCACACTCGCTACTCCACGACCGGCTCCCCCAAGTGGGCGAACGCCCAGCCGGTGTTCCGCCAGGTCGGCAACCGCTCCCTCGCACTCGGCCACAACGGGAACCTCACCAACACCGTCGACCTCGCCGCCGAGGCGGGGCTCGCAGACGTCACCGACACCGAGGTGCTCATCGAGCTCCTTGCCCGGAAGGCAGACCAGTTCGGACCCGAGTTCGAGCTGGACCAGGCGCTCGCAGGCATCCTCTCCCGTGTGCAGGGTGCGTTCTCGCTCGTCGTCATGGACCAACGCACCCTCGTGGGCGTGCGCGATCCGAACGGGTTCCGTCCCCTCTGTCTCGGCTCCCTCGAGGACGGCGGGTGGGTGCTCGCCTCCGAGACGGCGGCACTCGACATCGTCGGGGCAACCTTCGTCCGTGAGTTGGGACCCGGCGAGATGGTCGTCATCGACGAGAAGGGCGTCCGCAGCCTCTGCTTCGCCGAACCGACCCCTCGCCTCTGCGTCTTCGAGTTCGTGTACTTCGCCCGCCCCGACTCGCGGCTCCACGGCCGGGACATCCATGGCAGCCGTCAGGAGATGGGACGGATCCTCGCCGCCGAGCAACCCGTCGATGCCGACGTCGTGGTACCCGTCCCCGAGTCGGGCATCCCTGCCGCCCAAGGGTTCTCCGCCGCCTCGGGCATCCCCTACGCAGACGGGCTCGTGAAGAACCGCTACGTCGGGCGCACGTTCATCGAGCCCACGCAGTTGCTCAGGGACCGCGGCATTCGCGTCAAACTCAACCCGATCCGTTCGACGCTCGAGGGAAAGCGGGTCGTCCTCGTCGACGACTCGATCGTCCGGGGGTCCACCACCCAGAAACTCGTCGCCATGGTCCGCCAGGCCGGAGCCGCCGAGGTGCACCTCCGCATCTCGTCACCGCCCTACAAGCACCCCTGCTTCTACGGGATGGACACGTCCGACGCATCCAAGCTGCTCGCAGCGCGCATGGACGTCGACGAGATCGCAGCGCATATCGACGCCGACACCCTCGGCTACCTCAGCCTGTCCGGCCTCCTCGACGCAACCGGTTCGGCCGAGGAGGGATTCTGCACCGCGTGCCTCTCGGGGGTGTATCCCACCGAAATCCCCGACGGGCTCACCAAGCACAGCCTCGAACTCGCATGACGTCGAAGGCGTACCAGAGCGCCGGTGTGGACACCGCTGCGGCGGACCGCCTCGTCGAGCGCATCGGACCCGCCGTCACCGCCACCTGGGGTGACCGCGTCGTCGGCGGATTCGGCGGGTTCGCCGCTGGCATCAGGATCCCCGATGGGTACCGGGACCCGGTCCTCATGCTCTCCACCGACGGCGTGGGGACGAAACTCGAACTGGCCCGGGCGCTGCAGCGATTCGACACCGTGGGCCACGACCTCGTTGCGATGTGCGTCGATGACCTCGCCGCCGTCGGTGCCGAACCGGTGGCCTTCGTGGACTACGTGGCCGTCGGCGCGCTCGACGGTAACCGGGAGGCCGCACTCGTGTCCGGCATCGCCGATGCCTGCGCGATCGCAGGCTGTGCCCTCGTCGGTGGGGAGACGGCCGAGCATCCGGGGGTCATGGGTGCCGACCAGTTCGACCTCGCCGGCACCGCGCTCGGCGTCGTCGAGGCGGACGGCCGACTCCACCCCGGCCTCGTGCAGGACGGGGACGTGCTCATCGGCGTCGATTCGCCCAACCTGCGCTCGAACGGTTTCTCCCTCGTGCGCCGGATCCTGGAGTCATCGGGCGACGACCCCCACATCGACGGCGTCCCGGCGCTCGAGGTGCTCCTCGAACCCTCCGTGATCTACGCGCCGGCTGCGGTGCGAGCCGCCCGCCTCGACGGGGTGCACGGCCTCGTGCATGTCACGGGCGGTGGCCTTCCGGGCAACGTTCCGCGTGTACTCCCCGATGGCCTCGGGGCAACGATCGATCGGGGTGCATGGACGCCGCCGACGGTCTTCTCCTGGCTCGCGTCCGAGGGCCACCTTTCGGAAACGGACCTCCTCGGCGCTTTCAACATGGGCATCGGCTTCGTCGCAGTCGCGACCCAGGCAGCGGCCGACGAGGTCGCCGCGGTTTTCGCAGGCGAGGGACATCCTGCACGGGTGATCGGGCGGGTCGGGACGGGTAGCTCGCTCACGATCTCCTGATCAGAGCAGAGCTGCTCGAGCCAGGCCGTGAATCCGTCGTCGAGGCTCACGAGTTCGGCCACCGTTGACCTCTTGGTCACGACTCCGTCCCGTTCGATCGTGCCCCCGCCTCCGCCGGTGAGCTCGAGTGTGCCGCCGCCGAGAGGGCCCCAGACGCCGAGCCCGACCTGGATCGAGGCTCGACCCGGTGGGAAGGAGTTCTTGGCCCAGCTCCTCCTCTGCTGAGCGCCAGTCCGTCGTGCTCCATGGGAACCGCTCGCCGGTCGGCTCGCCTGGTACACCGGGTGGCGCGCTCGCCCTCAGGGTCCGCGCCGTGGGCGGAACGGTCGCGTACGCGCAGGAGATGGGTGCCGACTCAGCGGAGGCGGCGCTCCGCACACCGCACCATGCGGATCGTGAGGAAGGCGCCACCCACGACCATCGCGAGGCCTGACAGCCAATCGCCGAACCGGACGTAGGGCGTGGGTCCCGCGTCGCGGGCACGGACCGTCCCCGTGACCACCGCCTCCTCGTACAGGGGGCTGATCTCGCCGGGTTCACCGTCCCGAATGACGGTCGACGCACCGGTGATCGCCGAATGCACCACATCGAGGCCGAGTTCGGCGGAACGCATCCGCGTCATCCATATGAGCTGGTCGGCCGCAGCACCACGGCCGTACGAGGACTCGTTCGTCGCCACCACCAGCAGCTCTGCGCCGATCGTGGCGTGTTCGCGCGCGTACCGGCCGAACGCTCCCTCGAAGGAGATCACGGAGCCGATCGCGACATCCCCGAGCAGGAAGAGCTTGGGCCCGTCGCCCGACAGCATGTCCCGCGAACGCATCCCGGGCAGGTCCCCGAACACCGCCCGCCACGGCACACGCTCCCCGAAGGGCACGGGGTGCTGCTTGCGGTACTCCTGCAACATCTCGCCGGCCGGGGAGAAGAAGACGTTCGCATTCACGAACCACTGGTCCTCCACAGGCCGGTCGGTCCCGATGAGGAAGGCGGCGTCGAGACGGCGGGCCTCGGCGCTGATCGCTGCCGCCACCTCCTCGTTGATCCGCGGGTCGGTGGTGAACCCGGTCGAGGATTCGGCCCACACGACGAGGTCGTAGGTGTCGGGTTCGAGGGTTGAGGTGAGGTCGAGGTGCTGCTCGGTGATGCGAGTCCGCTCGTTCACGCACCCGACCTGCGGGCATGGCGAGTTCCCCTGGACGATGGCGACCTCCAGCTCCCGCCCCGTTGCACCGGGATCGAGCACCACGCCGAGGATGAGGACCACGGCGAGCACCCCGAGTCCCGCCATCGCCGGCCGGCGGTCACGCGACTCGATCGTGAGCGCAAGTCCCATCGAGGCGACGGCAAGGACGACCGTCCACCCCGTGGCACCGAAGATCGCAGCCGCGTCGCGCGCCGCCTCGAACGAGGCGACGGAGTACCCGGGATCGGCCCATTCGAGGGCGAAGACGGGCAACCATCGAAGCACCGCGAAGACGCCAAGCCACGAGCCGACCGTGATCGCAGCGCTCGCCATGCGCCGTTCGTCCCGAACTGCCCGGGTCACCCACCCGAAGGGGGCGAAGAACACCGCGTGGACGACACCGAGGAGGATCCACGCAACGTCTGCGAGTCCAACCTCGAGGTTGCGGAGCCACACCATGAGGCCCGCCGAGAACAGAAAGCCGAACAGCGCCGCAAGCGCCCCCGCGCGACCGGACGAAGACGTGCGACGAAGGCCGACCACGAGGAGCGCAAGTGCTCCAACGGCGGCAAAGGGCACCCCGAATGGGGGGAAGGCGGCCACCATGAGGCCCGCGGCGAGGAGGATGAACAGGACCGGCAACGCGCGGTGAAGGCTAGGCACGGGCCAGGCACTGGCCCGGGGCCGATAGCCTGCGCCGATGGACGACCTCTCCGTTGCGCGTGCCGCTGCGACCGCCGCCAGCGCTGTGATCGCCGCCTCGGACGCCCGATCCGCCCGCCTGAAGGGGGCCGTCGACCCCGTCACCGAGACCGACTTGGCCGCGGAGCGGGCGATCCTCGAGGTCCTCCGCACCCATCGACCCGACGATGCGGTCCTGGCCGAGGAGTCCGGGGGTGCGGTCGACGGGCGCACCTGGGTGGTCGACCCACTCGACGGGACGGTCAACTTCGTGAACGGCATCGACCACATCGCCGTCTCCGTGGGACTCTGGGACGGGGACGAACCCTTGGTCGGCGCCATCCTCGACGTCGCTCGATCCCGCATGTACTCCGCTGCTCGCGGCGCGGGGGCGTGGTGCGATGGTCGTCGGCTCCGCGTCTCAGATCGACCGACCAATGAGGCCATCGTGGCATCCGGATACCCGTACGACAGGAGGGAACGAGCCGTCGCGTACGGCGACTTCACGGCTCGCCTCCTCGCCACCGTACGAGGGGTGCGGCGCTTCGGCGCTGCTGCGCTCGACCTCGCGTGGGTCGCAGAAGGGCGCGTCGACGCCTATGTGGAGCCGGGGATCCCCGCGGGCGTGCAGCCATGGGACGTCGCTGCCGGCATCCTCCTCGTTCGGGAGGCGGGGGGGCGGGTCGTGAACGAACATGGCAATCCGGCCGGGCTCAGCGAGCGACTCTTCGTCGCGGGAGGGGAACCAACGATCGACGGCATCCTGCGATGCCTCGACGGGTGGTCCGACGGGCGCTAGGCGCCCGACCCGCGTACGCTCACCGGATGTTCCAAGACGCCATCACCGAGTTCTGGGAGTGGTGGGCCGACGCGCGCGACGATGTCTCCGAGGAGCTTCGCACCGGCGGGCTCTCCGACGGCACGATCGACGAGATCGGGGACCGGGTGTGGCGCATCCACCCCGAGTTGGAGTGGCAGATCACCGGGGGCATCGACGCCCGGAACTCGCTCAACCTCGTGTCCGGGGGAACCCGGCTCCTGCGCCTCGTCGCCGAGCTGTGGACCCGCATGGGCCCCGGCGGGGACGACGAGTGGGAGCACCATCCCGCCCGGCTCCCGTTCGGACTGGAACCGTTCGAGATCGACGGTATCGAGATCGATCCGTCCGAGGCCCGGTTCACCTCGGACTGGGACGAGGTCTACGAGCGCCTCGACCTCACCATCTCCCATCCTGCGTTCGACGACCTCTCGGAGGACGGCGCACGGGGCGCCGCGATCCACCTGCTCGATGGAACCCTCGGCGAGGATGCCGTCGAGCGCTGGATGGGCATCCTCGAGACCTCTCCGGACCCGGTCACGGGACAGCCCCTCTTCACCCTCCGCTCCGATGTCGACGGGATTGCCGCTGCGGCCACGGGACAGGGGTGGGAGCGGGTCGACGACCAGTACGAGGGCGTCGTGGTCGCCACGGCGAACCGCGCCGTGAAATGGATCGACCACATCCGCAAGCCGATCTACGGCGAGGTCACGATCACAGCACTCGCCTCCGACGAGGACGGGCTCCCCGTGCCGCTGGAGCAGAAGCGGATCGACGCGGCCGTCGACGACCTGTTCGATCGGCTCGGCCACCACGCCGTGTGCATCGGCATGGCTACCGGAGAGGGCGAGCACACGGTGCACTTCTTCACCGAGCTCGGCGAGTCCGTCGAAGATGCCCTCCGGGAGTGGCGCGAGGCGCACGACAACCGGGACATCACGATCGAGCTCGCACCGGACGAGCAGTGGTCGAACGCAGAACAGTGGGACTGACTACGTCAGTGGTCAGTAGCCAGTAGTCAGTCGTCGGATGGTACGTCGGGTCGTCACTGGGGAACGGGTCCGGACCGCCGCCGGCGTGCTCGGGGACGCGGTCCTCATCGACGGCGGGATGGTCGCAGCCGTCGGCCGCCGAGAGGACTTCTTCGTCCGGGGACTCGAGGAGCTGGCGTACCCCGGAGCGACCATCGTGCCCGGGCTCGCCGATGCACACTTCCACCCCACTGGCTGGGCGACTGCCGTCCATCGGCTCACCCTCCACGATGCCCGGACGATCGAGGACGTGGTCACTGCGGTTGCGAACTGGTCGGATGCGATGGAGCCCGGAACGCCCCTCGTCGCGACCCGCCTCGACGACCAACGCCTCGAGGAGCGTCGGCTTCCCTCTCGGATGGACCTCGACGCGATCGGCCGTCCCGTGCTCCTCTACCGGGTGTGCGGGCACGTGGCGGTCGCGAACACGGTGGCGCTCGAGGCCGCCGGTGTCGGGCCCGCGACGCTCGACCCCCCGGGCGGCTCCCTGGACCGCGATCCGTTCGGCCACCCGAACGGCATCCTCAGGGAGACGGCGATCGGCATCGTCTCCTCGGTCGTGGGGGGGCGTGGCGACGGCCTCCCTCCCGCGGCCGTCATCTCGGCACTCGGCTCGCTGCACGAGGTGGGCCTCACACGGCTCGGGGCAATGGTCGCCTACGGAGCCGACCCGTCGTGCGGTGGGCCCTCCGAGTTGGGCTCGCTCCTCGCCGCAGCCCCTGACTCCCCCGTCGAGATCGATGTGTTCGTGATCGCCGACGATCCCGATCACCTCACCGATGCCGCCCACCGGATCGACTCCACGCCAGGACCGATCCGGTTCGCAGGCGTGAAGATGTTCTCGGACGGAAGCTTTGGTGGGCACACCGCAGCGCTCCGAGCGCCGTACGACGACGTCGGCACCGCCGGAGCGATGCGCCTCCCCACCGCGCATCGCGAGCTGGCCCAACGCGCACTCGACCTCGGTGGGCGGGTGGCGATCCACGCCATCGGCGACCGCGCGGTTGGTCGCGTCCTCGACGAATTCGAACGGCTGGCCTACGCCGGTGTGGACGGCCGAAGGCTCCGCGTCGAGCACGCCTCCCTCATCGGCGACGCCGACCGGGAACGCTTCGCCGAGATCGGTGCGATCGCATCGATGCAGCCCGCGTTCCTCCCCTCTGACGGACCATGGCTCCCCACTCGCCTCGGTGACCGCATGCGTGATGTCTTCGCCCATCGGTCAGCACTCGACGCCGGGATCACCGTTGCCGGGGGATCCGATTGCCCCGTTGAGCAGCCCTCCCCCCTGTGGGGCATGGCCGCAGCCCGGGATCGAAAGGGCATCTCCCCTGCCGAGGAGGTGTCACCCGAGGCCGCCCTGGCGATGTTCACCGACGGCGTGGCTGCGGCGCTCGGGGAGGAGCAACCCCTCACACCCGGAAGCCCCGCCCACCTCACCGTCCTCGCAGACGACCCGGTCGAAGGTCCCGCCGGGGAACTACCCACGATGGGTGTCGAGTCCGTGTGGGTCAGGGGGCGTGAGGCGTGGCGCGCCGGAGGCTGAACCGCCGGGCGATGAGCACAGCGAAGAACGCCAGCACGGGGATGATCGCGACGGTTGCCGACGCTGCCGTGCCGAGGTGGTAGCTCAGCAGGAGTCCCACGACCACCGACGCCACCCCGATGAGGGACGCCACGAGCATCGTCACCGGCACCGTCCTGGCCACCAGCGCGGCGGTTGCCGCCGGACCGATGAGCAGGCCGAACACGAGGAGCGTCCCCACCGTCCGGAATGAGCCGACGATCGCAAGGGTGATGAGTCCCAGGAGCACGAAGTGCGAGAGCGCAGGACGCATCCCGAGCATGGAGGCCTTCTGCTCGTTGAACGACAGGACGAGGAACGGGCGGTAGAAGACCTGCGAGACGATCGCCACGACCCCGACCACGACCGTGAGGGTGACGAGGTCGCCCCGCGTCACACCGAGGGCGTCACCGAAGAGGATGGTCGTGAGGCTCCCAGCGAAGGAATCCATCCTCGAGACGAGGATGACGCCGAGGGCGAGCATGCCCACGAAGAGGAGTCCGATGCCGGTGTCCTCGCTGAACGAGGCCAGTCGATGGACGAGTCCGATGCCCGCCACCACCACGACGGCTGCGAGCGCAGCGCCGACGAGGGGTGGGATGTCGAGCAGGATGGCGAGGGCGATGCCGGGGATGACACCGTGGACGAGGGCATCGCCGAAGAAGCTCATCCCCCGCAGCACCACCCACGTGCCGACCACAGCTGCGGCAATGGCTGCAAGCGATCCGGCGAGGAGGGCGCGCTGCTGGAACGCGAACTCGAACGGCTCGAGCAACCAGTCCATCATCCTGCCCCGAGGGCGTCAGCGATGCGCCGGGCGTTCTCGAGCAGGAATCCCTCGATGGTGTCGGTTGGGGCGTTCCCGTCCGGTCCCGCGGTGACCAGTCGCACCACGGAGACCTCGCCGTCGAACTCGGCGGCGAGCGCCTCGGCGACCGTCGTGGAAGCGGACGTATCGATGAAGATCGCCCGAATCCCCTCCGCTTCGATCCGCCCAGCAAGCGCCGCCAGCTCCTGGGAGCTCGGGGCTGCATCGGTCGAGCCGCCGGGGATCACGACACCGACCACCTCGAAGCCGAACCGGTCGGCGAAGTACCCGAAGGAGTCGTGGTTCGACACCAGCCGCCGATCCTCGACCCCGTCGAGCAGGTCGACCATCTCTGCGGCGAGAGCGTCCATCCGATCAGCGTACGCCGCGGCCGCTTCGACCGCGCCCACGTCGCCGAAGCGTGCGTCCATCTCCACGGCGAGGGCCCGGGCGACGAGGCCGATCCGCACCGGATCGAGCCAGACATGGGGATCCTCGTCGGCGTGGTCCTCATCGGCGAGGTCCTCGTCTTCGTGGTCACCGAACGGAAGCGGATCGGCAGCCTCGCCGGCCACGAAGACGGGGATTCCGTCGGTCCCGGCGGCATCGACGGTATCGGCGAGACCCTCCTCGAGGCCGAGGCCGTTCACCACGATGAGGTCCGCACGGCGGAGATCGGCTGCCTGGGCGGCCGAGGGGACGAAGTCGTGGGGGTCCACGCCTGCGGGGAGGAGTACCTCCACGCGGAGTCGGTCGGAGGGGTCCAGGGCATCCACGACCTCGGCCCACACCGACGTGGAGACCACGACGAGCGGGCGATCGTCATCGGACGATCCATCGCTACACGCGGCGAGCACGAGCGAGAAGGCAAGCATGAGCACGGTTGACCGTTGGAGCCAGGGCATGTCGAGAACACCATGTTGGGAATGATTATCATTATACTGTGCTCGTGGGATTGGATGAATCGACCGACCTCCAGGTACGCACCCGGCTCGGGGAGCGCGGTGCGCGGCTGACGGCGACCCGCCGCGCCGTCCTCTATGCGCTCCTCGAGCGTCCGGGCCCATCCCCCGTTGCAGAGCTCGACGGCGACCTCCCGGACATCCCCCTCTCCTCCCTCTACCGATCCCTCAGCGTCCTCACCGAGGCGGGGATCATCGTCTCGCTGCCCGGGGGCGAGGGCGTCTCCCTCTACGAGCCCGCCGAATGGCTCTCCGGGCACCACCACCACTTTGTGTGCCGCGTCTGTGGCACAGTGCAGGACGTGGACGTGGACGTCGATGTGGAGGAGGCCCTCGAACGGGTCTCGGCATCCGCGGCGCGACGCGGGTTCAGGGTGGAGGACCACCGACTCGCCCTCGAAGGGCGCTGCGCGGGGTGCGTCGATGCCTGAAATCGTCGCCACCGACATCGTGGTCCTCCGCGACGGGAGGACCGCCGTCGACACCTCATCGTTCACCATCCCCGACGGCATGATCACCGCCGTCATCGGGCCGAATGGCTCCGGCAAGTCCACGATCCTCCATGTCATCGGTGGGCTGCTCGAACCGGCATCCGGAACCCTCACAGTGGGAGGTTTCCCTCCCCACCAGGTGCGCGAGCGGGTGTCCTACGTCCTCCAGACCACGCAGGTGAACGACGCAATGCCGCTCACCGTCGGCGAGACGGTGCTCATGGCTCGGTTCTCAGGCAAATCATGGCTCGGGCGCATCACCGCGGCGGATCGGAACGCCGCGGCGGAGGCCATCGAGCGACTCGACCTCGGGGACATCGCGGGACGGCACCTCGCCGAGCTCTCCGGTGGCCAGCGACAGCGCACCTTCGTCGCCCAGGGCCTCGCCCAGGACCACGACGTCCTGCTGCTCGATGAGCCTCTCACCGCACTCGATGCCCCCTCCGCCCAGGTGATCGATGACGTCGTCCACGCCGAGCAGGCCTCCGGCCGCACCATCGTGCTCACGACCCACGACCTCGGCGAGGCATCAGCCGCAGACCACGTCATCCTGCTCGCGGGGCAGGTGATCGCCAGCGGCGCGCCCGGCGATGTGCTCACGCCGGCCAACCTCGAGCAGGCCTACCGGTCGGGGCATCCGCACTCACACGAACACGGCGGGAACTTCTTGGACGACCCTGCCCACGTGACCGATGGGCGCCACGCACATCGGACGATGGAAGGCTGAGGGGACGTTCCGCACAGAGCGAACGTCTGTCCCCTCGTCGAGGCAGCCCCCCTACCCCCGCCTCCGGCGGCGGTACCTTCCCCCGCACGCGGGGGACAGAGGTCGAAGCCAGGCCGGATTCGTCTCCGAGTACCGTCGCCACATGTCCGCTCCGTACGACCTCCACGCCTACCCGCCGCCCGACTCCCCACATCGGTTCGTCCCGCACTCGCTCCCCCATCGGAGCGATGAGGATCTGGTCGCAGCCGGCCGTGCGTTCGCCTCCCACATGGCGGGGAGGAGGAGCATCAGGATGTTCGGCGACCGACCGGTTCCCCGTTCCGCGATCGAGGCGGCGATCACCGCTGCGTCCTCCGCCCCCTCCGGCGCCCACATGCAGCCATGGACATTCGTCGCGATCGCAGACCCGGAGGTGAAGGGGGCCATCCGTTCGGCAGCAGAGGAGGAGGAGCGCGAGAACTACGACGGCGGACGCCTCGGGCCCGAATGGCGCGACGCCCTCGAACCCCTCGGGACCGATTGGCGGAAGCCGTTCCTCGAGCGCGCGCCGTGGCTCGTCGTGCTGTTCGAGCGGCGGATGGGGGTTCGCGACGACGGGACCACGTTCCACCACTACTACGTGAAGGAGTCGGTCGGCATCGCCGCGGGGATCTTCGTCACCGCCCTCCACACCATGGGCCTGGCGACGCTCCCCCACACCCCGAGTCCCATGGCGTTCCTCACGACGGTCCTCGGACGACCGCGCACGGAGCGGCCGTTCGCCCTCTTCCCGATCGGGTTCCCCGCTGACGGGTGTGTCGTCCCCGACTTGGAGCGCAAGTCGCTCGCCGAGGTGAGCACCTGGTTCGAGTAGTCGTTACTCCTCGCGGGGTTCGAGGCTCAGGCTCGCGGAGTTCACGCAGAAGCGGAGTCCCGTGGGCGCCGGGCCATCGGAGAACACGTGGCCGAGGTGGGCGTCGCAGTTGGCGCACGTGATCTCGGTGCGGACCATGCCGTGGGACGTGTCGGTCTTCTCGGTGATGCGCCCATCATCCACCGCCTCGAAGAACGACGGCCATCCCGAGCCCGAGTCATACTTCGACTTCGAGTCGAAGAGGTCGACCCCGCACACGACACAGCGGTACATGCCGGGGCGCTTCTCGTTCCAGTACTCCCCCGAGAAGGGCGGCTCGGTGCCGCACTGCTGCGTCACGTGCCACTGCTCGTCGGTGAGTTTCGCTTTGAGGTCGTCGGTCATGGTGAGGAGGGTACGGAGCCGAGCCGGTTGTCGGCGCGGGATCGGGGACAACAATCGGTGAACACGCAGATCCCAACCGGGACTGGCTCCTAGCCTCCACCCGATGAAGACCATCGGGCTCATCGGCGGCATGAGCTGGGAATCGTCCATCGAGTACGAGCGGATCATCCACGAGGAGGTGCGGAGCCGACTCGGCACGACGCATTCGGCGAGGACGATCCACTGGACGTTCGACTTCCACGAGATCGAGGCACTCCAGGAGGCCGGGGACTGGGAGGCCGCCGGAGGGGCCCTCATCGGCGCAGCCCGGGCGCTCCGGGGCGCCGGTGCGGACCTGCTCCTCATCTGCACGAACACGATGCACCTCGTCCACGACCGCGTGCAGGCGGCGGTCGACGTGCCCGTGCTCCACATCGCCGACGCAACGGCGACGGCGGTCGCGTCGGAGAAGATCAAGACGGTGGGCCTCCTCGGGACGGCCTACACCATGGAGCACCCCTTCTACCGGGGACGACTCGAGTCGCACCACGGACTCGAGGTGCTTGTGCCCGATGTTGAGGACCGGGCCGACGTGCACCGCGTGATCTACGACGAACTGGTTCGAGGCGTCATCAGCGATGCCTCTCGCGCCCGGTACCTCGAGGTCATCGACACCCTGCTCGATCGGGGAGCAGAGGGAATCATCGCCGGGTGCACCGAGGTCGAGCTCCTCGTACACGCCGAGGACATCGCGGTCCCCTTCTTCCCCACCACACGGATCCACGCACGCGCCGCGGTGGACATCGCCCTGGACGCGTGAGACGCCCGCCAGGGGCGGGCGTCTCACGGCAGATGGGGCTCCGGGGAGGGCGAAGACCCCATATGGAGGGACGAGTGGGGAGGCCACTCGCCTGGGTGGATCTACTCGTCGTCGACGAAGCGGCCACGCACCCGGGGGTACGTGATCGGGGCGTGCTGGTTGCAGAACTCGCGCTTGTTGTAGCGGGAGAGTCGCGTCGGGCAGTCGGACTGCTTACAGACACGCACGCCTTCGATTGCCTTGGACGGACGAACACCGCCGCGAAGGCGCTGTCCTTTGAGAGTCGTTTCAGCCATGGTGGTTCCTCGTTTCGCCGCAATGGGGTCGGTGGATGTCGGGGTCCGACCTCTCGACCGCGGTGCTACTCGCTGTTCATACGGAGCAACGCGGGAGACCGGATCGGTATTCCCCCTATTCGTGTGGGACTTATTTTGCCGACCGAACCTCTGACGTGTCAAGTCTCAATCGCGCGGAGCACGGTCAGGGCCGCGTCCCCGGGTCGTCGACGGGGGTGATTCGACGCTCATACATACGCACCCGGACCGTGCCGCTCTTCGTCTCCTGCTCCCCGACGGCCGTGAAGCCATGGCGGAGGTGGAACCGATGCGATCCGCCGTTCGGGGGGCGAACGTTCACCTCGGCGAGCACCACGGGATACCCGGCACGGGCCGCGTGGCCGATCGTCTCCTCGTACAAACTCGAACCGATTCCCTGACCGTGGGCGCGGGGATGCACGGCGATCCGATCCACATAGAGGAAGTGGTCGTAGCGCTCCGAGAACCAGCGATAGTTGTCGCTCGGATAGTCGAGTCCCGGCCCATCGATCGCAAGCACGAAGCCGGTGGGGCCATGGAAGTCCCGATGGACCATCGCGAGCCCCGGCCAGTCGAGAAGCCTTCGGAGCTCCGACATCGGGATCTCGTTCACCGCCGGCGCCTGGGCGTTGTTGATCGAGAGTAGCTGTCGATGGTCGCGCCG
The DNA here is from genome assembly GCA_964600365.1 of uncultured Acidimicrobiia bacterium. Taxonomy (GTDB): domain Bacteria; phylum Actinomycetota; class Acidimicrobiia; order Spongiisociales; family JAENVV01. Next base: position 67,001 of record CAZRJG010000002.1, read on the forward strand.
ACGCGGTGGGCTCACGACCGCCCACCACGGGTGCCCCGACCCGCCCCGCATCCGACTCATCCACCGACGCATGGCAGAGGAGGATATCTCGGGGACGGAGATCGGAGAACGCAGCGTACGGCCCAGCTGCATGCTGACAGCTGACAGCCAACGACTCCAGGGACCCCTCCCCCCTAGGGGTGGGGACCGCGTATGCTTCCTCACATGAAGCCCGAGCACAAGACCGCTGCCCTCAACCGCCTCAAGACGGTACGGGGCCACCTCGACTCCATCATCGGCATGGTGGAGGACGAGCGGTACTGCCCGGACATCATGAAGCAGCTCTCGGCGGTGCAGGGGTCCATGGAGCGGGTCAACCGCATCCTCCTCCAGAACCACCTCGAGACCTGCTTCACCCACGCCGTCAACGAGGACCGCACCCAAGAGGTGGTGGACGAGTTGATGGAGTTCACCCGTTACACGAAGGCCATCACCGGCCCGAGCGAGGAGCAACGATGACCACCCTCTCTGTCCCAGACATCTCCTGCGGCCACTGCAAGTCGTCGATCGAGGGCGCCGTCGGTGCACTCGCCGGCGTCGCCACCGTCGAGGTGTCCATCGACAACAAGTCCGTCGACGTGGCGTTCGATTCGCCCGCCGACCTCGAGGCGATCATCGCCGCCATCGAGGGCCAGGGCTACGAAGTCGCGCGCTGACCCCCGCCATGGCAACCACCGAGACGACCTTCGACGTAGAAGGCATGACCTGCGCCGCCTGTGCGACGCGCATCGAGCGCGTCCTCTCCAAGCAGGACGGCGTCGAGCAGGTCGCCGTCAACTTCGCGACCCGTGAGGCGAAGGTGATCGGCGCTGCTGCGCCTTCCGACCTCGCCTCGGCGGTGGACCGCATCGGGTACGGCATCCACGAGATCCTCGAGGGTGACGAGCGGCCCGACATCGTCGCACGCTACGAGGAGGAACAGGCCGAGCAGTGGAAGCGCTTCGTGGGGGCCTCCGTCCTCGCGGTGCCGCTCATCGTGCTCGCCATGGCCCTCCCCATGGCGACGTGGAACACGTGGCTCCAGTTCGCACTCGCCACGCCGATCGTGGTCTGGTTCGGCAGGCAGTTCCACATCGCTGCCGCGAAGCAGCTCAGGTCGTTCGGGGCGAACATGGACACCCTCGTCTCCCTCGGCACCCTCGCCGCATGGACATGGTCCGTATGGGCCTCCCTCACCGGCCAGCACGTGTTCTTCGAGACCGCCGGGGCGATCATCGCCTTCATCCTGCTCGGGAAGTTCTTCGAGGCACGGGCGAAGGGCCGAGCCTCTGCGGCAGTGACCAAGCTGCTCGAGCTCGGAGCAACGGAGGCGCGGGTCCTCCAAGGCGAGAAGGAGATCACGATCCCCGCTGATCGCCTCCGGGTCGGCGACCACATGGTCGTCCGCCCCGGGGAGAAGATCCCCACCGATGGAAAGGTGATCGAAGGCTTCTCGTCGATCGACGAGTCGATGCTCACCGGCGAATCCGTCCCCGTCGACAAGGTCGTCGGCGACAACGTGTTCGGGGCGACGGTGAACCAGCAGGGCCGCATCGTCGTGGAAGCCACGGCAACCGGGCGCGAGACCGCCCTGTTCCGCATCGCCCGCCTCGTCGAGGACGCCCAGGCGTCCAAGGCCCCCGTGCAGCGGCTGGCTGACCGGGTCTCGGCCGTCTTCGTCCCGATCGTCGTCGCCATCGCCATCGTGACGTTCGCCGCGTGGGTCCTCATCTCCGGGGACGTCGGGGCTGCGATGACCGCCGCCGTCGCCGTACTCATCATTGCCTGCCCCTGCGCCCTTGGCCTCGCCACGCCCACCGCGATCATGGTGGGATCCGGCAAGGGAGCCGAGTCCGGCATCGTGTTCAAGGGAGCCGAGGCCTTCGAGCGCTCCAGCACCATCGACACCGTCCTCTTCGACAAGACCGGCACCCTCACCCGGGGCCACATGACGCTCACCCGGGTGTTCGGCGACCCCATCGTCCTGCAGCGGGCCGCCGCCGTCGAAGCAGCCTCGGGGCACCCGATCGCCGTCGCCATCGTGCTCGGCGCCGAGGAACGGGACCTCCCGATTCCCAAGGTCAGTGACTTCATGGACATGCCCGGACGGGGCGTCGTGGGCACCGTCGACGGCGAGGAGGTCGTCGTCGGTCGACCGATGCTCCTCGAAGAACTCGGTCTCCAGGTGGAGCAGTACCACCAGGACGAACTCACCACGTACGAGACGTTCGGCGCCACCTCGGTCATGGTCGGGTGGGGCGGGAAGTCCCGGGGCGTGCTCGGAGTCGCCGACTCCCTCCGCTCAACGGCGAAGGCCGCCGTTGCAGGCCTCCACGAACTCGGACTCGACGTCGCGATGGTGACGGGCGACAACCCCGCCACCTCCCGCACGATCGCCAAGGAGGTCGGTATCGATCGGGTCCGGGCGGGCGTCCTCCCGGGCGGCAAGGACCAGGAGGTCATCAGGCTCCAGGACGAGGGCCGGACCGTTGCCTTCGTGGGCGACGGCATCAACGACGCCCCCGCCCTCACCCGGGCCGACATGGGCATGGCCGTGGGCACCGGGACCGACATCGCCATCGAGGCCGGCGACGTGATCCTCATGAGCGGGGACCCCACGCTCGCCCTCACCGCCGTCCGCCTCGGGAAGGCGACGTTCCGGGTCATCCGCCAGAACCTCTTCTGGGCGTTCTTCTACAACACCGCGATGATCCCGCTCGCCGCTCTCGGCTACCTCAACCCGATGTTCGCCTCGGCGGCCATGGCCCTGTCATCGGTGAGCGTCGTCGGCAACTCGCTTCGGTTGCGCCGCTTCCGGTAGGGAACAGGCGGCGCGCCCTCGGCGTTCCCACCTGCGTGACCCAAGCGCAGGCCCTCGTCCGGATCGCCACGGCCCAACTGCTCGCCCTGGGGCTGTGGTTCTCGGCCTCGGCCGTTGCGCCCCAACTGGCCGAGGCCTGGGAACTCAGCGACGGCCAGGTGGCCTGGCTCACCATGGCCGTGCAGGTCGGGTTCGTGGTGGGCGCGCTCGTGTCGGCCGTCCTCAACCTCAGCGACATGTGGTCCGCGAGGAAGCTGTTCTTCGGCGCCGCACTGGTGGGCGCGGCCGCAAACCTCGGCCTGCTCCTCGTCGAGGGGCCGTCGGCCGCCCTCGGGCTCCGTTTCGCCACCGGCGTCGCCCTCGCAGGGGTCTATCCATCGGGCATGAAGGTGATGGCCGGGTGGTTCGCCAAGGGGCGCGGCATGGCCCTCGGGGTGCTCGTCGGCGCGCTCACCCTCGGCAGCGCCACTCCCCATCTCGTCCGGGGGATGGGGCTGGAGTGGAGGGGCGTCGTGGTGTCCGCCTCCCTGCTTGCCGCGGCAGGCGCAGGTCTCATGCTGACGACCCGCGACGGACCACACCAGGCCCCACCTCGACCCTTCGAGTGGCGACTCGTGGGCTCGGTCCTCGCCACCCCGGGCTGGCGGAGGTCGACCGCGGGGTACCTGGGGCACATGTGGGAGCTCTACGCGATGTGGACGTGGATCGCAGCGTGGGTTGCTGCCTCTGCCGGGGCTGCCTCCTCCCCCTACCCGAATCCCTCCACGACCGCCTTCGGGGTGATCGGGATCGGTGCGATCGGATCATGGGGAGCCGGCGTGCTCGCCGACCGGGTCGGGAGGCCCGTCGTGGCGGGCGCAGCGATGGCGGCGTCCGGGACGGTCGCACTGCTCAGCCCACTGCTCTTCGGCGCCCACCCGTGGATCGTCCTCCCTGCGCTCCTGCTGTGGGGGATCACCGTGATCGCAGACTCTGCCCAGTTCTCGGCTCTCGCCACCGAGACGACACCGCCAGACAGGATCGGAACTGCGCTCACCCTGCAGACCGCGCTCGGGTTCCTCCTCACCCTGGCCTCGATCCGCCTCGTCCCCGTCATCGCGGCCAACCTCACGTGGCAGTGGGCCTTCCCCGTCCTCGCCGTGGGACCGGCGCTCGGCGTCCTCGCCATGCGTGCGCACGCCCGAGCCGAGCCGGGCGTGCGGCCCGGGTAGCGTCACCTCGGTGACCGGTCCCCGAACGCAGCCTCCCCGCTGGCTCATCCCGGTCGCCGTCGGCGCCATCGTCTCGATCCTGTGGGGACTCGGCGCGCTGATCCTGTCCGGCCGGGACGACACCGCGGAACGACCGAGCCGGATCGCCCTCGGACGCACCGAGGACGGCGCCGCGATCAGAGTCCTCGTCGAGGGCTGCGACACCCTTTCAGTGCTCCGCGTGTCGGTCCTCCTCGGTCCCGAGCCCGTCTGGGAGTTGCGGGGGACGGCGCCACCCAGCCGTACTGCGTTCGTTGTGGGGCAGTCCGCCGACCCACTCGTGGTCACGACCCCCCTCGGCGAACCGCTCGGACGCGACGTGCGCTACACGGTCGAAGTCGAGTCGGATCGCGTGGAGGCAGCCGGATTCACGCCCCGCCAGGTGCCCCCCGTTGGCGTTCTCCACGACGGCGTGGAACGCACGACCGACGGGTTCGTCCGCTTGGTCGACGACGCATGGTGCCGACCGGAGACAGAGCTGCCCCTCGTGGGATCACTCGTCGCCCAGCTCGTCATCGTGTTCGCCGGGGCGGCGTTCGCCGTCGTCGCTGCCGGGCTCCTCGGGGACGACTGACTACCAGTCGACGAGGACGAGCAACTCCATCGTCGTCGTCCCACCGTTGGTCGCGCCTCCCGCGACCACGGCATCGATGGCGTCGTGGGCGAAGACGTCGGTGAGCCCGGAGAGGTCCATGTCGGGGAGCGAGACGTCCCCGCCGAGGTCCGCGAAGCCGGTCAGGCCCTCGAACAGGAGCCCGAGGTCGAGGTCCTGGAGGCCCTTCGGGTCGATCCAGAGCAGGACGGACGATCCGTCCTCCAATGCCCCCACGGCTGCCTGCCACTCCTCCGTGTCGACGAGCAGCGGGCCCTCCCCAAGGGCGTTCTCCCGGGTTCCCGAGAGGGTGAGGGTGTCGTCCGTCGCCGAGAGCACGGCGAGGTCACCGAGGAATGGGATCGAGAGCGAATACGCAGTTCCGTCGTCGGTCTTCTCTTCCTCGATGCCCCCTAGGGGGAGCTCCAACCGCTCGCCGACGAGGCCGAGCAGGGACTCGGCGAGGGCGTGGGGATCGGGGCTCTCGACGGAGAGCACCAGGTCGATCGGCGCTCCGAGCACCTGGCCGAGCAGGGCATCGTTCGAAGAGACGAGACCGAATCCGACCGAGCCGTCGAGCAGTTCGACCACGCCGAGCAGGTCCTGGAGGCCGGGGACCGCCTCCCCCCGGTCGCCGAAGGGGATGCCGAGGTCGGGGATCGCCGCCACCGCGCCCAGCGCGGTGTCAGCCGGAAGCATCTCGACGAGTGAGTCGTCGATGACCTCCCCGAAGAGGTCCGCATCGGTGGTGATCCCCCACCGGATCCCGACATCATCCACCCCATAGGTGATGACCGCAGGGGCGAGGCGCTCCGCATCCAGGGCAAGGCCGGTGCCGAAGAGCGATGTGTCACCGCCCAAGAGGGCGGGGAGGTCGAGCCAGGCGACGAGGAGGTCGTCGCCCACGAGCGCCCGGGCCTCCTCCACATCGAGGATCGAAGTCGAGGCGAGCGCCGCAAGCGAGGCATCGAGCCCATCCCCCGCACAGAGGTAGACACCGGCACCGAGTCGGCCCACGGTCGCCGTCATGCCATCGAACTCGAGCACGTGGACGGTGCCGCCCTCCACGTCCCGCGCCGACTCGGATCGGATGCCGTCGAGGGCGCGGACCTCGTCGACGAAGGCATCGGCCCCGGAACGGTCGTCGACCTCGGCGATCACGCATCGGTCGTGGGAGGAGGGGGATGCCCACATGGCGACGGGTCCCGCCGACCACGGCATGACGTCCTCGATGATCGAGATGCCCATCCCCTCGGTGACGAGGTCGTCGAGGAGTCCGAGGCCCGGAAGGTCGCCATCGAAGGCGGCCTGCGCACGTTCGGAGGACGCTTCCTCTTGGATCGCACGCAGGTCTGCCGAGACCACGATCGCAGCGTCCTCGGGAACGGCGGCAAGCGGGTCGAGGTCGGCATCGAAGGCCACGACGATGAGGGCCACCCCGACGACGAGGCTGGCGACCCCCACCCAGATGATCGATGACTTCATTCGGGAATCCCTTCTTCTGCAGAAGGGTATCCCTGCTCAGGATTCATCGACGATGGCACGGTCACCCCGCGACCACATCACCGCCATGAGCACCACCTGCATCCCGATCGCAATGAGGAACGCCTCGTCGAAGAGGTCGCGGGCCCCGGCGCGGATCGAGTCGAGGTCGCCGCCGAGCGTACGAACGCGCCCCAGGACCCACTCGGTGAGCAGGGACGTGCCGAGGGCCATGCCCACGAGTCGGAGCACGATCACGCCGGCCGATGTCTTCCCCCGCTCACCGGGGGTCCGCCGGATCAGTCGATCGGCGGTGATCGCGAGGAAGCCACCGAATCCCACGCCTGCGAGTACGAGTCCGGGGACGAGCGACCACTCCGTATCACCCCAGCCGCGACTCAACGCGAGTCCGAGGAGCGCGAGCGCTGATGAGGCGCCCACGAGGAAGCGCTCGTCCCACCTCGCTCCGAGACGTCCCCCGAGGGGCGCTGCGGCCGCCATCGGGATGGTGAACGCCGAGAGCAGGACGCCCGTGATGAGGGCCGCACGATCGACGTCCTCCTCGAGGAGGGTCGAGACGTAGAGGGGGACCGCGGCGAGGACGAAGAAGATGAGTGCGCCGAGGAAGGCATTCCCCACCGACTCCCGCCACCCCTCGACGATCACCCGGACCGGCACGAGCCTGCCCGCAAAGGCGACGGCGACGACACACCCCGCAACGGCCAGGGCCACACGGACGGGGAGTCCGAAGGGCCCGCCCGCGGCGAGCGCAACGAGCGCGATCCCCGACGCCCCGAGGATCGACCCGGGCCACCCACCCCCCGGACGGGCGGCTTCGGGCTGCATCCCTCGTCGCACCACGACGTACGAGATGGCTGCGAGGGGGATGTTCACCCAGAAGATGACTCGCCAGTCGACCACCTGGACGAGCAAGCCGCCGTAGAGGTGACCGAGCATCCACCCCGCCATGTCGACGCCGGCGATGAAGCCGAGGTCTCGCAGGCGACGGGAGGGGTCACCGGAGACGGCCGCCATTGCGGCGGGCACCACAGCGCCCGCGCCGAGTGCCTGGAGGCAACGCGCCGCAATGAGCACCCCGAGGGCAGTCATCTCGGGGTCGGGGCGGGCCTCGAACAGGCGAAAGGCCAGCGAGAGCACCCATCGGGTTGGCTCCCCCGTCGCCGTGGCCACGAAGAGCGAACCCACCACGAACACTCCGGTGGCGACGAGGAACGCATGGCGTGACCCGCGCCGATCGGTGAGGACCCCACCGAGCGCCACCGCCGCGGCATAGGCGATGAGGTAGCCGGTGACCATCCATGACGCCGTGCGCAGGCCTCCCGGGAGGGGGATGGCGAGCTCCGCCACCACGGCGGGGAGCACCGCCGTGACAACGGTGAGGTCCAACGCGCCCAGCAGGACCGGCAGGGCGAGCACCCACCGGTTCACGGTGCGGTTCATGACGGGGGTTCGACGACGTGGTCGGGGCCGTAGTCGAAGACGTCGATCACCCAACGACCCGTCTCATCGGTGACCGCAACGCGACGGAACTCGCCCTCGTCGCTCACCCACAACTCGGCACGACCCACGGTGTCGGGGATGAGGCCGGCGGAGATCTCAGAGAGGCGGACCGCATCCAGGTCCACGGCCACCTGGTGGAGGGACTCACCGGGAAGGCCATCGGCTTCGCCGCGGCCGACGTACTCAGGGTTCGTGAAGTCCTCGGAAAGGACAGCGGAGAGGCCATCGGCACCAAAGAGGCCTGCGACGGTGATGGCGTCCATCGGATCGATCTCGGACCACTCCCCCGAGAGCGGATCCTGCTGCCACGACCGGTCGTCGATGCTCGCGACCGCGGCCTGGACGATGAGTCCGCCCAGGGCGACCTTGACGTCGGTGTACACGCCCGAGGGCGCCTCGTACTCGCCACTCGCCGAACGGATCTTCCACCCACCGATGTCGCGCAGTTCTCCCTCGCGGGTCACCCTGAACGCGAACCCGTCGGCACGGAGGAGTGCATCGGCCGCCTGGTCGACGAGGCCCTGGGGATCGGGAGGGGGCTCCTCGGCGCACCCGGCGAACACCCCCGTGAACAGGATCGCGAGCACGACGAGTCGGGCCGTCATGGGGTACAGGGTACGGGCGTGCCGACGTTGCGGCCGCGACATGCAAGAGGGCGACGCCATAGGCGTCGCCCTCGAGACCTTGCGGCCGAAGCCGGTATCAGCGCTTCCGCTTGTGGCGGTTCTTCTTGAGGCGCTTCCGATACTTGTGCTTCGACATCTTCTTGCGCCGCTTCTTGACGAGCGAACCCATGGTTGAACCTCGAAAACGGAGAGGGGGTAAGCGCAAAACGTAGGCGCGAAGGGGGAGTTTCGCAAGCCGAGCGGGCGTAGGGTGGTGCCCATGGATGCCGTTGCACGCGCACGCGAATGGATCGCCGGGGACCCCGATCCCCTGACCCGTGGGGAACTCCAAGCCCTCATCGACCATGGCGACGAGAACGCCCTCCGGGAGCGGATGACAGGACCCCTCCGGTTCGGGACCGCGGGGATCCGCGGCGCCGTCGAGGCCGGCGACGCCCGGATGAACCGCGCCACCATCATCCGCACGACCGCGGGCCTCGCCGCCTACCTCTCGGAACGATTCGGCACTGGCGGCACCGTGGTTGTCGGCTTCGACGCACGCCTCAGCTCGGAGCAGTTCGCCCGGGACACGATCGGCGTCCTGGTGGCTGCTGGTTTCGACGTACGGTTCTTCGGCGAGCCGACCCCGACACCCGTGATCGCCTACGCGGGAAAGGTCCTCGACGCGATCTCGACCGTCATCATCACCGCCAGCCACAATCCTCCCCAGGACAACGGGTACAAGGCCTACGACGCAAACGCTGCGCAGATCGTTCCGCCGGTGGACGGGCTGATCGCGGCGGCGATCGATCGGGTCGGGCGGGCGATCGACGTCGCCTGTGACGAGGTCGACCTCATGGCGCCCCCGGAAGGGGCGAAGGCCATCGGACCCGACCTGTTCGACCAGTACTGGGCGGAGGCCGCGGCTGAGCGCCCCCACGTGGCGGGCGCCCCCATCCGCATCGTCACGACCCCGCTCCACGGCGTCGGTGGCGCACCGGTCGTGGAGTTCCTCGCACGTGGAGGTCACACCGACGTCCACCCCGTCACCGAGCAGTTCGCTCCCGACGGCCACTTCCCCACGGTCGCCTTCCCGAACCCGGAGGAGCCCGGGGCACTCGACCTCGCCACCTCGTTGGCGACGGAGATCGACGCAGACGTCGTGCTGGCGAACGACCCCGACGTGGACCGACTCGCGGTCGCACTTCCCTCACCCTCGGGGTGGCGCCCCCTCACGGGGAACCAGATCGGCGTCCTCCTCGCCGACCACGTGCTCTCCCACTGGTCCCACGATCAGCGGCCGCTCGTCGCCAACTCCATCGTCTCGTCTCCCATGCTCTTTGCCGTGGCGGAGGCGTACGGGGCCCGATGCGAACAGACCCTCACGGGATTCAAGTGGATCTGCAACGCGGCAATGGACCTCGAGGAGTCCGACGGGATCCGGTTCGCGATGGGATTCGAGGAGGCAATTGGGTACTCGATCGGGCCGGTCGTGCGGGACAAGGACGGCATCGGTGCGGCACTCGTGTTCGCCGACCTCGTAGGGGCCGTGAAGGCCAGAGGGCGTTCCGTCTGGGACCTCCTCGCCGACCTCGCCGTCCGAGATGGGCTGTGGGTCTCTGCGCAGCACTCCGTCGTGCGTCCCGGGACGGAGGGAGCCGCCGATATCAGTGCGGCCATGGCGAAGCTCTCCGGCGACCACCCCACCGCGCTCGGAGGACGAGCCGTCGGCGCAGTCACGGACTACCGGACCGGACAGGAGTCACGCCCGCGCTGGCTCCCCAACACGAGCCTCGTCGCCCTCGAGCTCGATGGCGGTCGCGTGCTCGTGCGACCGTCGGGCACCGAACCGAAGCTGAAGATCTACGTCGACCTCCGCGCCGACTTCGACGCGGCCGATGACTTCCTCGCCCGCGAGGAGGCACTCACCTCCGATGCCCGCGCCATCGGCGCCGAGATGGCCGAGTGGTTGGGGATCTGACTCAACCGACGAACACTGCGAGGCGGTCGAGTTCGGAGATCACCTCTCCCGGTGTGCCGGCGGGAACGGTGAAGACCGCCCGTCGGACGCCGCGCTGACGGAGCCCCTCGAGCGTCGCATCGTCGCGATTCGGAGCCCACACGCTCACCGCGAATCGGTCCGGGTCCTCACCCCTGCGCGCACACTCGGCAAGGAAGGCGTCGTGGTCCTGCTCGAACCTCCGCCCGAACGGGATCCAGCCGTCCGCGAAGTCGAAGAGGGCGTCGAAGTTCTTCGGGCCGGACGCCGCGCCGAGTACCACCGGGGGATGGGGGCGCTGCACCGGCTTCGGCCATGCCCATGACGGCGCGAGATGGACGAGCTCGCCCTCGTAGGACGCCTCCTCTTGGGTCCATAGCGCCTTCATGAGGCGGACCTTCTCGGCGACCAGTCGCCTCCGGGTCCGGGGTTCCACCCCATGATGGCCCATCTCCTCGCGGTTCCACCCGAAGCCCACCCCGAACTCGACCCGGCCCCCCGAGACCACGTCGAGCGAGGCGATCTGCTTCGCGAGCCAGATCGGGTCGTGCTGCGCCACGAGCGTGACACCCGTTCCCAGGCGGATCCGCTCCGTCGTCGCCGCCATCGCGGCGAGCGCCACGATCACATCGTGGGTGTGCCAGTAATACTCGGGCAGGCTGGGGTTCGAGGCAAGGCTCGTAGGGATGTGGGAGTGCTCGGGGAGGAAGAGGGACTCGAATCCACGGGCCTCGACCGCGCGCCCGAGCTCCACGGGCTGGAGCGTGGTGTCAGTGACGAAGATGGCGATCCCGACGTCCATCGAACCATCGCCTCAGCGAAGTCCGTCAACGGCGACGGGGAGGACGCGAACCTCGCCCTCCCCTGCGAGCCGTCGGGTGCAGGCGTCGACCACGGCATCCACTCGCGGCTCGGCCGCGATCGCCAGGATCGTCGGTCCGGCACCCGACCAGCACGCGTGCGCTGCCCCTGCTCCGCGGGCCGTGGCGATGAGGTCCCCGGCGAGCGGGTGGAGACCCGCCCTGGGGGCCTCATGCAACTCGTCCCCCCCGGCCTCGGCGAGCGTGGGCTCTTCTCCGGTGCGCAGCCCTTCGACCAGGGAGATGAGCCGACTCAATGAGCGCACGACTGCGTCGCGCGGGACCTCGGACGGCAGCACGTCACGCGCCTGCTTGGTGAGCAGTTGGAACGAGGGGATGGCAGCCACGATCGTCCACCGGGGGTCGAGGGCGAGCCGGACGGGCCGACCGCTGGGGAGCACACAGACGAGGCCTCCATACACCGCAGCGGCAGCGTTGTCGGCGTGGCCTTCCCGATCGGCGACCATCGCGAAGACCCGGTCGGGATCGGCGTCATCACCGACGGCGCGGAGCGCTGCGGCAACCCCTGCGGCATAGGCCGCTGCCGACGATCCGAGTCCCCGGGCGAGCGGGATGTCATTCGCCACGGTGAGCCGGAGCGGGCGGTCGTCGCCGACGGCGTCCTTGGCGGCTCGCAGCACGAGGTCCTCTCCCTGCTCAAGGGAGTGCCGGCCGACGTGGACACACGCCCACTCCTCGGCGGGTTCGGCGCTCACCTCACAGCGGAGCTCGAAGCCGAGGGCCACGACGTCGAATCCGGGGCCGATGTTTCCCGAGGATGCGACGGCGGAGGCGGTGGGCATGGGCGGGGAGGTTAGTGACGCCCGACTTGGCCCGACCCCGGTCGTAGGCTTCCCATGTGGACATCCTCGGGTTGGACACCCTGTTCGCGGAAATGCTGCTCGGCGTGGGCCTCGCGATGCTCATCGGCAATGGCTTCGCGTGGTGGAAACATCGTCGGAACGAGACCCCCGACTTCGAGGGGGCCCAGTTCCGACCCGGCCGAGTGGTCTTCCTCGGCGGTATCGGACTCTTCATCGCCATCTGGGCAGGCCTTTCCCTGATCGGGTAGGTGTCGATCGGCAGGCTGCGGGGTCCGATCGAAGGCACCGCCCGGCAGTCGCGGTCAGACCAATCGCGGCGGTTCGGGACGGACCGTCCCTGCCACCCTGGATCGGCGCTCCTGCCAGGACAGGTGCAGGGTGGACGGATGGCCGATCTCCTCTCCCTGGAGCACCCGCACCTCACCCGACTCCTCTCCCCACGCGCTCCTGGCCCGGGCGAGGGCGACCGCTGCTGATCCCGTCGCGGGGTCCTCGAACTCCGACCCGGCGAAGAACCGGGCTCGGACGGTGGCGCCGGCGTCTGCCACGACGTAGACCCATTCGGCTCCCGGTTGCGACTCGATCGCCGCCACCGCGTCCACCGACGCCACCTCCCAGATGATGTAGGGCATCGGCATGTGGACCACACATGCCCGGATCGGGTCCGGGAGCCAGCCCGGCCAACGGCCGCCAAACTCCTCGACGCGCTGGTCGAGCGGCGCCTCGATCCACCCCCTGTCACCGACCGTTCCGCACCGGATGGGACCGATCGGGGGTCGCAGTGACCTGATCCGTTCGCCGTGATGGGCCAGCCACCACGCAGCCCCGACGAGCGGGTGCCCGGCGAACGGCAGTTCGGCGAACGGCGTGAAGATCCGCACGACGCCCCCGGGGAAGAGGAAGATCGTCTCGGAGTACCCGACCTCGGCGGCGATAACCTGCATCTCGGCTGTCGACCGGGCCACGCCGTCGCTCACGATGCCAAGGTGGTTGCCGCTGGCCTCCCCGCGGGTGAACACTCGGACTACGTCGACCCTCACCTCCATGCGGGCCCCTACTCCAGCGCCATCACCTCGGCCGGATCCCGGCCGAGGTCACCGAGGAGCACCCAAGCAGCGTTGCGGCCGGGCGCCCCGGTGATGGAACCCCCGGGGTGCGTGGTACCGCCCGTCTGGTAGAGGCCCGGGATCGGCATCCGATGCTGCGCCCACCCCGGCACGGGGCGCTGGGCCCCGGTGAACCCGATGCCCCGATCGCCTCCGTGGGGTGCTCCGTTGACCATGTGGCGGTTCTGCTGCTCGATGTCGAGCGGCGACTTCACCAGGCGTCCGAAGATGACCTCGTCGGTGAAGTTCGGCGCATGCCGACGAAGTGTCTCCAGTTGTCGGTCGAGGAGCTCGTTCTTCACGGCACCCCATCGGGCAGGGCCGCCGCCCGGGTCGTAGGCATTGAACGTGACCATCTTCACGGTGTGGTTGCCGTCGGGGGCCCGGTTGGGATCGGCGAGGGTGGGCGTGGCAACGAGCAGAAAGGGCCATTCCTCGGTGAAGTACCCATCCGACACCTTCCGGGCGTTCCTCGTCTGGTCGTCGATCCACCCTGCGACGCCGGCGGACGCCGCCGACTGGGGGCCTGCGTGCGTCGTGAACTCGGGTGCTTCGGTCGCCGCGAAATACGCAGCAAAGAACGGAACCCCGACGTGATACGTCTCGACGCCGTACACGAAGTCCTCCCCCCACGCCTCGGCGGGGGCCATGTCCACCAGGTGCTTCACGTGGATGGTGGAGACGACCGCCTTGCGAGCACGCCACTCGCGGCCATCCTCGCTCCGGATCCCGACGCACCGGCCGTCCTCGAGGATGAGCTCGTCGACGACCACATCGCACTCGATCGTCGCTCCCCGGTTGGTGAGGTACCCGACGAGCGCATCGATGAGCTTGCCGGAACCACCCTTGGGGATCGACCAGCTCCTCGCCTGACGACCACTCACGATCTGATAGGCGAGGAGGCCTGAGCCAGCGCCGTCGATCGGCACGGCGGTCTGCGAGGCCATCCACGCCATGAAGGCCCGGGAGTGGGGATCCTCGAACTCGTGGAGGATGACATCCCGCGCGCTCATCATGCTCCGCCGCATCCAGATGTTGCCCCGCGGGTGCTCGACAAGGAGGTCGGCGGCGGTCGGTCCGCGCCCGGTCGGGCGGAACCGGGTCGCACCGAGGATCGCCTTCACCTCGTCGTACTCCTCGACGAGCCGGCGATACGCCGCAGCGTCCTTCTCCGAGTACCGGGCGAACTCGGCGCACGTCTTCTCGATGTCGAGCCACATGGTGAGCGCCTCACCATCGGGGAACGCCACCACCTCCACTGGGTCCGGATCGATGTACGACAAGCCGTACTGCGCGACGAGGCCCAACTCGTCCCTGCGGATGAGGGGGTTCACCTGGATCAGCGTGTGCCCCGTCGAGCAGGTGTCCACCATGTAGCCGGGGAAGACCTCCTCGGTCGTCGCCCCACCACCGGGGATCGGACGGGCGTCGACGATGGCGCACTCATAGCCGGCAGCGGCGAGGTAGGCCGCTGTGATGAGGCTGTTGTGCCCGGCCCCGGCAATGACGATGTCGGCGGTCCGTGTCACGAAGGGTTCTCCCGGGGTTGGTCTGTCGCCACCCTACAAAGGATTGCAGCGGCTCGTCACAGGACCCTGCTGGCGACCTCCACGACTTCCGACGGCTCGGCACGAACCCGATGGTTGAGGTCGATGAAGTCGTACCGGATCATCCCCTCCGTGTCGATCACGTAGGTCGCCGGGAGCGGGAGCAGCCACCGTTCGTTCCCATTCATCGCAGCGAGGTCACGATCGTGGTTGCGGTAGTACTCGACCTGTTCGGGGACCATCTCGTACACGAGGTTGAACGACGCGGCCACCTCGCTCCCCACGTCGGAGAGGACGGGAAAGGTGAGCTCAGCCTCGTCCACGAGCGCGAGCGACACATCGGGGAGGTTCGGCGAAACCGCGACAAGGGTCACTCCTGCGGCTTCCGCCGACTCGAGCGCCCTCTGCAGCGCCCGGAGTTCCAAGTTGCAGAAGGGGCACCACGACCCGCGGTAGAAGGAGAGCACGACCGGTCCCGCGACGAGGAGGTCGGAGAGCGCGACCGGACTGCCATGCGCATCCGGCAAGGTGAACATCGGCGCGGAATCGCCTGCGCGGAGGGCCTTCTCGAGGAGGTCGGATGCCGCCAGCGCCTCGGCCTGGGCTCGGTACACGGCCGCTCGTTCGGCGTCGAACGACTTCGCCCCAGCGGCACGCGCCGCCAGCTCATCCCTCAATGACAACGTTGCACTCCTCGCGTCCGAGGCCCGATCCTACGGGCGAGGGGCATCGAAGCAAGGGCACCCAGGACGGACGAAGCCCGTCGCGCCGATAGTGATCCCGCGTCCTTCGGGTGTAGTCCAACGGTGGAACGGGAGCTTTCCCAACCCGCGTTCTTGTTCGTTCTGGGCTTGCTTGGAAGGCATTCCGGAGTTCGTGCCCGTCAGGTTGCCCAACAGCCAACAGCAGTGACGGCCGCCCACCCGATTCCTCCCCAATCGGTGTCCTCGTGCCGCCACATGCCCGTGAGGGAGCGACCGGCGAGCGCTATCCCGGTCGATCTCGCAGGTAGGCGAGCACTGCGGCGACGCGCCGATGCGTGTCCGACTCGTCCGGGCTGAGGCCGAGCTTCACGAAGATCGAGTTGATGTGCTTCTCGACAGCCGACTGGCTCACGTACAGCGCGTCGGCAACTGCCTGGTTCGACTTTCCTTGCGCCATCTCGGCGAGGACGTCGAGTTCTCGCGCGGTGAGCGTGTCGAGCATCGACTCCGAGAGACGCCGCCTGCGGTTCACAAGGCCGTCTACGACCTTCGGGTCGATCACCGAGCCCCCATCGATGACCTCGCGGATCGCCCGGAGGAGTTCGGCGACGTCGCCGACGCGATCCTTCAGGAGGTAGGCAAGGCCTTCAGTACCGTCCTTGAAGAGGTCCAACGCGTACATGGCATTGGCGTGCTGCGAGAGGATCACGATGCCCACCCCCGGGTGGGCGCTGCGGATTCGGTGGGCGGCGTCGATCCCCTCGGTCTGGTGGGTTGGGGGCATACGGATGTCCACGATCGCCACGTGCGGGCGTTCATCAGCAAGGGCAGCGAGGAGATCCCTTGGGTTGTCGACCGACGCGACTACCTCGACCTCCCCAGTCGATTCGAGGAGTTGGCGCGTCCCCTCCCTGACGAGGAAGTGGTCCTCGGCGAGCACGGCTCGAATCATGGTGCCTCCGCCGGAAGCCAGGCCCGTACCGTGGTGCCCGAGCCCGATGCCGACTCGACGTCGAGGCCCCCACCGAGCGCCTCGCATCGATCCCGGAGGCCGGCAAGGCCGCGCTCGGGTACCGCCGCGGGATCGAAGCCGGGTCCGTCATCGGCGATCTCCACGACAAGGTTCTCTCCTGCGAGGAGGCTGACCCGCACCCGTGCACTGGGCGCGTGCTTGAGGGCGTTCGCAAGTCCCTCCGACACCACGAACCACGCTGCGCCCTCGATGTCGGTGGCGAACCGTGCCTGTCGCAGCGCCGGGGCGACGCGGAGCCTGATCTCCCCCGGGAACGACGCAACGCGCTCCTCGACCGCTTCGACGAGGCCCCCATCGGACAACACTGAGGGGTGGATCCCTTGGGCCAGGTCACGGAGGTCCCCGAGGATCCGCTGCGCCTCGGCCTGCAGCTCCGAGAGCGCGCTCGGGTCCAGCGCGTCCGACTCGGCCTGTGATCGCGCCATCCCGAGACGGGCGATGAGAGCCACGAGTTCCTGCTGCGTGCCGTCGTGGATGTTGCGCTCTATCCGACGGCGCTCTTCCTCTTGAGCAGAGACGATCCGACCCGCGAGGCGCGCCGAGCCGATCGCCATCGCCGCCTGGGAGGCGAGCGTGTCGATGAGGCGTCGGTCGGCGGTCCCGAAAGGCCTGTCGGTCTTGCGGCCACACTCCACCGACCCAAGGCGCGTCTCTCGGTAGATGAGCGGCACGACGACCTCGGGCAGACCGGTCACACTTCCCACCATCGCAGTCTCATCGCCCGCGATGACCCGGACCCACTCGAGTCGCAATGCGTCGCGCAGCGTCGACGCGAGACGGGGAAGCACCTCATCCGGGTGCTCCTCGGTGAGTCCCGCAAGGACCTCGAAGGGATCGGCACGCTCACCGAAGAGCGTTCGGTCCGCCCACGAAACGAGGCGCTGACGGGCAGGCTGAAAGGCGATCGCTCCGAGCACCGCGAGGACCACAGCTAGGTCGCCACCGATCCGGTCATCGGCGGCGACGCCGAACGCCGTGGCAACCCCCACCCACAAGAGCATCACGGAGACCGAAAACACCGAGAAGACAAGCGACTTCCGTGCAAGTGAGTCCCTTCGTATCCATTCCGGCTCGAGGACGGCGATGGCGATCGAGAGTGGCCCGACCGCCATCGGCAGGGAAAGGAGGGCGAGGAGCACACCATGGGTGAGCAGTGGCATAGCCCCGAGCGCCCCGAGGCTGTAGGTGCCGATGCCGACGACGACCGTGGTGCCAAGCCCGTACAGGATCCACCGCAGCCGTCGCCGATCGCGTTCATCGCTCTCGCGGAAGCGACGCCACACGAGCCACATTCCCCCCAGGATGAGGATGCCGTGGGACTCGAATGCCATCACGGAAACGGGGCCGAGACCCGCCCAACTCTCCACGAAGAAGGGACTCGCCACCTCGAGACCGTCGAACTCGATGGAACGGTGGTAGGCCAGGGGGTTCGTCATGAGGACGAGCGGCCCGATGAGCACGGTCCACCACATCCATCGCAAACCCTTGGGTCGACCGGACCGATCCCACTCTCCGTCGGGGAGCGACGCGCAGAGCATGGTGAGCAGCACCACCCCGAGTAGACCGCCAACAAGGGTGAGCGCGACCGGAATCCACATCCAGTCCGCGACACCGGACCGACTGATCGACCTGGCAACGATCCCTTCGAGTCCGAACGGAAGTGCAAGCGTCAGCAGGGCTGCCCACGTGAGCAGCTCTCCCGCACGGTTCCCGGGACGGCGGAGCACGATCCACGCCCCAGCGAGGAAGAACGGCCCAGGGCCGGTGATGAGCCAGATGAAGTGGATCCATCCGGGCTCCACGCCTGCCGATGGCAGGGCAGCACCGGCGAGGAGCGCGAACGCACCGAGGACGAGCGCGACGAGTATCGATGGTCGGGCCACGGGTCGATTGTCGCCCACCGAGGTGGGGCCGTCCACCACACCTCCCCCATTTCGACCCTGTGGCAGTCCACACCCCCGAAGTCAGGTGGGCACGGTTCCCGACGACACAACCACCTCATACGTTGGGGGCACCCCACCAACGGAGGAGTCACCATGGACACGAAGGTCGGCGCGATCGTCACCCTCATCCTGTTCGGAGCGGCCGCCACGCCGCTTGCATCAATGGAGTACCTGCCCACAGCCGAGCAATCGCTCACATTCCTCATCGAGAAGGAGACGGCGCTCGTGGTCAGCTCCTACTTGTTCGGTCTCGCCTCCGTCGCCCTGGTCTGGGTGACGAGCCGCCTCCGTTCCCACATCGGCGATTCAGAAGGCGCAGGGACTGCAGCGGTGACCGGCGCTGGTCTTGCCGCCGTGGCCATGCTCGTGGGTCCGTTCATCGCAATCCCCCAGGCGGCCCGAGCCGCTGCCGGTGAACTCGACGCCATGCTGGCAACCGTCTCCATCGACCTCCTGAGCGTCGGACTCGGCAACGTCGCTGCCTACGGCTTCGCGCTCATCGCAGTCGGTCTCGGGTTCGCTGGCATGCGCTCGGGGCGACTCCCCCGCTGGATCGTCGTCAGTGGGTTCGCCCTCGCCGCCGTGCTCCTCACGCCCATCCAGTGGGCGGCAGGCCTCATCGTCCCGATCTGGCTGGTCGCTACCGCCTTCCTGGTGCGGACCGACGACCGGGTGAAGGCGCTCGTATGAACGAGCGCTCCTACCGCCTCGCTGAGCAGCGCCTCTGGGCCTCCTATGGAATCGAGCCGAGCGAGCAGCGCGTCCGACTCGCCTGCACCGGTACCGAGGTGCGGGTCCAGGAGGTCGGCGCGGGAACGCCGATCATCTTCATCCACGGGGGACCGAACGCGGGAGCGACGTGGGCTCCGATGCTCCCGTACCTCGATGGGTACCGATGCCTCCTCCTCGACCGCCCGGGAACCGGCCTGAGTGACCCCTACACCCTCAACGTGGAGCACCTCCGAAGCATCGCCAGCCGGTTCGTGGCCGACGTCCTCGATGGGCTCGAGCTCGAGTCGGCCGACGTGATCGCCTCTTCCTTCGGCGGCATGCTCGCCCTGTACTCGGCGGCAGCCACACCCAATCGGTTCGATCGCATGGTGCAGATGGCGGCCCCCGCGATGGCACCGGGCTCACCGCTCCCACCGTTCATGCGGCTCGTCTCGATGGGATGGGTGCGATCCCTCCTCGATCGCCTCCCGCGGAGCCCAAAGGCAACAGAGATGATCATGCGCCAGCTCGGCCACGGGAAGAGCGTCGACGCGGGACTCCTCCCGGCTCCACTCATGGAGTGGTACGAGAAGCTCATGGAACACACCGAAACCCAGGCGAGCGACGGTGCGATCATCGGCCAGGTCGCGACTCCGTTCGGGTTCCGCCGCGAGTACGACATCCCCTGGGACACGCTCGGGCAGATCACAGTTCCGACGCTCTACGTGTGGGGGATCGAAGACGGCTTCGGCGGCGAGCACGTTGCCCGTCCGCTCGTCGAAGCCATGCCCAAGGCCGAACTCGTGATGCTCCCCGACACGGGACACCTTCCCTGGTTCGACAAGGCGGAGGACGCCGCACGTCTCAGTATCCAGTTCCTCCAAAGACAGCACGAGGACGCCTGATGGGCATCGGGATGCGCTGGCTCTACCGGACGTGGTACCGGTGGGGGACGCCACCGTGGGTGATGGGACCGAGAGAGGAGCTGGTGCGCCTCCTCGCCGAGGACATCGTCCCCGTGGGTCGAGCGCTCGACCTGGGGTGTGGGACTGGTGCGAACGCCATCCACCTCGCCGAGCACGGTTACGAGACGACCGGAATCGACTACGCCGACTCCGCAATCGACCGGGCAAGGGAGTCGGCGGCCGAAGCCGGAGTCGACGTCCGGTTCGTCGTCGGGGACGTCACGGACATGCCCGAGGTCGAAGGTCCCTTCGACCTCGTCGTGGACTACGGCACCTTCGACGACCTCCCCGATGCACAGCGACCGGCGGCCGTGCAGGAGATCCTCCGGGTCACCGAGCCGGGCTCCCGCGTGCTGCTCTGGTGCTTCGAGAAGGACCGGGACCGCTGGGCGCCCTTGTGGAGAACCGTCTTCGGCGGCGAGGGTTCCCTCCGACCCGGGGAGGCCGAGGCGAGCTTCGCTCCCTGGTTCGACGTGGAGTGCATCGGGCGGGGCGAGACCGATCACCCCCTGATGCCACACTGGGCTGCGTACCTGCTCCAGCGGACCCACGATCGGGACGGTGTGCACCGATGAGGCTCTGGATCAAGATCCCACTCTGGATCGTCGGCGTGCTCGTCCTAGCTGTCGCATTCGCGTGGGGAAACGGCGAGCGGGTGCTCGCCCAGCGCGTCGAGCTGCCGGCAGTCGATACTCCAGAGGTGTCGTTCGACGAGGCGTCGCTCGCCCGGGGCGAGCACCTCGCAAGAGCCGTGTCGGCGTGCGCCGACTGCCACACACCCGACCTCGGCGGAAATCCCAAGTGGGCCCTCGAGCCGGGGTTACTCCCCACCCCGAACCTCACCCCGAGCGGCGTCGGCGCCGACTACTCGGAGGAGGATTGGGCGAGGGTGCTACGCAAGGGCATCGCCGTCGATGGCCGGCGCCTTCTGATCATGCCCTCCCAGGCGTACGCAGCGATGTCGGACGATGACCTCGGCGATCTCATCGCCTTTCTCATGTCCGTCCCTGCGGTGGAACGAGAGATTCCACCACGAGACGGGAAGTTCCTTGCATCGCTGCTCGTGGGAGTCGGCGGATTCCCGACGGCCGACCAACTCGCCGGAGGCACGCATCCGATGGCACCCATCGAGGCAGTCGACGCCTCGTACGGCGAGTACCTCACGAAGATCGCTGACTGCGCTGCCTGCCACGGGCCGAACCTCGCCGGAAACTCAGGCCCAGGAGGCGCGCCCGGCGTGAACATCACGCCGGGCGGAGACGTCGACGAGTGGACCTCTGAGGAGTTCCTCACCCTTTTCCGGACGGCCCTCAGACCCGATGGCACCACGGTCGCGCAGATGCCCATCGCGGATGCCTATATGGGCATGACAGACGACGAGATCGAGGCAATCCGGCTCTATCTGCTCTCGCTCCCCGACCTCGAGGACGAAGGGCCCTAACCGCACCTCAATGCCTGACCCCACCAGAGAGGGGCGCGCGGTGCTGCTCGACATCGAGCGTGGTGCGATCCGCTTCGCGTGCTCCGTTTCGTGATGTGGGGCCTGCAAACGGCCTTCTCGACCACCTTGGCGACGCACTCGTCGCTGTTGCAGAGGCATCGTCAGACGGCAGGCCGGAGCGCACGAACCCCGCCGAACGGGCTACGATTCGCCGTCCTGCGGGTGTAGTTCAATGGTAGAACACGAGCTTCCCAAGCTTGAAACGCGGGTTCGATTCCCGTCACCCGCTCCACACCGCACAAGCTCCCAACGAGCCCGAACACGAGGCCCTCACCAAGAGCTTTCCGCCCCTCGATCCAGGTCCCCCCGGATGGGGGGATGGGACCCACGGCCCGCAGGGGCGTGGGAGGGGGGAGGAACATCTGTCACCCCCCTCCCGTTCGCTGCGCTCACGGGTCCCGTCCCCTCAGGGGGGACCCGCCACGCTGCCTCACCGACCTCTACGATCATCTCATGGTCGTTGAATCCATCACGCAGGACCGGGAAGAGGCCGAGCTCTGCATCCAGCGGCTCCGCATCGTTGAGGACCCGCCCGAGGCGCTCGTTGCGTCCATCGCATTCCCGTAAGAGAACGACACGATCAGCGTCAACGTGTGGGACACCCCTGGCGCCGTCGCCGACAACTACATCGAGCGCGTGGCACCACTGATCGAGGAACTCGGGGAGCCCAAGACGGGGAAGCCGTATCGGCACGGGCCGCCTGTCCACGTCTACTCCCGCAGGTGAACCGGTAACCACCCACATCCGTTCGATGTCCTAACTTCGAAAGAAGGGAAGAGACATGACATCGAATCGCACGCTTTGGATCCTGCAGTGGGTCTTCGGGCTCTACTTCATCGGGGTGGGGATCACCCACTTCACCGTGCCCGAGGGACTCCCAGCAATGATGGGATGGATGTACGACCTCTCCGACGGGCTCCACCTGGCGTCTGGCACAGCCGAAATCCTCGGCGGTCTCGGCCTCATCCTGCCCGGCCTCACGAAGATCCGGCCCGAGCTCACGCGGCTCGCCGCCGGCGGGCTCGTGCTCGTCATGATCGGCGCAGCGATCTGGCACCTCGGCCAAGAGGACCAGATGCAGAACGTCGTCTTCAACGTCGTGATCGCCGCCTTCATGGCCTGGATCGCCTACGGCCGCACGAAGAACCCGCTCACGACCTAGAGCTTCCCCTGCGCCTCCGGGGAGTGCACGGGCGCCGTTGCGACGGCGCCCGTCACGCGTTCCGGCCGAAGAACGACATCGCCCACTCGCTCACGACTGCATCGTCATGGGCCATTGACCCGAGCCGCTCACGGGCATCTGCCTTGAGGTCGTCGGGGAGTCCCTGACCACGCCGATCGATGAGGAGATCGAAGTAGTGCGGCTGGTACTCGGGGTGGTTCTGGATCGTGAGGATGTGGTCGCCGATCCGCATCGCGCCCACATCGACACCCTCGGTTCGGCCGATCACCTCGGCGCCCGGAGGCGGTACCACGACGATGTCACCGTGGAACGCCGGGATCGTCACCTCGCCGCCGTCCCACCAGTCGGTGGCGTCGAGTTGGTACGTGCCGGGCCCCAACCTGAACTCCGATGACCGGCGCGTCTTCCCGCCGAGCGCCTCGGTGACGATGTGGTGGCCAAAGCAGACCCCGAGGAGCCGAGCGCGGTGCGCGTGGACGTCACGGACGAAGGAGCGCAGCGCCTCGATCCACGGCTCGTCGTCATACGCCGAGAAGCCTGATCCGCCGATGATCCAGCCGTCGCACTCGTCGGGTGAGGAGGGGAGCTCCCCACCAATGGCGTCATAGGCGACGACCTCTACCGAGGGGTCCGCCTTCCTGAGCATGTCCCGGTACATTCGGTCGTAGTCCCCGTGCTCCTCGAGCAAGTCATCGTCCACGTGCGCGCAGAGGAGGACACCGAACCTCATCGGAGCGCCTTGACCGCCTCGATGGCGAAACCGACCAGGGTGCGCCGCAAGTTGCGCAACGGGCGGACGAGACCCGAGTTGTCCCATTCTCCTCCGACGAACGTGTCGGCCACGTAGAGGAGGTATCCAAGGCGCACGCCACGGAACGACGCAATGGCGAACATGCTCGCCGCCTCCATCTCGACGGTGACGCACCCCTGTCCGGCGCGCTTCTCGGCCATCGCCCTGGTCTCCCGGAACACCGCATCGGTCGTCCAGGTCCGTCCCCTCGTGAAGGTCACGCCCCTCGAGCGCAGCACCTCGACGAGGGCCATGGCAACCTCGGGGTCGGGTCGGGCGGGGACGTTCGGGGCGAGGTAGTGGTACGAGGTGCCCTCGTCGCGGACCGCCTCCGACGGTACGACCACCGTGCCGGGATTCATCGAGGACGCAAGGCCACCTGCGCTTCCGATCGCGATGATCGTGGTGCACCCGAGGGCGATCACCCGCTCGAGGACGATCGCAGAGGCGGGAGCCCCCACGGGCATCTGGGCGACCAGACACGGGTATCCATCGATGTCGACCTCGTGGATCGGCAGCCGGGCGCCCTCCATGGTCACTTCGTCGACCTTGTGGCCGTCGCGTCCGAGGTCGTCGACGATCTCGCCGAACCACGTCACCACCGCAGTGGTCGGCACGTCCACGGATGCCGCGAGCGACGCCGGATCCATGATGGACGAAGGCTCCGGGTCGAAATCGAGGATCGGTGGCTGCACGCCTGCAAGGGTAGATCGTGGACGGGGCCGGGAGGGGCGTCGTCCTAGGATGCCCGCCGGAGACAGGAGGACCCCACCAATGATCTTCTCGGACCGCTCGATCAAGGAGGCGATTGCCGCCGGGCGCATCACCATCGACCCCTACGACGAGTCATACGTCCAACCATCCTCGGTGGACCTCCGCGTCGATCGCTACTTCCGGGTCTTCGAGAACCACAGGTACGCGCACATCGACCCGCGCACCCGCCAGGAGGACCTCACCACCATCGTGGAGGTCCCGCCCGACGAGGCGTTCGTCCTGCACCCCGGCGAGTTCGTGCTCGGATCCACGCTCGAGCGGGTTCACCTCGGCAACGACATCGTCGCCCGCCTCGAGGGAAAGTCGAGCCTCGGCCGGCTCGGACTCCTCATCCACTCGACGGCGGGGTTCGTGGACCCCGGGTTCGACGGGTACCTCACGCTCGAGCTGTCGAACGTCGCAAACCTGCCGATTGCCATCCACCCGGGCATGCGGATCGGCCAAATCAGCTTCTACCAGATGACCACCGAGGCCGAGCACCCCTACGGGAGCAGCGAGGCGGGTTCGAAGTACCAGGGACAGCGCGGGCCAACGCCATCACGCATCCACAGGGACTTCGGGAAGTAGCCCAGGTTCTCCTCAAGGACCCGATCCGGGCGCCGATACCTAGGGGGACAATCCAGGAGGCGGCGCAGGCTCCAATCCCTCCTCCGCATGCCCTTGCACTCGAGAGTGCGCCACCTCTAGCTCGGCCCCCGTCTTCCGGGGGCCGAGTGCTGTACGGGGACAACCGGGCCTTCGCTAGATCGAGGTGTCGCGGGCGAGGTCGCCGAATGCCGTGAACGCGGGGGCAAAGCTCATGTAGAGCCGACCCGTGCTCCCGGCGCGATGCTTTGCCACGAGGATCTCAGCAGTGCCCCGGTCCTCGGACTCGGGGTTGTAGTACTCGTCTCGGTAGATGAACAGGACGATGTCGGAGTCCTGCTCGATCGCCCCCGACTCACGTAGGTCACCGAGCTGAGGTCGCTTGTCCGTTCGGGCCTCGAGGGCACGATTCAACTGGCTGAGGGCGATGATGGGGACGCGGAGCTCACGAGCGAGGTTCTTGAGCCCACGACTGATCTCCGCGATCTCCTGCTGGCGGTTCTCGCGGGTTCTCCCCTGCATGAGCTGGAGGTAGTCGATCACCACGAGGTCGAGCCCGTGGCGGCGCTGGAGCCGACGGCACTTCGCCCGCACGTCGGTGACCGTGAGGTACGAGCTGTCGTCGATGAACATCGGTGCCTGGTCCATCTTCCCCGCCGCCTCGAGCACGCGCGGCCACTGTTCGGGACCCAGCCGGCCCGAACGGAGCAAGCCGTTGTCGATGCGGGCGGTGGCACAGATGAGCCGCTGGATGATCTCCTCTTGGCTCATCTCGAGTGAGAAGACCGCCACGGTGCCGTCGTTGAGGGCGATGTTCCGGGCGATGTTCATGGCGAGGGCCGACTTGCCCATTCCCGGGCGGGAGGCGATCACCATGAAGTTCTCTGGCTGGAGGCCGCTCAGGCGCTCGTCGAGGTCGCGGAACCCGGTGGGGAGCCCCACAAGGCCACCACCCCGGTTGCCGAACTCCTCGATCTTCTCGAGGGTCGGGTCGATGAAGGCCGAGATGGGCTGGAGCGTGTCGCCGACGCGACGCTCGGCGACCCGGAAGACCGCCTGCTCCGCCTCGTCGATGACCCAGTCGATGTCCTGGTCGGTCGAGGTGGCGAGCTGCCCGATCTCGCCTCCTGCGGTGAGGAGGCGACGACGCACCGACTCCTCGGAGACGATGCCGGCGTAGTACTCGACGTTGGCCGCGGTCGGCACTGCGGTCGACAGCGTGGTCAGGAAGCCGAGGCCGCCGACCCGCTCGAGCTCGCCCTTGCGACGAAGGATGTCCGAGACGGTGATGGCGTCCACCGGCTGACCGCCGTTGTAGAGGTCGTGGATCGCCTCGAAGACCGCCTGGTGGGCCGGAACGTAGAAGTCCTCGCTCCGGAGTGCCTCCATGCCGACGTTGATCGCATCGACCGAGAGCAGCATCGCGCCGAGGACGGACTCCTCGGCATCGCGATTGTGGGGCGGAACGCGCAACCCGCCCGACGCCCGCGGCGGCCCAGCAGGTGGGCCGTCGAAGTCGCCGGGCGGGTACGACACGTCCTGTTGGTCCGGCTAGGCCGGGATGACGTCGATGGTGAGGGGGAACTGCACCTCGGCGTGGAGCACGACCTGGACCTCGTGGAGGCCGATGCTCTTGATCGGGCTCTCGAGGCGCACGGTCTTGCGATCGAGCTTCACACCGGTGAACTTCTCGATCCCCTCCACGACGTCGGCCACGCCGACGGAACCGAAGAGGCGACCCTCGTCGCCGGCCTGGGCCGCAAGCACCACTCGGGTGCCGACGAGGGACTTGGCGACACTCTCGGCGTCGGATTTCGCCTTCCGCTTGGCCTCGATGCGGGCCTGCACGCGGCGCTCTGCGTCCTCGAGGGCGCCTTCGGTCGCCTTGACCGCAAGTCGCTTGGGGAGCAGGTAGTTCCGGGCGTATCCGTCTGCCACATCGACGACGTCACCCTCCTCACCGAGTTCGGCGACATCCGAGATCAGGATGAGCTTCATCATCGGGCGATGTAGGGCAGAAGGGCCATCTCACGGGCGTTCTTCACCGCACCGGCGAGCTTGCGTTGGCATTGCTCGCAGGCACCGGTGACGCGACGCGCCCGGATCTTGCCTCGGTCTGAGATGTACTTCCTGAGGACTGCGGTGTCCTTGTAGTCGATGGACGCTGCAGGTTTCCCGTCCACGCAGAACGGGCAGGGCTTCTTCTTGTAGCGCCGATTGTCGGGGCGACGCCGGCGCGGCTTTCGTGACTGTGCCATTGGTGATATCTCCTAGAACGGTGCTTCGTCGGGACCGAAGTCATCCCGAGCGACCGGTGCGGCGGGGGTCTGCGACGTGCTGTCGCCCCACGAGCCGCTTCCACTGCGGGCGATGCGGTTGACCTGGGCGGTGGCCCAACGAAGGCTCGGGCCGATCTCGTCGACGACGAGATCGAGGCTGGACCGCTTCTGGCCCTGGTTGTCCTCCCACTCGTTGGTCTGGAGGCGCCCGGTGACGATGACGCGGTCGCCCTTGTGGAGCGATTCGGCGATCTGCTCGGCCATCTCCCGCCACACGGTGCCGCGGAACCAGGTCGTCTCCTCTTGCCAGTCATCGCTGTTGCGGGCGCGGTAGCGCCGATTCGCAGCAATTCGCACGTTCGCCATGGCGATGCCGGACTGGGTGTAGCGGAGCTCGGGGTCCTCAACGAGGTTGCCGACGACGGTGATGTTGTTGCTCATGCGGTCCCTTCTTCGATGTGGTTCGTCGTCCCATTCCTACCGAATGAGTGTGACGCGAACCACCTACTGCTCGTCGGTCCTGATGATCTTGTGGCGAACCACGGCGTCGGAGAGTCCCAACGCGCGATCGAGGTCCTCGACGGGCGCGAGTACCTCCGTCTCGAACGAGACGACCGAGTAGTAGCCCTCGGTGATGTGGTTGATCTCGTAGGCGAAGCGACGCTTCCCCCAGAAGTCGGAATCCCCGACGGTGGCCCCACGGGCAGCGAGCAGGGCCTCGATCTCGGAGACCCGGGACCTCGCATCGTCCTCGCTCATCTCGGGACGATGGATCGTCATGATTTCATACGTGCGCAATGGCATCGACCTCCTTCGGACATCCGCCGTGCGGATGGCCCCATCAATGGGGCAGGGGTTCGGATAGTGACTTCCCGGCATCGCCGGGCCCGCGAGGGTAACCGGCCGGGAACGGCTACCCGCGGTCGGGCACGGGGTGGCTTTCGCGACCACGGGGTGCCGACGCGCCGCTCCTATCCTCGCCGCATGGAGATTGGAGCCCACGTCCCCTCGGCAGACCCACTCGGCGAAGCCGCCCAACGCAACGCCGACATCGTCCAGGTCTTCCTCTCGAACCCGCAGCAGTGGAAGGCGCCCAGGGAAAGGGATGACGCAGCAGCGTTGGCGGGTGCCGACGTCGACATCTACGTCCACGCCCCCTACCTCATCAACGTGGTCTCCCCGAACAACCGCGTCCGCATCCCCTCGCGAAAGTCGCTCCAGCAGACCTGTGAGGCAGCAGCCTCGGTCGGCGCCCGCGCCGTGGTGGTCCACGGTGGCCACCTCACCGATGCCTCCGAGCCACTCGAGGTGGGCTTCGAACGGTGGCGAAAGGCACTCGAGTCGCTGGACACCGACGTGCCCGTCCTCATCGAGAACACCGCTGGGGGCGACCGCGCGATGGCAAGGCGGCTCGACGTCCTCGCACTGCTCTGGGACGAGATCGGTGATCTCTCCCCGGGCTTCTGCCTCGACACCTGCCATGCATGGGCCGGGGGCGAGCCACTCGACGAGGTGGTCGAGCGCACCATCACCATCACGGGTTCGATCGACCTCGTGCACTTCAACGACTCCCGGGACGCGTTCGATTCACGTCGCGACCGACACGCCAATCTCGGCGACGGCGAGATCCCCGAGGACCAGTTGGTGAGCGTGCTCCGGACGGCCAACGCCCCGATCGTCGTCGAGACCCCGGGCGGCGGCGAGGAGCAGGCGGCCGACATCGCATGGCTCCGCGAGCGCCTCTGAACCGCACCCGCTCCTCGTTCCTGCGAGGCCTGCGAGACGCCGCTCCGATCTTCGTGGCCGTCGGGGCATTCGGCATGGTGTTCGGCCTGCTCACCGCACAGTTGGAGGGTCCGCCGTGGCTCCCATTCACGATGAGCGCGATCGTCATCTCGGGGGCGGCGCAGTTCGCGATGGTTGCGCTGTGGGGTGCCGGGACACTCCCCATCCTCATCGCTGTGCTCGGCCTCTCACTCCGGCACCTCCCCATGGCAGTGCGACTGTCGGGCCTCATCGGGGAACGACCCCTCCTCACCCGACTCGGACTCTCCTACGTGCTCACCGACGAAACCTTCGGTCTCACCCTCGCGGCCGCAGAGCGGGACGATGTCGACCTCGTCGCCTACAAAACCGCGGCCGACCTCATGCTGTGGGTGTCTTGGATCGGGGGCACCCTGCTCGGCGCAGGCGCAGGGGCCACCATCGACCCGGGAGCCATCGGTGCCGACGTCCTCTTCGCCGTGCTGTTCCTGTCGCTTGGGGTTCCCCTCATCCGCTCCCGACGCGATATGGGAGCCGCCTCTGCGGCAGCGGTGTGCGCACTCATCGCCATCCCGGTCCTCCCCGACGCATGGGAGATAACCGGAGCGGCCTTCACCGCCGCGGCCGTGGGGACGGTGTGGCGTGGATGAACTCATCCTCGTCGGCCTCGCCGGGGCGATCACGTTCGGAAGTCGGGCCACGTTCATGGTGCGGCCCCCACGTCGGCTCCCGGAACCGGTGCGCCGATTCCTCGACGTCTTCCCCCTCGCCCTCTTCATCGCCCTCGCGGTGCAGGGCCTCGCCAAGCCAACTCTCGTCGACGGCGCCTCGCCGATCCCCGCCGCCTTCGCAGCCGCAGGTGCCCTGGTCGCCGGCCGACGCACCGGGAACTCGCTGCTGTGGATGCTCGCCGGGGGAGCCGCAGGATACGTGGCGGGGAGCCTCCTGTGAGGTGGCTCGTGCTGGGGACAGTGCTGCTGACCGCATGCACGGCGGCCACGCCTGCGACGACCACCGCTCCCCCGGCATCGTCGTCCACACCCACGACGGCAGCCGTCGGGCTCGTCGTGCCCGACCAACTCGGCGCCTTTCCGATCGGACTCGTCGTGCTCGCGGGCGAGTCGGTGCCCGTGGCCGTTGCCGACACGCAGCCGCGCCGGAACCAGGGCCTCCGCGAGGTCACTGACCTCGGGGACCTCGGAGGCATGCTCTTCGTGTTCGACGGCCCCGTTCGCTCCTCGTTCACCATGCGCGACACCCGCATCCCCCTCGACCTCCACCACCTCGACGCCGACGGAACGGTCCTCGAGATCATCTCGATGGAGCCGTGCGACGGGCCGTCGTGCACCTTCCCGGCCTCCGTCGACTTCTCCTACTCGTTGGAGACCCCGGCGGGTGCCTTCGACCTCTCCGTGGGGGACACGGTCGGACTTCCATGAGGGTGCGTAGCCTCGACCGCATGGAGCTTCCATTCGGGCAGGTCGTCGATCTCATCTCCGAGGCGGTCATCGTCGCCAAGGCCGCACCCCTCGACCAGCCCGGCCCGGAGGTCGTGTACGTGAATTCCGCGTGGCAGGCCCTCACGGGGTATCGCGCCGAGGACATCGTCGGCTCGGTGCCCGACATCGAGCATGGCCTGTGGTCGGACTCGGAGATGCGCGAGCGGATCCAGGATGCCTTCGTGCACGGAAGGCCATACCAGTGCACACTCAAGAACACCCACGCCGATGGGAGCAAGTACTGGGTGGAGATCACCGTCACCTCCCTCGATACCGACAGCGATGCGTGCTACTTCGTTGCCCTCGAGCGCGACATCACCGATGAGGTCGAACTCAAGGCGGCGGCGCACCGGCTCGCCTCCACCGACCCGATCACGGGCGTGCTCTCCAGGAAGGCCTGGCTCGCGGAGCTCGAGCGCGCCCTGGCGCTCCGGAAGCGGTACGAGCGGCCGTGGAGCGTCGTGCTCGTCGACCTCGACGGCCTCTCCGAGTTCCGGGCGCACCACGAGATCGGGGCAACGACCCGCGTGATCCAATCCCTCGCCGAACGCATCCGCCCCATCGCCCGGGAACAGGACGTGATAGGCCGCTTCGGGCACGACGACTTCGCCATCCTCCTGCCGGAGACAGACGGCGAGGCGGCACACCTCGTCGCTGAACGCGTCCGGCGGTCAGTCGAGCGGGTTCCCATCGATGTGGACGGCGAACCGCACCACTTCACCGCGAGTGTCGGACTGGTCGAACCGTCCGGGGAGCACACGATCGCCGACGCCGTCGCCCGGTTCGAGGCTTCCCTCGCCGAGGCGAGGGACCGCGGCGGCAACACGGTCGTGTCGGGCCGATGAGGCTCGTCATCATCCGCCACGCCGAACCTGCGTGGGCACCCGGAGGTCGCGCGACGACGGTGCCCGACCTTTCCGACCTCGGCCGCCGGCAGGCCAGGCGCCTCCCCGACCATCCCCTCATCGGGGACCGCATCACCGACCTTTGGGTCTCCCCGATGCCACGGGCACAGCAGACCGCCGTACCGGTCGCTGCCCACCTGGGACTGGATCCGACCACGCACGACTTCCTCGCCGAGATCGGAAGCCCGCCCGAATGGGAGGGGCAACCCCAGGAGTACATCGACCAGGTGTTCCGCGACCTCATCGGCCGGCCGCTCGACGGGTGGTGGGAGGGATTCCCCGGCGGCGAGTCATTCCGCGACTTCCATCGCCGTGTCCATGACGGGTTCGAGCACGCCCTCGGGGGGATCGGCGTCCGCCGCTCGTCACTCCATCCCGAGCTGTGGGAGGAGGAACTCCCCGACCGCACGATCTGCATCGTGGCCCACCAAGGGACGAACGCCCTGCTCCTCGGACTCCTCCTCGACCTCGAGGTGGTGCCGTGGGAGTGGGAGCGGTTCGCTTGCGCCCACGCGTCGGTCTCCCTCGTCTCGACCGCCCAGGTCGGGCGGGCTCGGGCATTCAGCCTGCGGGCCTTCAGTGATGTGCGACACCTCCCGGTGGGGATGATCACGCGCTGATCGCGCAGGAGCCCCGAGAGACGCTTCCGCCTGTCGGGGCTCCACCGGCCTCGGTATCCGGTCATGCGCTGCTCCGTCGTGGTCTGGCTCGCGCCTACGTTTCCGGGAGGCAGACATCCATCTTCGCGCAGAGAGTGGTTGCGGTGCCACCCCCTCTTTCGCGCAGATTTCGCGATCTTCGACACGCCCCGTCAGGGCGAACCCTTCCGGCCCGTTTACCCTCTGCCCGATGCCCGATCCCCGCACGGCGCTCCTCGCACACCTCACCGAGCACGCCCTCCGCACCGACGGTCCGTTCACCCTGCGGTCAGGCGCCATTGCCGACTGGTACATGGACGCCCGCCAGACCACGTTCGACGGCGAGGGAGCACGACTCGTTGGCGAGGCAGTGGCCTCCGTCCTCGACGATCGCGTGGTCGCTGTCGGCGGACTCACCATGGGAGCCGACCCGATCGCCGTCGCCACGGCGATCGCTGCCAGCGCATCGGGGCGGGACCTCACTGCGTTCTCGATCCGCAAGGAGGCCAAGGACCACGGCATGGGAGGGCGACTCGTCGGGCCCGCCCGTCGCGGGGATGCGGTGTGCCTGCTGGAGGACACGACGACCACAGGGGGCGCGTTCTTCGAGGCGTACGAGGCCGCGCAGGACGCAGGACTCGAGGTCATCCAGGCGATCTGCCTGTTCGACCGCTCCGGCGACATCGTGACCGACCGCATGGCAGAGGCAGGGATCCCCTATCGCGCCCTCGTGGTCCCCGAAGACCTCGGGGTGTCATTGTGAGGGCTCTTCGCCTCGTCGTCCGACGTTCGATCTTTCGCGTCTGGCTCCTCGGCGTCCTCGGCCTCCCCCTCATCTTCATCGCGGTGGACTACGTGTGGGGAACCTTCGGGTTCCTCGATCTGCTCGGTTCGTGGGCGTACGGCGCGAAGGACGTCGAGGCATTCGAACCCCGCGACGACGTGCTGGTGGCGATCCTCGGGTCGCTCGGGATCGCCTGCACCGGCTTCACCCTCAAAGAGGTCATCGCGCCCCGCCGACTCCTCGTCGCCGACGACGACGGGGTGCACATCCCCCTCCGGGGTCCCCTCCGCGGCACCGACGGGATCTCCTGGTACCAGGTGAAGGAACTGCGCGCCGAGGACGACGCGCTCCTCATCGAGGTCCAGTCCCGGGGCGACCTCCCCGAGGACCCCTGGGGCGCCCGATGGATCGATGACCACACCCTCCGCCTCGACAGCACGTGGTGGGACCGATCGCCCGAGTCCGTACTCGGCAGGGTGCAAGCGCTCGGCTTCCGCCCGCTCCTCGCCCCTGCGGCCCTCGTCGACGACCCGCTCCGCGCCGCCATCGACGAGGCCCATGCGGCGGGGGTCCAGCTGGGGGCGGGAGATGACGAGCTCCCGCCAGCGCCCCTTCCCGAAGTCCCCGCTCCCACGGCGGGCACCCCCCCACCGATCGAGATCCTCGACCTGCCAGCCGCGGCACCCGCATCAAGCCCCGAGGTGGCAGAGCCCACCTCGCCGCCCGCTCCCATCGAGTTCCCGATCGCCGACGGCGCCGAGGTCGAACCTGGGCCGGCTCCGGACCCCGACCGGGAACTCGATCGGGTGCTCGACCAGCTCCTCGACACCGACGAGGACGAGTAGGTGCCCGCATTCACGTGTGCCGACTGCGGTACCCCGTTCGAGCTCCCCCAACACATCCTCGACCGGTACCCCGGGTGGACACCCTCGAAGTGCCGGGACTGCAGGAACACGAATGGCCGGTCATCGGCCAAGGCCAACCGCGTCGACCACACCACCCCCTCCGGCGACGCCGTGTACACCGACGGAGGGTGCGAACCCAACCCGGGACCCGGCGGTTGGGCTGCAGTCTGGGTACGCGACGACGAGGTGGTGGAGGAGCGGTCGGGCCACGACCCGGACACCACCAACAACCGGATGGAACTCCGGGCCCTCATCGAGGCCGTCCGGATGCTCCCCGAGGGCACCACCGCAACGATCCTCTCCGACTCCAACCTCGCGGTCCAGACCATCAACCAATGGGCCAAAGGATGGAAGGCGCGCGGATGGAAGCGCAAGACAGGCCCCGTGCAGAACCTCGACCTCGTCAAGGAGCTCTACGAGTTGTTCGAGGAACGGCCCGAACTCCACCTCGAGTGGATCAAGGCCCACGTCGGCCACAAGTGGAACGAACGGGCCGATGAACTGACCCGGGCCTGGAAGGGCTGAGCGCCTACTTCCCGAACCTGCGTTTCCGGATGCCGAAGTCGCGCAGGGTCCGGAGGTAGTCCACCCGCCGGAAGGCCGGCCAGTAGACATCCACGAAGGCGAACTCCGCATAGGCCGACTGCCAGAGCAGGAACCCGCTCAACCGTGACTCACCCGAGGTGCGGATGAGGAGGTCGGCGTCGGGGATGTCGGCCGAGTACATGTGCCCGGCGAGGCTCGAAACGGTGATGTGCTCGGCGAGTTCCTGAGGCGGGACGCCGCTGTCGACGAGGTCCTGCACCAGGGAGCGAGCAGCGTCGGCGATCTCCTCCCGACCCCCATACGAGAGGGCGATGTTGAGCGTCGCTGTCCCGTCCGGCCGAGCCTCCGACAGCCCCTTCGCCGCAAGTGCGAGGTGCCCCGGGAGGAGGTCCAGCCGTCCGATGGCGCGAAGCCGCAGGTCGAAGCGATCCGCCAGCGCCGGCAGTCGGTCGAACAGGTCGATGAGCACGTCGAAGTAGGGGTCCAACTCCTCACGGGGCCGCTCGAGGTTCTGCGGAGAGAGCACCCACGCGGTGATGGCCGGGATACGGGGGTATTGGGCCCACTCGAGGAACTCCTCGAAGCGCCTCATTCCACGGGCGTACGACTGCTGGTAGTCGGCGAGGCCCTCGGCCCGGGCGAAGCGCCGATGCCCGTCGAGGATGACCCCGATGTGCTGGGGCAGGTTGCCGCCTTCGATCTCTTTGAGGAGTCGACGCTCATACAACGAGTACAGGAGGCCCTGACCAGCGCTCATGGAGAGAGCCTATCCCCGGGGGACGTATCGACGGGTCACGACCGATACCCTTCGGCCATGCAACAAGGCAGCACACGGGCGATCATCGCCGCGCTCTTCGCGAACGCGGGGATCGCGGTCGCCAAGTTCGTCGCATGGTTCTTCACGAACTCCTCCTCGATGCTCGCTGAGTCCATCCACTCGGTTGCCGACACCTCCAACCAGGCCCTCCTGTTGTTCGGTGGCCGGGCCGCACGCCGAGCGGCCGATGAGACCCATCCGTTCGGGTACGGGAGGGAGCGGTACTTCTGGTCGTTCGTGGTCGCCCTCGTCCTGTTCAGCCTCGGCGGCCTGTTCGCCATCTACGAGGGCATCGAGAAGCTCCGCCACCCCCATGAGGTCGAGAACATGGGATGGGCGATCGCCGTGTTGATCCTCGGGCTCGGGTTGGAGGGCTACTCGTTTCGCACGGCGGTGAGGGAGTCTCGCCCGTTGAAGGGGTCGAGCACGTGGTGGCAGTTCATCCGCCACGCCCGCACGCCCGAGTTGCCGGTCGTCCTCCTCGAGGACCTCGGTGCACTCACCGGCCTGCTCCTCGCCCTGGTCGGCGTCATGGTGAGCACGATCACCGGCAACCCCAACTGGGACGCCTACGGGACGCTCGCGATCGGCGTGCTGCTCGTGGTCATCGCCCTCATCCTCGTCGTCGAGATGAAGAGCCTCCTCATCGGCGAGGGCGCTCGGCCTCCCGTCGTCGCCGGGATTCGGAGGGCCCTCGAGGAGTCGGACGGCGTGGTCCGGGTGATCCACATGCGCACCCAGCACATCGGGGCCGACGAGATCCTCGTCGGGGCGAAGGTCCAGCTCGACCCGAGCCTCGGGGGACCCGACGTCGTGCGGACCATCAATGCCGCGGAGGCGAGGGTGCGGGAGGCGACCCCGATGACGGTCCGTATCTACATCGAACCCGACATCCATGACCCCACGCGGGGCGACGAGGACGATGACCGACGTGACCCCACCCATTGACGCGCACATCACCTTCCTGAAGGTCGCCGACCTCGAGGCGAGCTCAGCCTTCTACGGCGACGGGCTCCGCCTCACGATGGTCCTCGACCAGGGCGGGTGCCGGATCTTCGCACTCACCGACTCGGCGTTCCTCGGGGTGTGCGAACGACCCGGCGAGGCGGCCTCGAATGTCATGGTGACCTTCGTGAGCGAGGACGTCATCGGCTGGCACGAGCGGTTCGTCGCCGCCGGCGCAGCGGTCGACGGACCGCCACGGGACAACGCGGACTACCGCATCTTCCACTTCTTCGCCACCGATCCCGACGGGCACACCCTCGAGGTGCAGCGCTTCTGGGACGCCGACTGGAACGCCCCGGCGTAGGGCGCCGGAGAGGATCCATCACCCCCCTCCCGTCCGCTGCGCTCACGGGTCCCGTCCTCCCTGGAGGGGGGACCTGCTTGACGCCGCCGAGGCTCGGCTCAGACCGCCGTCGTGTAGCGGGGGGCCTCGGCGCAGATCGCCTCGATCTCGTCCATCCCAACGGGGACCCCGCGGGTGAGGTTATCGTTCCCCACGTCGGTCACGAGGATGTCGTCCTCGAGGCGCACGCCGATGCCGAGGAACTCCTCGGGGATCTCCAGCGAGATCGTCTCGACACCCTCCTTCTCCTTGGCCTCGAGTTCCTTGGCCTTCGCAGTGCCGAGGAGGATGCGGCGCTCGAGCTGCTCGACGGGGTCGTACTCGAAGAGTTCGAACTCCACGGTGGTCCGGTCGGGACGCACGTAGATCCCCGGCTCCACGGTGAAGGCCATCCCCGCCTCGAGGGGGAGCGGCCGACCATCGACCCGGTAGCCGCCGGCGTCGTGCACGTCCATGCCGAGCCAGTGCCCGGTGCCGTGCATGAAGAACTCCTTGTAGTGGTGCATCGAGAGCGCGTCCTCGACCCCTGTGGGCAAGAGGCCGAGGTCGACGAGGCCCTCCGTGAGCACCCGGCAGCAGAGGTCGTGGGTCACGGCCATCGACCCTCCGGGCACACTCGCCTCGATCCCCGCTTCGAGGGCGGCGAGCACCACCTCGTACACCGCCCGTTGGGGCCCGGTGAACGTGCCGTTCACGGGAAAGGTGCGGGTGATGTCGCTCGAGAAGTACCCGTGCTCGGCCGCCGCGTCGATGAGGAGGAGGTCGCCGTCCTCCATGCGGCGGTCGTTCTCCACGTAGTGGAGGATGCACGCATTCGCTCCGGATGCGACGATCGACGGATAGCCGTTGCGCATCGAGCCGTGCTGGCGGAACACGAACTCCATCGCCGACTGCACCTGGTACTCGTACTGCCCGGGGGCGGCGAATCGCATGGCCTCGAGGTGGCCTTCGACGCTGATGTCGCAGGCCGTGCGGAGGGAGCCGATCTCGTCGTCGAGCTTGCGCAGTCGCATCTCGTCGAGGATCGGGGTGGGGTCGACGACTGCGGTGGGGGTCGTCCGCCCGTACCGCTCGGCCAGCGAGCGCATCGCCCCGAGCGCCGCGTCGACGCTGGCATCCACCGAACTCCCCCGCCGGTAGTGGAGCACCTGGCGGCCCACGAGGCGCTGGCGGAGTTCGGAGCCGAACTCGTCGATCGGGTGCGCGGCCCGGGCCGCGAACCGCTCCTTCGCGCCCTCCACCCCGGCGCGGTACCCGTTCCAGGTCTCCATCTCGCGATCACGCGGGCGGACGAAGAGCACGTAGGGCTCCGTGGCGTGGCGCGGGTCGATCACCGCGACGGCGTCGGGCTCGTGGAATCCAGTGAGGAAGAAAAAGGCACTGTCCTGGCGGAACTCGTGGTGGACGTCGTCGTTCCGAACGGTCTCGGTGGCGGCGGCGATGACGGCAATGCCGTCACCAATGGCGTCGGCGAACTGGGCACGGCGGGTGGCGAAGCGATCCATGCCGACAGGGTATGCCTGCCCGAGCCGATGGGCAGCCGCAATGCAGACGGGCCGCCCTGGGCGGCCCGTCTGCAGGTGTCTTCCGGAGGGGAAGGGCGGTGGGATCAGTACTCGTTGGCGACCATGAGCTCTTCACAGGGAAAGAGCGTCGTGACCAGGGGTCCGTCCTTGGTGACGACCATCATCTCCTCGATGCGGGCTGCCGAACGGCCGTCACCCGCAGGAGCGTACGTCTCGAGGGCGAAGTACATGCCCTCCTCGATCTCGACGGGGTCGTCGAAGGAGTTGAGACGGGAGATGATCGGCCGCTCATGGAGACCGATGCCCACGCCGTGGCCGAACTGGAGACCGAACGCATCCATCTCGTCCACGAACCCGAACTCCTCGGCCTTCGGCCACACCGCGGCGATCTGGTCGGTCGTGTTGCCGGGACGCACGAGGTCGATGGCCGCGTCCATCCACTCCCGGGCCTGCTTGAAGGCATCCCGGTGCGCCTGCGTCGCCCGCCCGACCACGAAGGTGCGGTAGTAGCAGGTGCGGTACCCGTTGAAGGCGTGGATGATGTCGA
>CAZRJG010000003.1:0-28447 GCA_964600365.1 uncultured Acidimicrobiia bacterium
GCGTCCTTCGGCTTCGTGTACATCGCCGCTGCGGCGATCGCCGGGGCCGTGTTGCGCCCGAAGGGCTCGAGGATGAGCTTGGCGTTCGGGATCTCACGGAGGATGAGGCCCTCGTGCGCCGTGCTTCCCACAACGATCGGGCGCTCGGACTCGAGGTCGTCGAGCCGGCCCGCGGTCGCAGCGATCATTGTGCGCTCCTCTGCCAGAGGGAGGAACTGCTTGGGGAGTGAGCGGGTCGAGATGGGCCAGAGTCGGGTGCCTGCGCCACCGGAGAGGATCACGGGGCGCAGCATCATTCCCCCTGGTAGTCCGGGTCGCGCGTTTCGAGGTACGCCATCATCGCCTCCCTGAGGTCGTCGGAGTGGAGGAACGAGGAGTTCCACATGGCCACGTACTCGAGGGCCTCGTCCACGGTCCGACCGTCGTTGGCCCGCACGACGTGCTTTGAGCCCCGGACGGCGAGCGGCGAGTTCCCGGCGATCTCGGAGGCCATCGACCGGGCGGAGGCGAGTGCCGCATCGACGTCGGCGTGCACCGAGTTCACGAGTCCGATCTCGAGAGCTCGAGCGGCATCGATGTCCTTGCCGGTGTAGATGAGTTCCGCGGCGTACCCGGCAGGGATGATTCGGGGGAGCCGTTGCAGGGTGCCCACGTCGGCAACCATCGCGATCCGCGTCTCGCGGACGCCGAAGACGGCATCGGCTGTGGCGATGCGGATGTCGCATGCGGTGAGCAGGTCCATGCCGGCGCCGATTGACCAGCCGTGGGCGACCCCGATCACCGGAGTGTCCACCTCGGCGAGGCAGGAGAACGTGTCCTGCATCGAACGGATGTCGTCGAGCAGAGCCCGGCGTCTCGCCACCGGTGAGCCGCCGGTCCCGGAGAGCGACTCCCCGCTGGCGACGAGCGGACCGTAGGCCTTGAGGTCCAGGCCCGACGTGAGGCAGCGACCCCTCCCCGCAACGATGATCGCCCGCACATTCGGGTCGTCGCCGAGCTCGCGCACGGCCACGGGGAGTTCCTCCCACATCGGCGGGTTGAAGGCGTTGAGTGCTTCGGGTCGGTTGAGCCACACGGAGGCGATGTGTCCATCCCGTTCGACCTCGATGACGGTGAAGTCCATGGTCAGCCGAGCCTAGGGCTCACAGGCCAAGGGGGTCGCCCCGGCTCGGACGTCGGGTACGGGCGGACCTACTCTCTGGGAGATGGAACTCTCCGAAGCGCTCTACACGACGCGGGCGATGCGCAGGGTGTCGCCGGACCCGGTTCCCGAGGATGTCGTGGCGGCGATGATGGATGCCGCCATTCGTGCTCCCAGCGGGGGGAACAGTCAGAACTGGCGGTGGATGACCGTGACCGATCCCGAGACGAAGGCCGCGCTCGGCCCCCTCTACCGGGAGGCGTGGGCGGAGCTGCAGGACACGGCCTATGCGGGTCGCCGGGAGGCCGCGGAGGCCCGCGGTGACGAGACAATCCTCCGCGTCCTGCGATCGTCGGACTGGCTCGCCGAGTGCTTCGAGCAGGTGCCCCTGTGGGTCCTCGCGTTCCACCGGAACGATCCCTCCGGTGCCTCCATCTACCCGGCGGTTTGGAACCTCATGCTCGCCGCCCGTGGCCACGGGGTCGGCACCTGTATCACCACGATCCTTGGCTTCTTCCGCGGTCCCCAGGCCATGGAGGTCCTCGGCGTGCCCCAGGACAAGGGTTGGACGATGGCCGCTGCGGTCTCGGCCGGGTATCCGCTCGGGCGCTGGGGGGTGGCGAAGCGAGCCCCTGCCCAGCACGTGACCTACGCCGAGCGTTGGGGTGAGCCCGTGGCGTGGTCGGTCGACGAACCCCTGTGGAACGGATGAGGTATTTGCGGCTCGCCATCGACCTCGACGGGGTCGTCGCCAACTTCAACGCCGGATGGGTCCGGTTCTACAACCGCGACTTCGATGCCGACCTCACCGTCGACCTCGTCGACGACTGGGACGTCATCCCGCGGATCACCCACTTCTCCTCCATGGGCCAGTTCTGGGACTGGGCTGCGGACCTCGACGGGTCGAGCCTGTTCCGCCACCTCGACACCTTCCCCGACGCCGTCCCGGCGCTCGACGACCTCGACCGCATGGGCCATCACATCGCCATCGTCACCACGAAGCCGGACTTCGCAGTGCACGACACCCTGTGCTGGCTCGGTGAGCGGCGGATCCCCACGACCGAGGTGCACATCACCGACGACAAGCCCGCGGTGGATGCCGACGTGTACCTCGAAGACGCTCCGCACCAGTTGCGACGGATCCGCCGCAAGCGCCCGGAGGCGGTCGTGGTGCGGTTTGTGCGGCCGTGGAATGCGCCGCTCGACGGCGTCGAGGACATCCACACGTGGGACGAGTTCGTGGAACTCGTTGGCCACCTGTCGGCCCACGACTGACCCCTGATACGCTCCGCCCGTGGACTACCAGGCTCTCTACCGGAAGTACCGGCCGCAACGTTTCGAGGACGTGGTGGGCCAGTCGCACGTCACGTCGACCCTCTCTAGGGAGATCACGTCCGACCAGGTTGCCCATGCCTACCTGTTCACGGGTCCGCGAGGCACCGGGAAGACCACCACCGCGAGGATCTTCGCCAAGGCGCTCAACTGCCCCGATCGTTCGGCCGAGGGGGAGCCCTGCGACGTCTGCGCATCCTGCCGGTCGATCACGAATGGATCGTCGTTCGACGTGATCGAGATGGACGCTGCGTCCCACAACTCGGTCGACGACGTCCGCGACCTCAACCTGAGCGTCACCACCGTTGCCTCGGTGGGAGGGGGCCGGCGGGTGTTCATCCTCGACGAGGCCCACATGCTCTCGAAGGCTGCGGCGAATGCCCTCCTCAAGACGCTCGAGGAGCCCCCGTCCCACGTCCACTTCGTGCTGGCGACCACCGAGCCCTACCGCCTGCTCGACACCATCCGCAGCCGCACCCAGCGCTTCGACTTCCACCCCGTCTCGCTCGTCTCGATCGTTGACCACCTCGAGCGCATCTCGGGGATGGAAGGGTTCACCTCCGGTCGCGACGGACTGGTCGCGATCGCCCGGCACGCACGGGGCTCGGTCCGCGACTCGCTGTCGCTCCTGGAGCAGGTCGCCGCCCTCGGTGACGGCGATGTCCACGTCGCGGGGGTGCGGAACGCCCTCGGCCTCGCCGACTCGGAGAAGTTCCCCCGGCTCGCCCGGGCGATCCAGGACGCTGACGCCGGGGCGGTGCTCACGCTCGTGCAGGAACTGGACGCCGACGGCGTCGACCTCCGCCGGTTCTTCGCCGAGGCGATCGGATTCTTCCGCGGGGTCTTCCTCGCGGGGTACGTCGGCGAGGTCGCCTCGATCGTGGACGAGCCGGACGAAGTGGTCGCAGAGTGGAAGGCGCTCGCGGCCGAGATGCCGACCTCTACCGTGCTCCGCGCCGTGGACGAGCTCGGCGAGGGCCTCGTGCGCATTCGTGAAGGCCGCGAAGAACGACTCATGGTCGAACTCACCCTCCTCCGCCTGGTTCGTCCGGAGCTCGGTGACGACCTCGGGGCCCTGCGCCAGCGCCTCGATGCCCTCGAACGGAGGATGGGGAAGGCGACCCCGGCTTCGGCACCGTCTGCGGAACTCGCTCCGAAGCCGAAGCCCGCGCCCGCCCCGAGGCAGGACCCCGAGCCCACTGCCGCCCCGAGCCCGCCCCCAGCGCCGGCCGTCGAGGCGTCTCCCGAGGAACCCGTCGGCGACCCGGTCGAGGTCGACGAGCCCGTCGATGTGCCAGTGGTGGCGCCCCTTTCGCTGGCAGCGGTGCGTTCGGCGTGGCCGCAGGTCTTCGGGCGTCTGCGTGACGAGCTGGGGCCGCGGCGCACTGCGCTCCTCAGGGAGTCCAACCCGGGAGTGGTCGACGGCGACAGGGTGGTCCTCCACGTCCGCATGTCGTTCCACCTCGAGAAGCTCCGGGCCGACCCGCAGGTGGCGGCCATGGTGTCCCGCGAGTTGGGCGTCCTCCTCGGAGGCACGCCGAAGATCTCATTCGCCCCCGAGGACGGTGCGGGCGCCACCACCTCGACGCCGGTTGTCGAGGTCGAGGAGCACGACGCCACGGAGGAACTCCCCGACAAGGAGCGGTTGGACGAGGCGCCCGAGCAGGATCCGATCGCCCTCCTCGAGGAAGCGTTCGGCGAAGGCAGCGTCGAAGAGCTCGACTGACCCTTCTGGGCCGCCCCACCCGGGGGCTACCCTGCGCCCATGGGTATGCGACCGCAGGACATGCAGCGCCTCATGCAGCAGGCGCAACAGATGCAGGCACAACTCCAATCGGCCCAGGCCGAGCTCGCCTCGCAGGAGTTCAGGGGATCCGCCGGCGGCGGCGTCGTCACCGCCACGGTGCTCGGCTCGGGGAAGGTCGTCTCGGTTGAGATCGATCCCTCGGTGATCGACCCCGATGATCCCGAGATGCTCGGCGACCTCGTGACTGCTGCCGTGAACGCTGCCATCGATACCGCCTCGGCCGCCG
This sequence comes from uncultured Acidimicrobiia bacterium, assembly GCA_964600365.1. GTDB lineage: Bacteria > Actinomycetota > Acidimicrobiia > Spongiisociales > JAENVV01. The sequence goes on from CAZRJG010000003.1 coordinate 4,507, forward strand.
CCGAGTCGCAGATGGGAGGCCTCACCGAGGGCCTCGACCTCGGGGGCCTGCTCGGCTGATGTTCGACGGCCCGATCCAGCGGCTCGTCGATGAGCTCGCCCGGCTGCCGGGCGTCGGCCGCAAGAGCGCCCAGCGCCTCGCCTTCCACCTCCTCAACACCGAGGAGGCCGATGCCCGTCGCCTCGCCCAGGCCATCGTCGAGATGAGGGAACAGGTGCGACTCTGCGCCCGATGCTTCAACGTCGCATCCGAGGAGGAGTGTGGCATCTGCCGCGATGCCCGAAGGGACTCGTCGCTGCTCTGCGTCGTGGAGCGGGCCCAGGACATCATCGTGATCGAGAAGACCGCGGAGTTCGGGGGCCGGTACCACGTGCTCGGAGGTCACCTCTCGCCAATCGACGGCATGCACGCCGAGCAGCTCCGCATCCGCGAGTTGCACGACCGTGTCCGCGACGAGGGAGTCGTTGAGCTCATCATCGCGACCAACCCCACGGTCGAAGGCGATGCCACTGCCATGTTCATCGCGAGGGAGATGGCCGCCGAGGGCCTTCGGATCACGCGCCTCGCGTCGGGCCTCCCGGTCGGTGGGGACCTCGACTACGCCGACGAGATCACCCTCGGCCGAGCCTTCCTCGGCCGACGGGACATCCCCACCGGGTGAGGGTCTTCGTCGTCTCCCCGTACCACGGGGGGTCGCACGCGGCCTGGGCAGAGGGCTGGGCTCGGCATTCGTCCCATGAGGTGCACCTCCTCACGATGGATGCACGCTTCTGGAAGTGGAGGATGTTCGGCGCACCGACCACCCTCGCCGGCGAGGCCCAACGACTGGTCGCCGAGGTGGGGCGTCCTGATGTCGTGGTCGCCACCGACATGCTCGACCTCCCGGGGTTCCTCGGTCGTGCCCGCCGGGTGATCGGTGAGCCCGTCGCCGTGCTCTACATGCACGAGAACCAGCTCACCTACCCACTCGCCGAGGGGGCGAGCGAGGACCTCACGTACGCCTTCATGAACTGGCAGTCCATGGAGGCCGCCGACGCCGTGTGGTGGAACTCGGCATTCCACCGTGACCAGGTGCTCGGAGCGCTCCCGGTCCTCCTCGGGCGCTTCCCCGATCACCGCCACTCCAACCTCATCAGCAGGGTGGAGGCGCGGGGCAGTGTCATGCCGGTGGGCGTGGAGGTGGGTGATCTCCCGACCGGGCCGAAGGCGTCGCCGCCGGTGGTCCTCTGGTCGCACCGGTGGGAGTACGACAAGGATCCCGAGGCATTCCTTCGGTCGCTCCGGGCGGTCGAGGACCTGCCGTGGGGGTTGGCGTTGTGCGGCGAGCGGTTCCATACCCTTCCGTCCGAGCACGACGAGGTGCTCGCCGAGTTCGATGACCGGGTGGTCCATGACGGGTGGGCGACCCGCGATCGGTACGCAGAGGTGCTTGGTATGGCGACCGTCGCGGTCTCGACGGCGCGCCAGGAGTTCTTCGGAATTTCCATGGTCGAGGCTGGCGCGGCGGGTGCGCTCCCGCTCCTGCCCGACCGGCTCTCCTACCCGGAGGTCTTCCCCGAGGAGCACCACTCCCGGATCCTCTATCGCTCCGAGGAGGCATTGACCGACCGGCTCCGCGAGGTCCTCCTGGATCCGGACGGAGTGCGCCCACATGCCATGGACCTTGCTGCCGACCTACGGGGACGGTACGGCTGGGGCGCTGTCACGCCACGCTACGACGCCGCCCTCTCTGCGCTCGCCTGAACCCCGATGCCCGGGACCGTCCTGTCGATCCCTCCGCGTGCCTGGGCGGGTTCAGGCCGCCTATGCGCCGGCTGCCTGCTCGGCCATCACGAGGGCGCCCACCATGCCAGCTCGGCCCCCGAGTCCGGGCGGCACCAGAAACGTCGTGAGGTCCGTGTGGGAGTCGGCTCCGGGATACCCGTTGAGCGCAGTTACGAGGGCGTTGCGCGTGGCGTCGAGCATGCCCTCGATCTCCATGACCCCGCCGCCGATGATGATGCGTTGGGGAGCGAGTACGGCCACGATCGCAGCGAGGCCCTGGGCGAGGTAGCCCGCCTCCAATGCGATGGCATCGGCGAAGTGGTCGCCGAGGTCGTGTGAGGGCCGGCCCCACCGCTGGCTGATCGCCGGCCCGCAGGCGAGGCCCTCGAGGCATGAGGAGTGATGGGGGCAGGTACCGGCGAAGTCGTCGCCGTCGGCCCTGGGGATGAGGATGTGTCCCATCTCGGGGTGGGGGTCGCCATGGAGGGGTCGCCCGCCGACCATCGCCCCACCGCCGACCCCCGTCCCGACCGTGAGGTACACGACCGGGTCGACGCCCCTTCCCGCCCCGTGGGCGGCTTCGCCGATGGCCGCCCCGGTCACATCTGTCTCGAGGGTGATCGGGACGTCGAACGATCGGAACGGGGCTAGGAGGTTGGCGCCCGGCCACCCCTGCTTCGGGGTGGCCCCGATGACGCCCGTATCGAGGTCGATCGGCCCGAAGGTCGCGATGCCCATTCCGTCGGGCGCCCCGTGGTCGCGCACCGCTTCCTCGAAGAATGCGAGGCACGCGCCGAGGGTCTCCTCGGGCGTCGTGGTCGGGATGCGGGCTTGGGAAAGGAGGTCGGGTCCCGTCCCCACCGCGCAGTTGAACTTCGTGCCGCCGGCCTCGACACCGAAGAACACCACGGCTACTCGTCCAACTTCGCCTCGAGCGTCCTCAGTCGGTCGAGGTTGTGCTCGGAGCGCACCCAGCGGATCGACCCGGTCTTCGAGCGCATCACCACCGAGTGGGTGACGACCTTGTGTCGCCACTCGAAGTCGACGCCGTCGAGCAGCTCTCCGTCGGTGATGCCGGTCGCTGCGAAGAACGTGTTGCTGGAGGCGACGAGGTCGTCGAGGGACAGGACGCGCGTGATGTCGTGGCCGTGCTCCTCGGCGTACCTGCGCTCCTCGTCGTTGCGGGGCCACACCCGCCCCTGGAAGTCGCCGCCCATAGCCTTGAGGGCTGCGGCGGCGATGACGGCTTCGGGCGATCCACCGATGCCGAAGAGGACATCGATGCCGGAACCCTCCCGCGCAGTGGCGATGGCGCCCGAGACGTCGCCGTCCCGGATGAGCCTGATGCGTGCGCCCTCAGCCCGGCAGGCGTCGATGAACGGCTGGTTCCGGGGCCGGTCGAGGATGATCGCCGTGAGGTCGCTCACGTCCTTCTCGGTCGCCTTGGCGATGCGGGCAAGGTTCTCCTTCACCGGGGCATCGAGATCGACGGCCCCCTTGGCCGCGGGTCCCACGGCGATCTTGTCCATGTAGACGAGTGATCCCGGGGCGTACATCGAGCCGCGTTCGGCGAGTGCGATGACTGCGAGGGCGCCGGGCATTCCGTTCGCCGTGAGGGTGGTCCCGTCGACGGGGTCGACCGCAACATCCACGGCAGGGCCGTTCCCGTTGCCGACCCGCTCCCCGTTGGCCAACCATGGGGCCTCGTCCTTCTCACCCTCGCCGATGACGATCACGCCGTCCATGTCAATCGAGTTGAGGATGTCGCGCATCGCCTCGACGGCAGCGTCGTCGGCAGCTTCCTTGTCGCCGCGCCCCTGCCACCGCGCCGACGCGATGGCCGCGGACTCGGTGACCCGGGCGAGCTCGAGACCCAGGTTGCGTTCGGGTATCCCGGCCATCAGGGAACCTCCACGATCAGCGCGTCGCCCTGCCCGCCGCCTCCGCACAGCGTGACGGCGCCGATGCCACCACCGCGCCGCCGGAGGACCGTGAGGAGGCTCACGACCAGCCGTGCACCCGTGGCGCCGATTGGGTGTCCGAGGGCGACGGCTCCCCCGTGCACGTTCACGACGTCTTCGGAGAGCCCGAGGGCCCGGGTGGCGTGGAGCGCGACGGCGGCGAATGCCTCGTTGATTTCCACCGCGGCGAGGTCGGAGAGCGAGAGGTCGGTGCGGTCGAGGGCGACGAGAAGGGATTCGACCGGGCGGTCATGGAGGGTGGCGTCGGGCCCGCCGGCCTGTCCCCAGGCGAGGATGCGGGCGAGTGGCTCGATGCCCTGTGCCGCTGCGGCGTCCTCGGACATGGCCACCACGGCCGCTGCGCCGTCGGAGATCTGGGAGGCGTTGCCCGCGGTGATGGTGCCCGAGGAGGTGAAGGCCGGGCGAAGTCCTCCGAGTGACTCGGCGGTCACGCCCTCGCGCATCCCCTCATCGACGGCCACGGTGACGGGATCACCCTTGCGCTGGGGGATCGTGAGGGGAGCGATCTCCTCGGCGAAGGCGCCCGACGAGGTGGCGGCGAGCGCTCGCGCATGGCTTCGCGCGCTCCAGGCATCCTGTTCCTCGCGGCCGATCGACAACTCGGTGTTCTTATGGTCGGAGGACTCACCCATCGTGCAGTGGTCGAAGGCGCAGTAGAGGCCGTCGTGCTGGAGCACGTCGACGAGCTCGGTGTCCCCGAGCCGTGCCCCCCAGCGCGCCGCACGCGCCACGTAGGGAGCGTTGCTCATGGACTCCATCCCGCCGGCGACGATGGTGGTGGCGTCACCGACGCGGATCGCCCGGTCGGCCAGCCCGATGGCGGCGAGTCCCGAGAGGCAGACCTTGTTGATGGTGGTCGAGGGGGTGGTCATCGGCAGGCCCGCGCGGGTGGCTGCCTGGAGGGCGGTGATCTGGCCCTCGCCGGCCTGGAGCACCTGCCCCATGAGCACCTCGTCCACCGAGGTGGGATCGATGCCGGACCGCTCCATCGCGGCCCCGATGGCGTGGGCGCCGAGTTGGACCGCCCGGAGGGGTGCGAGGCTCCCCCCGAAGGTTCCGATGGGTGTGCGAGCTGCGCCAACGATCACAGTCATGGCAGGCAAGCCTAGGGGGTGGAAGACGCTCGGCAACGTGCCGACGCGCCGTGCCGGGCCAACTGCGTGGGGTGATGCGTATGACATGTTCTCGCCCACTCACCCGGGGCGCTCACCGTGGTCGTGGCCGGGGTGCTGCCCGTGGGTCTTGCTGCTTGTTCAGGAGAGGAGACGAAGACCTTCGGCGCCGTTGCGTCGTCGGGGTCTCCCGTTGCACACGGGCCATCACGACGTAGGTCGAGATCGGCTGGGAGCAGGGCATCGACCTTGTCGTCCTCGCCCCCGGGTGGGAGTCGGTGGACGACCTCCCGACGCAACTGGCGAGCCAGGCGGCCGTCTCCCCGTAGGCCGATCAGCGGCTGAACGGGAGTGGGCTCCGGGGATTGCTCTCCCCGTGCCACTCTGCGCACCAGCGGGCTTGCATCATCCAGCGGGGGAGCGTGGGTGGGGGCGGCTCGGTGGCGGCTGCGGCTGACTCCTCCTCGAGCAGGCGCTCCACCGCGGCGGCGACCGCCGCAACCATGTGCGGATCTGCCCCGCCCTGGATGGAGATGCCCTGTGCACGCATGGGGGTTGGACGGCCAAGGGGTTGCAGGGGTTACGTCGCGTACGCTGACCGCATGAAGCCCTACAACCTGGACCACGTGGCGATCGCCGTCCACGACCTCGATGCCGCCCTCGACGAGTACGCCCGCCTCTACGGGATCGTGCCGCTGCACCGGGAGGTGGTCGAGGAGCAGGGCGTCGAGGAGGCGATGCTCGCGGTCGGTGGCTCGTTCATCCAGCTCCTGCAACCGCTCGCGGCCGACACGCCCGTCGGCCAGTTCCTCGCCCGGAAGGGCGAAGGCCTCCACCACGTCGCGCTCGCCGTCGACGACATCGAGGGGGCGCTCGGGCACCTCCGCGCCGAGGGGGCCCGTCTCATCGACGAGGAACCGAGGATCGGCGGCCGCGGGACGCGCATCGCGTTCGTCCACCCGAAGCAGACGACCGGCACCCTCATCGAGCTCGTCGAGCCACCCGAGGACTGAGCACTCAGGCCACGGGCCTGCCGAGGACTCGGCCGACGAGCCCTCGCACCTCTGGAACGCCCATCGTCCAGAGGGCCGCCCCGTAGACGACCGGCACCACCACCGCGCCGGCGCCGACCCCGGCGAGCGCCTGGGCGAGTGAGTTCCCCGGTGCTCCGACGATCGCGTCGACCGCCCACCACCCGCCTGCGCCGGCGAGTGCCGTTGCGCCGACCACCCGGCTCACGGCTCGGCCCACCTCCGGCCAGCCACCGTGGCGGTGGAACCACACGACGCCGAGGGCGACCGTGTAGATCGCAATGGCGATCGTCGAGGCGAGGGCGATCCCGGATGCCCCCAGCACGTCGTCGAGACCGAAATACAGGGGGAGCGCAAGCACCGTCGCCACGGTCCCGACCACCACGGGGACCCACATCCTGCGATGGGCGTAGAAGGCCCTGCCGAGGAGCTGGTGGCCGCCCCAGAGCGGGATGGCGAGGGCGTACCAGACGAGGGCGGTGGCGGTCGCGATCGTCGCCTCGGTGCCGAACGCCCCACGCTGGTACACGATCTCGACAGCTGGTTGCGAGGCGGCGAGGACGGCCGCGGTCGCAAGGCCTCCGAACAGCACGACACCCCGGAGCGATCGGGTGAGCGTCGCCTCCATTTCGTCGAAGGCACCTTCGGCGACGAGCCGGGCGAGCGTCGGGTAGGCGGCAACGCCTGCAGCCTGCGCGATGAGCCCCACGGGGACCATCACGAGGTTCCGAGCGAGGCCGAGCGTGGCGATCGTGCCCTCGGGCCCAAACTGGCCTGCCACCCGGACGAACTGCTCGTCGAGGATGGCGACGGACTGCCCGAGCATGAGCGGCAGGGCCATCACGAGGTAGGCGCCGAGGGCGGGGGTCCACACCGGGCCGCCCACCCAGCGGAGGCCGGCGCGACGCGCGCCCCACGCCTGCAGTCCGAAGTTGCCCGCGATCGCCCCGGCGAGTGCCCCCCAGAGGAACCCCGCAGGTCCGTCGATGCCGAGGGCCCACCAGGAGAGGCCGCCGCAGATGATCCCGAGGTTGTAGACGACAGGGGCAAGTGATGGGATGAGGAATCGGTCGCGGGCGTACTGGACCCCCATGAGGAGTGAGCCGAGCATGAAGAAGAACTGGGCCGGGAGCACGATCCGCATGAGGGAGGCCAATTCGTCGAGCGACTCGCCGGTGATCGAGGGTGATGCGTCGCCGACGAGGGAGGGGAGTCGATCGAAGATCCACGAGACGATCGTGGGCGCGAACACCCATGTCACCACCGTGAACACGGCCATGACGGTTGCGACGGCCCTGGCGATGCTCGAGAAGGCGGCCCACGCCCCTTCCTCGTCGTCGACGGCCATGCGCTCGGAGAGGATCGGGATGAAGGTGATGGAGAGGTACCCGCCTGCCATGAGGTAGAAGAGCAGGTCGGGGATCACGAACGCCGCTTGGTAGAGGTCGCCCGACGTGGTGTCGCCCAGGAGTGCCGCGACGGCGACGTTGCGCAGCAGGCCGAGGAGCCGGGAGGCGAGGATCCCCGCCGAGACGACGAGCGCCGCTTTCCCGATGCGGCTCATGCGGAGTGGGCCCTCAGGTCCTCCAGCACCGACTCGGGCACGTGCACGTCGCCGTCGATCCCTCGACCGAGTTGGATGTGCGGCTTGTACCTGCCGTGGTAGTCGGAGCCACCGGATGCGACGAGGCCGAGCCGATCGGCGAGTTCGCCGTATTGTGCCCTCCGGTCCCGGTCGAATCCGGGGTAGAGGACCTCCATGCCCACGAGGCCCAGGTCGCGGAGCCTCCCGAGGAAACCGAGGAGGGACGCTTCGCCGAGTTGGGGGGTGTGGGGGTGTGCGAGCACCGGGACCGCTCCCGACTGCCTGGCGAGGGGGATTGCCTCTTCGATCGTGAAGGTCTCCCGGGGGACGTAGGCGGCTCCCCCTGCAGCGAGGAACCGTTCGAAGGCCTCCTGGGGGGAGCCGGTCACCCCTTTCCGGATGAGCACGGCGGCGAAATGGGGGCGTCCGACGACCCCTGCCCCCGCCTCTTCCTCGACCTCCTCGAGGGTGATGTCGATCCCGAGTTCCACCAGCCGTTCCACCATGCGGGCGTTGCGGGTCTCTCGGCCCTCACGGACGGCGGCGAGGCGGTCCTGGAGCGGACCCGGGCCCGGCCCGAGGAAGAGCACGACGAGGTGTGTGCCCCTGCCGCACGACACCTCGACCCCCGGGATGAGTTCGATACCCGCGCGGGCAGCCGCAGCGCGTGCCTCGGGAATCCCCTGTTGGGTGTCGTGGTCGGTGAGGGCGATCGCCGAGAGGGACGCCGCCGATGCGATCTCGATCAGTTCGGTCGGGCTGTCGGACCCGTCGGAGATCCGGCTGTGCGTGTGGAGGTCGACCGCCATCTGCAGGAGGGTATCGGTCGATGTCGCGTGTCTCGTGCTCCCCACCCCTCCCTACACTTCCGCCTCGAGATCCCCGGGAGGCCCATGCCACTCGTCGTCCAGAAGTTCGGTGGGACGTCGGTCGCCGACGCTGCCCGCATGCAACGCGTCGCTGCGCGGGTCGCGGCGACGCGGCGCGCCGGGAACGAGGTCGTGGTCGTGGTCTCGGCGATGGGGAAGACGACCGACGACCTCATCGCGCTCGCCGCCCAACTCAACAACGATCCTCCGGCCCGTGAGATGGACATGCTCCTCACCGCGGGCGAGCGGATCTCGATGGCCCTCCTCGCCATGGCGCTCGATGCCGAGGGCGTCGATGCGGTCTCCTTCACCGGATCCCAGGCCGGGATCCTCACCGACACCGAGCATGGCGCCGCCAAGATCACGGCGATCACCGGTGAGCGTGTGCGGTCGGCGCTCGACGAGGGAACGGTCGTCATCGTGGCCGGCTTCCAGGGCGTCTCACCTGAGACGAAAGAGGTTACGACGCTCGGGCGTGGGGGTTCGGATGCCTCGGCCGTCGCCCTCGCAGCGGCGCTCGGCGCCGACGCGTGCGAGATCTTCACCGACGTCGACGGGGTGTACACCGCCGATCCCCGGGTCGTGCCGTCGGCACGAAAACTCGACGACGTCACGTTCGAGGAGATGCTGGAATTGGCCGCGCACGGCTCGCGGGTCCTCATGGCCCGCTCCGTGGAGTTCGGTCGGCGGTTCGGCATCCCCATCCACGTCCGATCATCCTTCAACGACCAGCCCGGCACGTGGGTCAAGGAGACGACCATGGAACAGGCAATCATCAGTGGCATCGCCCACGACACCTCCGAGGCGAAGGTGACGGTCATCGACGTCCCCGACACGCCCGGCGTCGCGGCGGACCTGTTCGAGCTCCTCGCCGACGAGTCGGTGAACGTGGACATGATCGTGCAGAACGTCTCCTCCGAGGGGCGCACGGACATCTCCTTCACTGTCCCCCAGGAGGCGCTCCCCGTCGCCGAGCGCGTCGCCGCCCGGGCCCAAGAGCGATTGGGCGCTGCATCGGTGAGCGTGGACGCCGGCATCGCCAAGGTCTCGCTCGTGGGTGCCGGGATGAAGACCGAGCCGGGCATCGCTGCACGGCTCTTCCGTGCACTGGCCACAGCCGACATCAACATCGAGATGATCTCCACATCGACCATTCGGGTCTCGGTGGTGGTCGACGAGGGGGATGCCGCGGCCGCCGTGCGGGTGCTCGCAGAGGAGTTCGACCTCACCGAGGAACTGGCATGACCTCCGTCGCGGTGGTCGGCGCCACGGGTGCGGTGGGTCGCGCGGTCCTCTCGATCCTCGAGGAGCGGTCCTTCCCGGTGACGTCCCTCCGGCTCATGGCCTCGGCGCGGTCCGCGGGCTCGAGCGTCTCGACTCCGTGGGGTGACGTCACCGTCGAGGACCTGGCCACGGCGGACCCCTCGGGCATCGAGATCGCGATCTTCTCCGCCGGCGGCGGCCGCTCGAAGGAACACGCGCCCCGGTTCGCCGAGGCGGGAGCCGTCGTGATCGACAACTCGTCCGCCTTCCGCATGGAGGACACCGTGCCGCTCGTCGTGGCAGGTGTGAACGACCATGCGGTCGCCGGACATCGGGGCATCATCGCCAACCCGAACTGCACCACGATGACGGCCCTGATGGCGATCGCCCCGCTCCATCGTGCCGCCGGGCTCCGTGCGATGCATGCCTCGTCCTATCAGGCGGTGTCGGGCTCCGGGAAGACGGGCACCGACGAACTCTCCCGACAGGTGAAGTGGTTCCAGCAGCACGAGGACGCCCTCGTCGATGGAGGGTGGGAGGACCCGGGCGGCTCGCTCTACCCCCGTCCCATAGGCTTCAACGTGATCCCGATCATCGGCGATGCCGAACCGTTCGGATACACCGACGAGGAGATGAAGCTCCAGAACGAGACCCGGAAGATCCTCGAGGCACCGCATGTGTCCGTGGAGACGACGTGCGTCCGGGTTCCGGTGATGGTGGGCCATGGCACGTCGGCGTACCTCTGGTTCGACCGCCCGGTCTCACCGGGGGAGGCCGTTGAGCTCATCGACGCCGCCGCCGGGGCGAAGGTGTGGCGGGAAGGCGTCCCGACGCCCCTCGACGCAGCGGGGATCGACGACACGCTCGTTGGGCGGATCCGCCCCACCCTCGACGGCACGGGGGGCCTTGCGCTCTGGGCCGTGGGGGACAACCTCCGCAAGGGAGCGGCGCTGAACACCGTGCAGATCGCAGAGTTGGTCGTCGGGGGCTGACCCGTTCCGTCACCCGCCGAGCGTGGCGATGTGGCGTTCGACCGAAGTGATCCACTCGGACGGGAGCCCCGCGTCGCGGGCGCCTCGGAGCAAAGTCTCGGCATAGGCCCGGGACGGAGCGGCCTCGGGGAGGTGGCGATCCACCACCTCGTAGGTGAGTGCCCGCACGGGTCCGCCGCTCGTCTCCACGTCCACCAGGAGTCGCCGGTAGTGCGCCGGGGATCCCTCACAGGCATCGAGGCCCGCGACGTCCTCGTGGTGTACCTCGAAGAGCGCGCCCCAGGTGTGCCGGCCGGGGGCGGGGAGCAGGTCGGCTGCGCGATCCCCCCAGCGCGTCGAACGTCGGGTGAACGCGAGGCGGCGGTCGGGGACGGTTCCGATTCCGGCACGCCGTGCCGAGGGTGCCCACTGCTGTAGCTTCCCCTCGACGTCGAGGTTCGAGCCATAGGCGAAGTAGTGGACCCTCACCCGGGGAGATCTCCTCTGCGCCTGAGCTCTTCGAGGAGTGCATCGGATCCGTAGCGCATGAGCCCCGGCTCCCAGGGGAGCTGGTCGAGAGGTGCATCGGCATGGAGCAATTCGACGGCTGCGTCGCGCAGCGTCCTTGCCCACGCCCTGCCCTCTGCTTCCCCTTCGACCGAGAGGGTGGCGTCGGCGTTCACGGTGAACATCCGCACGACGGGGATGGGGTTGGCTCGCGATCCCTTCTCGCCGTACACAAGGAGCAGTCCACCTGCGGGGAGGTCCTGGATCCCGCCGACGGCCACGAACTCGCCCTCGAACGCCCACCCGGTGGAGAGGGATTCGTCGACGTTCGCCACCACCTTCGCCCATGACTTGAGCCGCTGGTCGCCCACCCATGGCACCTCGACGGCGACGAGCGGGGGAGGGAGCGGCGTCATGCCCCGCACGGTACGACCGACGACCCGCAACCGGCAACCACCCCGGTCCGAACCCCCGGTTCAGTCGAGTTGGGAGACCAGCGTCCGCGCCGTGCGGCGGCACATGTCGACGACGAGCGCGAACCCGGCCTCTCCGCCGTAGTAGGGATCGGGGACCTCCCCGGGACCCTCGGGATCGAAGTCGCGGAAGAGCCTGAGCTCGGCACGGGCGTCCGGGGGAGCCATCTCCTCGAGGTCCTCGAGGTTCCGGCGGTCCATGGCGAGGATGAGGTCGAATCGTTGGAAGTCGTCGGGCGTGACCTGCCGTGCGACCGACTGGATCTCCAGGCCACGCTTCGACGCCGCGCGGCGCATGCGGGGGTCCGACGGTCCGCCGACGTGCCAGTCCCCGGTCCCGGCGGAGTCGACGTCGATGTCGACGTCCATCTCTGCCGCCGCCTCCCTGATCGCCGCCTCCGCCGTGGGCGAACGGCAGATGTTGCCGAGGCACACGGTGAGGATCCGTGTCGTCATCGAGTGCCAGGTCGTCCCATGCTCCAAGCCTAGGAATAGACCTCCGATCGTGGTGCTGGAACGGCCGTTGCCGACGGGATCAGTTCGGGCGCGGTTCCTTCGGGAGTCCGAGGATCATCTCACCGATGATGTTGCGTTGGACCTCGCTCGTGCCCGCGTAGATCGTCCCGGCGCGGGCGTTCTGGAACACCGAGTTCCACGACCCCGTCGTATTGGGCGCCCCCTTGGCATCGTGGCGGAAGGCGTTGTAGGACCCCTCGCCCTCGAGCACGAGGCCATCGGCACCGAGGATGTCCATTGCGAGTTCCGTGGTCGCGATGTGGTGCTCGGACCACCAGATCTTGGTGAGCGCAGCGTCGGGTCCGGGCGCTTGGCCCGCCATGAACTTCGTAAGGGCCTGGTAGCCCATGAACCGCATCGTCTCGACCCTGCTCCACGCCTCCACGAGGCGTTCCCGGATCCGGGGATCCTCGATGGCGCCCCGCTCCTTGGCGAGGGCGAAGAGGCGTTCGAGTTCACCGGCGAACCCGATCGGCGCCGTGGCGGCGTCCTTGCCGCGCTCGAAGCCGAGGAGTGTCATGGCAACCCGCCATCCGTCGCCGCGCTGGCCCACGATGTGGTCCTTGGACGTGCGGGCGTCGGAGAAGAAGGTCTCGTTGAACTCCGAGGGCCCGGACATCATCTTGATCGGGCGCACCTCCACGCCTTCCTGATCCATCGGGACGAGGAGGAAGCTGAGGCCCTTGTGCTTCGGTAGCTCGGGTTCGGTGCGGGCGAGTACGAAGATCCAGTTGGCGAACTGACCCGCCGAGGTCCAGATCTTCTGCCCGTTGAGGATCCATTCGTCCCCGTCGAGGATGGCCTTCGTGCCGACGTTCGCGAGGTCTGATCCGGCATCGGGCTCTGAGTACCCCTGGCACCACACGTCCTCCCCGGAGAGGGCCCGGGGGAGGAAGTGCTGCTTCTGCTCCTCGGTGCCCCACGTGAGGAGGGTGTTGCCGAGCATGTGGATGCCGAACACATCGTTGGGGCCCCCGAGTGGGGCGCCGGCCTTCGTGAGCTCCTCGGCGACGACGAGCTCGTCGATCATCGTGCGGCCGCCGCCGCCGTACTCCTTCGGCCACGAAATGGCGAGGAATCCTGCTGCGTAGAGCTTCGTCCGCCAGTCGGCGACGAACTCTTCCCGTTCGGTCCCGGAAAGGGCACCGACGCCGCCCCATCCTTCGGGGAGGTTGACATCGAGGAACGAGCGCACCTCGGATCGGGTGGCTTCTGCGAAGTCGGGGTACGAGAAATCCATGGCGTCCTGGGGTGCGGTGCGCGACGGATCCTAGAGCTCGCGGCAGGGGGTGGCCGGGGGTGAAACGGTGGCGGCCCGAGGGGGTACCTCGGGCCGCCTGATCGTCTGGCGATGGGAGGGGGACGAACCAGCCGCCAGACCTGTCCCGCAACCGCCACGCAAGGGGGCACGTGACGTGTTGCGCGAGACCCTAACCACCCCGTGTTGGGAGACGCAATTGTTCGGATGATTGGAGTTCCCCCATGGATAAGAGGGAAATCCACGGTCGAGCACCCTCAGGGGCGGGCGCGGTGCATCTCCTCCCACGTCGCCCGAAACCACTCCTCGGTCGGTGGGCCGGGGAGGCGGTCGTCGTCTTGGCGCAGCACGTTCCACTTCGCCGCCAGTGCCCGGAAGCGCTCAACAGCGTCCTGTTCGGGGAGGGGCCAGCATCGGTCGATGGCACGCGCCAGTTGGCTGAGGACGGCGTGGCGGGTCTCGTCCTCACGGAACTCCCTGCGTCGTTCCCGGGCCCACCAGTCGGCATCGAGGTGGAGGTGGTCGCCGGGGATGGGCTTCCCGGTGCCGGGAAGGTCGTCGAACTCGCCCGCCTCGCGGGCTTCTCGGATCCTGCGCTCCACGATGGACTCGTGGTGATGAGCGGCCACGTTCTGAGTCTACGGACGGGCTTGCGGCGCGGGCACAAGTCTTCGGGCCGCCATACGCTTCGTGGCCCATGTCCTCGCCCCGTCGGCTCCTGTTCCTCGTGCTCGCCGTGATGGTGTTCGCCGTCGCGGTGTTCCCAGCGAGCGCCCAGACGGATCTCCAGCGGGCGAAGGAAGATGTGGAGGACGCCGAGGCCGATCGGGCCTCCACCCGCTCCCAGGTCGGTGTCGAACGTGCACAGCTGTCGGAGGCCAGTCGTGCGCTGGCAGTTGCGTTCGAGGAGTACTCGATCCTCTCGCAGGAGTTGGGGGACCTTTCGTTGGTGGTGCTCGACGTGGAGGAGGGGATCCGCCAGACCGAGCGGGAGCTCGCCGAGACGCGCGACCTTGCGCTCGACCAGGCCGTCGAGCTGTACACGTCGGCGGTCGCCGGCACGGGACTCTTCTCCCTCCTGTCGGGTGCCGATCCGGCGAGTGCGATCGTCGCCGCAGGCGTGCTCGACGACCTCGCCCAGGAGGAACAGAACCACGTCGCCGACTACTCGGCGCTTCGGGCGGACCTCGACCGACGGCGCCTCGTCCTCGAGGACCGGCGGGTGGGCCTTGCCGCCCTCACCGAGGAGGCCGACGAGAAGCGGGCCGAGTTGGAGGACCTCTATGCGCTGGCCGAGGAGGAACTGGCTGCCGCCGAGGCAGCGGCGCGCCGTGCCGACTCCGCCTACTCGGCTGCCCTCGATGCATTGCAGAAGGAGGAGCGTCGGCTCGCAAGCCTTCGCGGCGCCGAGTCCTGGCGATGGCTCGTTGAGATCTACTTCCCGGAGGGCCTCGTCCAAGAAGCGCTCGCGATCATCCAGTGCGAGTCGCGTGGCAATCCGGATGCCCAGAACCCGCGGTCGAGCGCGACCGGGTTGTTCCAGTTCCTCGCCTCCACGTGGAGTTGGGCGTCGGTCGAAGCGGGATGGGCCGGCTCCAGCCGGTTCGACCCGGAGGCGAACACGGCAGTGGCTGCGTGGTTGGTCCAGACCTCGCTCGAGACGGGCCACCGCTACGGGAGATGGGGGCACTGGGAGTGTCGCAGGGTGATCTACCCGAAGTACTCGGATGGATCGGTGAACCACTCAGCGGCGCCCGCGCCAGCAGCCCGGCTCAGCGAGGACGATGCCGGTGTCTGACATCGAGGCCCGGGTTCGTGAGGCGCTGGGGTCGCTCGGCGCCGACTTCGATGAGATGGAGTGCGATCCGTCCCTCGCCGACACCGCTGCGTTCTGCGAGGCCTACGACGTCGATCCCGAGGACTCGGCGAACTGCATCCTCATGGCGTCGCGCAAGCCCGAAGGCCACCTCGCCGTGTGCGTGGTGCTCGCCCCCGACCGCCTCGACGGGAACGGCGCAGTCCGGCGGCTCATGGGCGTGCGGAAGCTCTCCTTCGCCCCCGCGGACAGAACGGCCGAGGTGACGGGGATGGAGATCGGAGGCGTGACGCCCTTCGGCCTTCCCGAGGACCTCGAGGTACTCGTGGATGCGAGGGTGATGAGCCGTGCCCGGGTCGTCGTCGGTGGCGGTTCGCGCAGCCGGAAGTTCATCGTGGATCCCGAGGTGTTCGGTCGGATGCCGAACACCCGCGTCGAGCAGATCACGGTCCCCCGGGACGACACCTAGCCCGCGCGGGCGCTGCGGGCCGCCTCCCAGGTGAGCATGGCCCGCTTGCGGTCGAGGCCCCAGTGGTAGCCGCCGAGGGCTCCCGTCGATCGCAGCACCCGATGGCAGGGGATGAGCCAACTGACGGGATTCCGTCCCACTGCCGAGGCCACCGCGCGAACGGCATCGGGTCGGTCGATTGCCCGAGCGACGTCGCCGTAGGTCACGGCGTGGCCGTCGGGAATCCGGAGCAGTGCCTCCCAGACCTTCACCTGGAGGTTGGTGCCCTTGAGGAGGAGCGAGATCGACCCGCCTCCCCCGAACGCTGCATCGGCAACGGCACAGGTGGTGGTCGGGTCCTCGACGAGCGTGGCCCCCGACCACTCGGCACGCAGCCGCGACTCGTCCTCGACCCCCTCGGCGGAGAAGTAGAGGGCGACCACGCCTCGCTCGGAGAGCGCGATGAGGGCCGGGCCGAAGGGGGAGTCGTGCCAGCCCCAGCGGATGGTGAGGCCCTCGCCGCGCGTCTTGTACTCCCCCGGGGTCACGCCGTCGACGGCGACGATGAGGTCGTGGAGCCGTCCCGGGCCCGAGAGCCCCGCCCCGTACGACGCGTCCAGGACGGACTCGTGCCCCCGCAGGAGGTCCTTGGCCGTCGCCGCTGTCGCCACTTGGAGGAACCGCTTCGGCGACACACCGGCCCACCGCTTGAACACCCGCTGGAGGTGCGTCGGTGACGAGCCAACCCGGCTCGCGACATCCTCGAGGGTCGGCTGTGCGTCGACGCGCTCGTCGAGGAACCGGATGACCCCGGCGATCGTGTCGTAGTCGAGTGCCATGGCGCCACGGTACGCCGCGTCCGGTGAGGTGCCCACCCGAATCTTGCGGTGGCTGCGCGCTCCCTACGTTCCGCCCCGGCCCTGGCCCGCCACGAATCGGGCTGCCCCCCGTGCCGCCTCCTCCCGGAGTGGGGCGACGCCCCCGTGGGCCTCGGCGCGCAGTGCGTCCTCGAGGGGCAGGCCCCACTGCGCGAGTGCCGACGCCCGGTCGGCGCGCAGGCAGACCTGGGGGAACGCAGCGATTCGGCCTGCGAGCTCGAGCGCCTCGGTGAGGGCGGCGCCCTCGGGGACGACGCGATCGACGAGGCCCCATGCGAGCGCCTCGGTGGCGTCGACCGGTCGGCCGGTGAGGAGCATGTCCATTGCCCGGCCGTGGCCGATGAGGCGTGGGAGGCGCACGGTCCCGCCGTCGATGAGCGGCACCCCCCACCTGCGGCAGAACACGCCGAACACCGCCGTGGTGGAGGCGACACGGAGGTCGCACCAGAGGGCGAGTTCGAGGCCTCCGGCGACCGCGTGCCCCTCGACGGCGGCGATGACCGGTTTCGAGGGGGTCGAGCGGGTGATCCCGAGCACAGGGGGGCCGTTCGGGTCATATGCGGAGTCGGTGCCGTCCACCTCGTTGAGGTCGAACCCGGAGCAGAACGTCCCGTCCGATCCGGTGAGGACGGCGATGTGGGCCTGCTCGTCCGCCTCGAAGGCGGCGAAGGCCTCGACGAGGGCCGTCGCCGTGGCCAGCGAGACGGCGTTCCTCCGCGTCGGGCGGTCGATCATCACGACGGTGATCGGGCCCCGGTGTTCCACTCGAACCAACATGGCGCCGACGCTACCCCGACTCGTCTTTATCCTTTGTTGCTCATGATCCATGCCCGATAGGCAGGGTCGCTCCGTACCGTGATCGACATGCAATCGGACACCCTTCGCCTCGGCTTCGTCGGCGCTCTCGCGGCCGGTGCGTCGCTCGCCGTCACCGAGTTGGTTGCGGCGTTCCTCCTCGGTGTCCGGTCGCCGCTGCTCTCGGTGGGTGACATCGTCATCGACCATTCGCCGGAGTGGCTCGAGCAGTGGGCCATCAGCACGTTCGGGACCAATGACAAGACCGTGCTGCTGGGTTCGATGCTCGCCGTGATCGTCCTCCTCGGCATCGTTGCCGGCGCCACCTCCCGGCGCTCCCTCACCCCGGCCGTCGGCCTGTTCGCGGGGTCCGCAGCGCTCGGCGGATGGGCGGTTGCCCGGGACCCCCTCCAAGAGGCAGGGACCGCGCTGGTCGCCGTCGGGGTCGGTGCGGTCGTCGGGCTGGTGGCCCTGCTCGTTGTTCGGTCCCCGGTCGTCGCCGAACCCACCGATCGCAGGCGGTTCCTCGGCTTGGCGGCCGGCGCGACTGCCTTCACCGTGATCGCCGGTGTGGCCGGCCGTGCGCGCACGAACCGGATGGTGGCGGCGGTCGATCGTACCGACGTCGCCCTCCCCCAACCAGTCGATGCGGCGGGTCCGGTGCCGTCGGGCGTGGGTGTCGATGGCGTGTCGCCGCTCGTCACCCCGAACGATCGCTTCTACCGCATCGATACCGCCCTCGGCATCCCCGCCGTCCCGTTGGACGAGTGGAAGCTCGCCGTGACCGGGATGGTGGACCGGCCCTTCGATCTCACCTTCGACGAACTGCTCTCCCTTCCCCTCGTCGAGCGGCATGTGACGATCTCCTGTGTCTCGAATGAGATCGGTGGGAACCTCGTGGGCACCGCCACGTGGCTCGGTGTGCCGCTCGTCCGCCTCCTCGAGAAGGCGGGGGTCCAGGAGGGGGCCACCCAGCTGGTCGGTCGCTCGCTCGATGGCTGGACCGCGGGCTTCCCGACCGAGGTCGCATTCGACGGACGGGACGCGCTCGTGGCCGTTGGCATGAACGGGGAACCGCTCCCCATGGAGCACGGCTTCCCGGCGCGTCTCATCATCCCCGGCCTCTACGGCTACGTCTCTGCGACGAAGTGGCTCTCGGAGATAGAGCTCACCACGTGGGAGGGTTTCGACGCCTACTGGGTACCCCGCGGATGGGCGAAGGAAGCCCCCATGAAGATCTCGTCCCGAATCGACACCCCTCGCCCCTCCCGGCAGGTGGTGGCAGGCCTCGTGCCCATCGGCGGCGTCGCGTGGGCACCCCAGCGTGGCATCTCCCGGGTCGAGGTCCGCATCGACGACGGCGAGTGGCAGGACGCGACCCTCTCGGCAGGCTTCTCCGACGATGCGTGGCGCCAGTGGACGCTTGGCGTCGAACTCTCGGCCGGCCGCCACGCCATCCAGGTGCGGGCCTACGACAGCGACGGCATCGTGCAACCCGAAGGCCCTGTCTCCCCGCGCCCCGATGGCGCCGAGGGATGGCACAAGGTGCTCATCGAGGCGGCGTAGAAGACCGAACCCCCACGAGTGGCATTCGGGCACGGGAACCGTCCGGGCTCCGTCGACCGTCATAGCCTTGACGGAACAGGAGGACACCCCGTGCGACGACTTTCCATTCTTCTTGCAGCGGCGCTGGTGCTCGGCGCATGCGCGGCCGGTACCAGCGATACGACCGATGCATCGGGGACGGACCCCGTCGTCGGGCCGTTCGGCCTGTACGCCGCCGCACTCGAGCGGTTCGACCGGTGCGAGGACCTTCTTGGCTACTACGTCGAGCACGCCCTCGAGCAGGTCGGCCCGTACGGCCTCCAGGGCCAGTGGTGGGGCGGCCCCGTCTTCATGGAGGGTGAGATGGCGGTCGATGACGCGGCGGCGGCTCCCGGGGCAACGCCCCAGGCCGGGGTGGACCATTCGGTCACGAACGTGCAGACCGAAGGCGTCGATGAACCAGACATGGTGAAGACGAACGGCACCCACCTCTTCACGCTCCTCGACAACAGGCTCCTCTCCACCGCCGTCGACGGCAGTGAGTTGACGCA
This sequence comes from uncultured Acidimicrobiia bacterium, assembly GCA_964600365.1. Classification (GTDB taxonomy): domain Bacteria; phylum Actinomycetota; class Acidimicrobiia; order Spongiisociales; family JAENVV01. The sequence continues at coordinate 23,871 of CAZRJG010000003.1, forward strand.
GCTCGACGTGCTCGAGTTCCGCGGTGAGGAGTGGTACTCCGAGATGCTCCTCGCCGGCGACACCGTCCTCCTCATGGGCCAGACATGGTCCGGTCAGAGCGAGGTGGTGAGCCTCGTCGAGGTTGACATCTCCGATCCGTCGGACCTCTCCATCAGTCGTCGGATGCAGGTGGACGGCCGGTACGTCTCGGCCCGGATGGCCGACGGCATCGTCCGCCTCGTCATCCGTTCCTATCCCGTCGGGTTCGAGTGGGTCACCCCCAGCGGGTCGGGCCTCCGCGCCGAGCGGAACGCCACCGAGGCGAACAAGGAGATCATCCGCAACTCGACGTTCGACAACTGGCTCCCCTACTTCGTGCAGACCGATGAGGCGTCCGGGGCCGAGTCCGACGGCGTGCTCCTCGATTGCAGCAGCGTGTACGCCCCGCCCGCCTTCAGTGGCCTGGCAACGGTCGCAGTGATGAGCTTCGCCCTCGACGCCAACGGCCTCGGTCGGTGGACCGCCGACGGCGTGGCAGCCGAGGGCGAGACCATCTATGGCTCGACCGACGCGCTGTACGTCGCGACCCAACGCTGGGTCGATTGGGTGGCCCTCAACGACGAGGGCGCGGCCGTGGACGCCGCAGAGGAGTTCCAGACCCACATCCACAAGTTCGCCTATGCCGGCGATCGGGTGGCCTATGAAGGCTCTGGGTCGGTGCCGGGCTTCCTCAACGGCCAGTGGGCGATGAGTGAGTTCGAAGGCGACCTCCGGGTCGCGTCGACGCTCGACCCCTGGGGGTGGTGGACCTCTGAGACCTCCGAGAGCTTCATGACCGTGCTGCGTCCGACCGACCGCGAACTCGCCGAGATCGGCCAGGTGGGCGGCCTCGGCAAGGGTGAGCGAATCTACGCCGTCCGGTACATCGGTTCCACCGGGTACGTCGTGACCTTCCGCCAGACCGATCCGCTCTACGTCATCGACATCTCCGACCCCACGACCCCGACGGTGGCGGGCGAGTTGAAGATCCTCGGCTACTCGGCGTACCTCCACCCTGTGGGCGACGGACTGCTGCTCGGCGTGGGACAGGACGCCGATGAGCAGGGACGGACCGAGGGCACCCAGTTCAGCCTCTTCGACGTGAGCGATCCCTCCGACCCCCAGCGGATCGACCAGGTCACCTTCGAGGGCGGGTACTCGGCCGCCGAGTGGGACCACCGTGCCTTCACGTCATGGTTGTCCGAAGGCCTCGTCTTCGCTCCCTATCAGATGTGGGACTGGGATCGCGAGACGGAGAAGGAGTCCTTCGATGCGGGCGCCCTCGCCATCCGCGTCGACGGCGCCACCATTTCCCACGACGCCACCCTACGTAACGGACTTGAGGGTCCCTTCACCTGGTGCGAGGGCGACCAGCCCGATTGCCAACAGTTCCCCTTCGATCCCTGGCGTGCCCAGGTGACCCGGATCGTCGTGATCGGTGACCACGTGTTCACCATCGGGTGGAACGGCATCGGCGTCCATGCGCTCGAGACGCTCGAGACGATCGGACTGACGGCCTGGACGTAGGGCGAGCAGTAAGCCGTTGGAGAGCGCCCGGAGCGGATGCTCCGGGCGCTCTCCGCGTGCCCTCGGGCTGATGTATTGCGCTTCGGGTCCGACACTCGGATACCCAGAGAACGCTGGGTGAGGGAACAGACAGGTCCCCCCTCCAGGGGGGATCTGTCTGGGGGAGCTTCGTCTCCGATGCGCGATCCGACGCCGTCCAGGGGGATCCTGTGGGTGGTCGTCCCTACCCCTGTGGCATGGCCCGAGTGCGTCGACGGCGAACCGCCTGAGGTCGCGCACTGCTTCGTGGATTGCCTACGCCCGAACGGCCTGGGCGACGAGGCCCGGGATGTGTCCCCATCCCGGGTCGGCCTCGAAGTCGACGAGGCGCCTGGAGATCTCATCGATCGTGCGGTGCCCGGCAACCCACAGCGGCTTCGGCCTCGACATGAACGGGGCCCGGACGACGGACTTCTGCGGCTTGGTGAACAGGTAGGAGTTGTGGATCGTCCCCGTCCCCGTCTGGATGTCGTTTCGGGGGTGTCCGGGGTGGGCGCCCCAGGTCGTGGAGACGAGCGCGTAGGCGAGTCCCGCCCACACGTTCAGTCCGATGGAGCCATATCGGAGGTCGGCGATCGCCTGCTCGACCGCTTCGGCGACCTCAGGGTCCTTCATCGACGTCGGATGGACGAGGAGGGTGACGTTGAGCGATCCCCACACCTTCTCGTTGCAGAAGGCAACGGCCTGGCGGATGTACGCGGCGACGTCGCGGGGTGCGTCGAGTGCCACCTCGGAGGTCACCCCGTTGAAGGCCTCCTTGGTGAAACAGATCTCGTCCTCGGCCTCCGGGTCGAGTCCGTCGATGAGGGTCCAGGGGACGCAGAGGTCCCCCACCTCGCCGAAGAGTTTGGCGTCGGGGTGGGCATCGACGAACTCCCTCCAGCGATCGACTGCCCCGGGGTAGTAGGGGGCGCGATCCGGCACGGCGGCGAGCGCCTCGCCGAGGGCCCCCAGCAGCGACTCCCGGAGCTTCCATTGTGCGTGGGTCACGATCACCCGGGTGCAGTTGCAGTTGAACCCTGCGTTGTTGGTGAGCGAGGTGGCGATGTGCGCCGCCTGGTAGCGGAGTTCGGCGTTGGTCCAGGGACCGGGCACGACGATGAACGGGCTCAGGTTGGCGAGCTCGGCGGTCACGGGGCGGTGGTTGAGGGGATCGTCCTTCGCCTTGCGCTCGTCCGCGTCGTCCCCCATGCCGTAGACGATGGCATCGTGGGTGGCCTGAGAACCGGTGAGGTGGATCAGGCCCACCTTGTCGTGGAAGCACAGGTATTGGCCCGTCTCCACGCCGCCGTAGACGAGTTCGAGGACGCCGACCTCGATGAACGCAGCAAGGGCCTTCTCGAGGTGTTTGCCCATGTACTCGTTCACCGGGCTCAACTTGAGGCAGACGACCTTGTGGTCCACCACGAGCTTCGTGATGGCGTCCATGGGCGGGATGCTCGTCACGTTGCCCGCTCCCAGGAGCGCGAGGACCCCCGGCTCCGGGGTCTCCCATGGCGAGTACCCCTCTGCTTGGTGGGCGGTGAGGTTCTCAGGTGTCACACCCGGCTCCATCCACTGCTCGGCGGTGATACCGGGGTAGAGCACCTTCTCCAGAGGCGACGTCGGGAACACCCCGACGACGGTCCTGCCGTCATCTCGTTGGGCGATGGGTCCCGGAGGGATGGGACTGCCCGCTCGGAGGATGTCCTTCAGCGAGTCGCGGAGGAGTCGAGCGAGGCGAATGGTGAGCACGGGGCCGACGAACCACTCCTCGCCGGCGACGGTGTCGTCGAACGAGATGCCCTTGTTCGCACATGCCTCGCGCGCCCAGTCCTCGGCGACGTCCCGCGTATCGGCCATGACCCGTTCGAGAAGGCCGATCCGCTCCGCCACCGAGGTTCCGGCCCACCAGGCCGCCTTCTCGGAGAGGCGGGCGAGCGCGGCGTCGATCTCCTCGGGAGGGGTGGGGGGCAGGTACTCCTTGTCGAAGATCTCGATGATGGCGCTCCGTGGCGGGGACGGCGATGGTACTGCGGGGACCTGGCCCCGGCGCTCAGTCCGCGCCCATCTCATGCCCTGCCATGCGTTCGAGCGCCATCACGAGGGCGTGGTTGCCGAGGCCGCCGAGTCCGACGGCTTGGAGCGATCGGTACATCTGGTACACGAGCGCGGTTGCCGGGAGGGGCACGCCCACCTCATCGGCGGCGCCGAGGGCGAGTCGGAGGTCCTTTTGCTGGAGGTCGATGGTGAACCCGGGCCGCCAGTCCCTCACCGCCATCTGGGGCCCGCGGTTGGCCAGCATCCAGGAGCCCGCCGCGCCCCCGGTCACCGCGGCGAGCGTGGCCTCGAGGTCCAGCCCCGCAGCGTCTGCGAAGAGGAGGGCCTCGGAGACGGCGAGTTGGGTCCCCACCACGAGGACCTGGTTCACGATCTTCACGCGCTGGCCGTCTCCCACGCCTCCGACGTGGGTGATGGTCGAACCGAAGGCTTCGAGGTACGGGCGGACCCGGGCCAGGTCCTCGTCGCTCCCACCGGCCATGATGCTGAGGGTCCCGCGTTCAGCCCCCTCGCTCCCGCCCGACACGGGGGCGTCGATCCACGATGCGCCCCGCTCGGCGACGGCCTCGGCGAGGCGTACCGTCGCGGACGGACTGATCGTGGAGTGGTCCACGACAAGACTGCCTGCTTCGAGTCCCTCGAGGATTCCCCCGTCTCCCTCAACCACCGCTTCGACGTCGGGGGTGTCCGAGACGCAGATCATGACGATCGAACATCGCCTTGCCACGTCGGCGGGGGAGTCGGCCGCTGCGGCGCCGTCCGCGACGAGTGGCTCCATCCGATCGGCGGTGCGATTCCACACCACGACGTCGTGCCCCGCCCGTAGGAGGTTGGCGGCCATTCCCCGCCCCATGATGCCCAGTCCGATGAATCCGATTCGTTCAGCCATGCCGAGAGGGTAGAGGCGGGCATCCAACGGAGGTCTGTCGCGACACGACGGCAGGTCCCCCCT
>CAZRJG010000003.1:28547-97971 GCA_964600365.1 uncultured Acidimicrobiia bacterium
GGTAGAGGCGGGCATCCAACGGAGGTCTGTCGCGACACGACGGCAGGTCCCCCCTGGAGGGGGGACCTGCGTCGTAGACGGTCGGCCCTGACGACCGACAGCCGCTGGCTGGCGCCTACCCTCCCGCCGTCCCCCTCCCGGAGTCTCCCGTGGCACTGCAAGCCGGCATCGTCGGCCTCCCCAATGTGGGCAAGAGCACGCTCTTCAACGCCCTCACCGCCGCCGGCGTCGAGGCGGCGAACTACCCGTTCGCCACCATCGAGCCGAACGTCGGCGTCATCGCCGTGCCCGACCCGCGCCTCGACGAGCTCCAGTCCGTGATCCACGCGAAGGAGGTCATCCCCACAACCGTGGAGATCGTGGACATCGCTGGCCTCGTCCGCGGCGCATCCGAGGGCGAGGGACTCGGGAACCAGTTCCTCGGTCACATCCGGTCGGTGGATGCGGTGCTCGAGGTGGTGCGGTGCTTCGAAGACGACGACATCACCCATGTCGACGGTTCGGTCGATCCGCTCCGTGACATCGAGACGATCGAGACGGAGTTGATCCTCGCTGACCTCCAGGTGGCCGAGCGGCGCCTCGAACGACTCGAGCGACAGGCCCGTGCGGGGGAGAAGGGCGTCGTGTTCCACCGCGACGTGACGAGGAAGTTGGTCGAGGTGCTCGCCGAGGGCCGCCCCATGCGCTCGGGGTCGTGGTCGAAGGAGGAGCGGGAGTCGCTCAAGGACGTCCAGATGGTGACGGGCCATCCGGTCCTCTTCGTCTGCAACGTCGACGAGGCCGGCCTGGCAGGTAACGAGTACGTCGATGCGGTGCGCTCCCGAGCCGCCGAGGACGGGTCCGGCGTCGTGCTGATCTGCGCAGCGGCCGAGTCCGAGATCGCAGAGCTCCCGGAGGGGGATCGCGCCGACTTCCTCGCAGAACTGGGCCTCGAGGAGCCGGGGCTCCACGTCCTCGCCCGCGAGACGTACGACCTCCTCGGCCTGCGCACGTTCTTCACCGCCGGACCCAAGGAGGTGCGGGCCTGGACCGTGCACGCCGGGGAGACGGCACCACAGGCCGCCGGCGAGATCCACTCGGACTTCGAACGGGGATTCATCCGCGCCGAGGTGTACCGGATACCCGACCTCCTCCAACTCGGTTCGGAGGCGAAGCTGAAGGCTGCAGGCAAACTGCGCGTCGAGGGCAAGTCGTACGTCGTCGAGGACGGCGACGTGATGCACTTCCTCTTCAACGTCTGAGCCCGGACGGCGTCGACGGGGTCGCCGGGGCTGCCCGCTACCGTCCCCCCGCATGGCGCGGTATCGAACGGGATTGGCGACGCGGGACCGGATCCTGGAGGCGACGGCTGCGCTCCTCGCCGAGGAAGGACCCGAGGGCACGACCATCCAGGCGATCTGCGACCGGTCCGACGTCCGGCCTGGCTCCTTCTACAACCTCTTCGGGTCGAAGGACGACGCCATCTTCGAGGTGCTCCTCGAGACGATGCGAAGCGCCGCCGAACGCCCCGCCGGCACGCCATCGCTCGACGAGTTCATCGATCAATGGGTCCGCTTCGTCCTCGACAACCCGACCGCAGCGATGATCTACGCCCGGCTGGGTGTCACCGGCGCCGTCAACCGGACCGACATCGTCGACCGCATCCGCCACTTCCAGGAGAAGCGGGTCGACTACCTCGCCGCTGCGCTGTGCGCGGCGAACCCGCAGATGGAGGTGGCCGATGCGACGCCGCGGGCTGAGCTCGTCCTCGCCACATTGAATGGACTCACCGTCCGCTACCTCCTCGACCCGGCGTTCGACCTCGCCGCCCACGTCGAGGTGCTCAGGGAGATCGCCGCCTCCTGACGGGGACCCGCGGGTCGGCTACGAAGATCCCTGCTCCGTCCACCGTCGCAGGCCTGACTCTGCTTGGGCCCGAACTCGGTTCCTGATCATTGGCGACCAGCCCAACACGGTGCCGACGGGACCGAGCGCCATGCGGCTCCACCGCCAGAGGTCGAACCGGTCCTCTTGGGTGAGGATCAGCCCGTCGGCGAAGGTGAAGCGCGCCTCGATGCGGTTGTGGACGCCCCGGCGCCGGGGCCCAAACGAGTACGTCGCCTCCCACCTCGCCCCGCCGGTGGCCCCGTCCGACCGCACGTCGGACCAGGTCACTGCGAGGTCGTCGCCCCGGGTACAGAGCATGCCCCACATCGCTCCGATCTCGGCTCCTCGTAGGTCGACGAAGACGGGATCCGAGAACGTGGCCTTCGCGTGGTAGCAGTCGGCCATCGCAGCGCCGTCGCGCCTCGAGAGGGCGGCGTAGAGACGGTCGATCGTGGCCGCGCTCATTCGGGGCTCAGCCGAGCACGCAAAGGAGGAAGGCGATCCGCGCCGCATCCTCCTTGAGGTGGCCGAACCTGCCCGCGTCGCCGAAGTGGCCTGCGTCGACGTTCACATGGAAGAGCACGGGGGCGTCGTTCGTCATCGTGGCCCGGAGTCGTGCCACCCACTTCGCTGCCTCCCAATACGTGACGCGAGGGTCCGAGACGCCAGCGGTCACGAAGAAGGGCGGGTAGGGCACCTCGGCGATGTTGTCGTACGGCGAGTAGCCGGCGATCGTCTCGTACGCCTCCTCGTCCTCGATCGGGTTGCCCCACAGCGGCCACTCGGGTGGTGTGAGCGGGAGGTCGACGTCAGACATGGTGTTGAGGGCGTCGACGAACGGGACGTCGCCCATGACGAGTCCCCAGAGGTCGGGGCGCATGTTCGCCACGGCCCCGACGAGGAGCCCGCCGGCACTGCGGCCATGACAGGCGATGCGTCCTGCCGAGGAGTACCCCTCGGCGATGAGGTGCTCGGCGGCTGCGATGAAGTCGTGGTGCGTGTTCGGCCGGTCCTGTCGGCTCCCGGCGGTGTACCACGCGTATCCCTTGTCGCTCCCCCCCCGGATGTGGGCGATGGCATACACGAAACCTCGGTCCACGACCGAGAACCGGTGGGGCGAGAAGCTGGCGGGAAGTGCATACCCGTAGGCCCCATAGCCGTACAGGACGGCGGGTGCAGAGCCGTCGATCGGGGTGTCGACGTGGTGGAGGACCGTCACGGGCACGGTTTCACCATCGTGGGAGACGGCGTGGGACCTGCGCACGACGTACCGCGACGGATCGTGGCCCGAGGGGATGAGCTGCTGCTTGCGGAGGGTCCGCTCGCGGCTCACGAGGTCGACGTCGAACTCCTGCTGGGGCGTGGACATCGACGAGTAGGTGAATCGGAGCGTGGTGGTGTTCTGCTCGTAGCCCGACCGGATCCCGAGGGCGTAGGCGTCCTCGTCGAACGCGAGGGTGTGCTCCGTCCCCGTGGAGAGGTCCCTGGTCACGATCCGGGGCAGGGCGTCGCGCTGTTCCAGTCGGACGAGGTGGCCTGCGAAAGGCACGAATCCCTCGATGAGGGTCCCCGCCTCGTGTGGCACGACGTTGGACCAGTGCTGGCGGCCCGGGGAGGCGATCGGCGCCTCGACGATCCGGAAGTCGACGGCGTCGAGGTTCGTGCGGATGAGGAAGCGGTCCCCGAGGTGCTCGGGGTAGTACTCGACCCCTTGCTCGCGTCCGGCGATGAGTGTGAACGTGAGGTCGGGGTCGTCGGCGCGGGCGATCCGGACCTCACTCGTGTCGTGGTCGCTGCCGTGGATGTATACGTACTCGCCCGAGAGCATGCGTCCGGGGGAGATGAAGAAGCCCTCGTCCTCCTCTTCGTAGAGCACCGGGTCGTCGGCAGGATCGGTCCCGATGCGGTGGAGCTTCACCCATCGCGGGCGGAAGCCGTCGTCCCGAACCGCGTAGAGGATCCGCTCGTCGTCGACCCACACGGCACCGCCGTACACGCGGGCGATCGTTTCGGGGAGCCATTCCCCGGTTGCGGCGTTCCGGATCCGGAGGACGTAGTCCTCGTTTCCCTTGTCGTCCTCGGAGACCATGAGCATCGAGTGGTCGGGTGAGTGCGAGGCCGATCCGATGCCGTAGAACGCGAGGCCCTCGGCTCGCGCATCGCCGTCGAGGAGGATCTGCTCCTCGCCGCCGCCCCGTGGGCGGCGACAGAGGAGGGGGTGCTCGCCGCCCTCGCGGTAGCGCCGGTAGTACTCCCACGGGCCGTCGGGGAAGGGGACCGTGCTCTCGTCCTGCTGCATCCGGCCGACGAGCTCGGCGTAGAGCTTCTCGGGGAGGTCGCCGGTGGCGTCTGCGAGGACGGCATCTGCGTATGCCCGCTCGGCCTCGAGGTGGGCGCGGATGGCGGGGTCCAGTTGCAAGGGATCGCGCAGGGCCTCCTGCCAGTTCGGGTCCTTCATCCACTGGTACGGATCGACTCGCGTGTGCCCGAGCTGCGTGATCTCGACGGGCTCGACCCGCGCAACGGGAGGGGTGGGTACCGACATGGGTGGGAGGGTACCGGCAGCGTCGGATTCAGACGGCTGTGAACCAGCCCATGGCGCCACGATCGGCGATCCAGCTCTGGTGCGGGTGGAACATGTACCTGCCCTTCTCGGGGAAGGTGAGTTCGAGCATCGCCCGCTCGGTCTGGGTGAACGCGACGATGTCGGTGTGCATCGACGGGATGTCGGACGTCCCGGACGGGAAGACGTCGAATGTCTCGGCGTGCACGTGGAAGGAGGCGATGGGTTCGCCCTCCGCCATGTTGAGCACGAAGAGGCGAATCGGCTCACCCACGGGGACCCGGATCGGGAACTTGGCGTACCCGCCGGCGATCCCGTTCCACGTGAACAGGTCCGGTTTCCCCGTCTCGCGGGGATCCCACGACGAGAGGATGAGCTGGCGTTCGTGTGCCTCGGGCCTCCCACCTGGGGGGTCCACGATGAGCATCCCGTAGAGCCCTTTCTGGATGTGGTGACCGATCGGCATCACATGGCAGTGGTAGGGGTGGAACCCCGCCGGCCCGGCCTCGATCTCGTACACGGTCTCGCCGCCTGGGGGGATGGGCTGCCATCCATCGTGGGCGACGGAGTGGCGCCCATGGAAGTGGAGGTTGTGGCTCTTGCCGGTGAGGTTCCGAAAGTGGACGCGGAGGAGGTCGCCCTCGTTGGCGCGCAGCGTCGGACCCGGCGCGGTCCCGTTGTAGAGCCACGCCTCGTAGCTGAGCCCGTTGGCGATCTCGACCTGCTCGACGGTGACCCGTATCTCGATGTCGCGGACCGTCGGGGCTCCTGGATCGAAGGGAGGGGGTGTCGCCCGGGCGTCGAGGTCGTCGACCGTGAGGTGTGGCGGTGGGTCGAACGCACCGCCGTACACGTCGATGAGCTGCCCGGGCAGGGTTCCTTCGGAGAGGAGGCCCCGGGGGTCGTCGTCCGTGGCCTCGGCCCGCTCGCCATCGAGGAGCCGGCCGATGCCCTGGGCCCCGGCGCCTCCTGCTGCACCCCCGAGGAGCACTGCCCCCGAGACCCCGAGGCGGCGGAGCACCTCCCTCCGCTCCGGCGACCGGGGACCCTCGGTGGGCTCCCGGGCCTCGGGCCGGTCCGTCACACGAGTCCCCCGGCCATGAGGGCCGCCACCAGGGCAACGAGCCACACGCCGAGGCCGCCGAACACGAGGGAGAAGCGCTTTGCCGGACGGGACGGGCCGGCGAGTGCCCAGGCGATGACGCCGACGGCGGGGACGAGCACGATCACTGCGATCCAGGCTGCCTTGCCGATGCTGCCCGAGGCGCCGGCCAGCGTGCGGCGGATCGCAACGATGCCACTGCCGACCCAGACGATCCAGGGCAGCCAGTCGAGGAGGAACCCGAACAGCAGCGTCCAGGTGTTGCCGGGGATCGGCACCGCCCCGAGGACGAACACGTCGTCGACGGGCTCGTCGGGCGCCTCGGTCGGGGTCGGGAAGTTGGAGAGGTCCGTGTCGAGGCCAGCGAACACGTCAATGGCCGGCCGCACCGGCGCCAAAGCGCCTCCTGGGAGCTGGTCGAAGTCGAGGGCCTCGGGGCCGGGGCCACCGGCATTCGGGAAGGCGTTCTCGGTGGTGTTGCCCTGGGCGAATGCCGCGGCCAGCTGCGAGAACGTGCCGAGCGAGACGGGGCTGGGGAGGTTGACGCCGTCGCAGTCGTGGAGGACTCCGAGCGAGCGCGGGATGGAACCGTCGTACTCGTTGCGGGCGAAGCAGGAGCGGTCGTCTGCCGGTCCGGAGAGGAGGAGGTCCACCCGGCCGTTGCCGGTGACGATGTTGTCGACGACCCTCGAGCCGCCCGGCGCCCAGAAGTTGGCGTCGAACATCGGCGTGAGGGCGATCCCGAAGCCTGTGTTGTTCACGACGAGGTTCTGGACGATGAGGGCGCTGCGCCCACCCGGGTAGAGGATCCCCCCGCCTTCGGCGGTGCGTTGCACGGCGCCGGTGGGCACCTCCACGGTGCCCTGCCCATGGACGAGGTTGCCGGCGATGACGTTGTTACGGACCGGCGGCAGCAGCTCCGAGTCGAGTGTGTTGGGGACGATCCCACCGCTGTTGTAGCGCCAGGTCGAGTTGACGATGTAGATGTTGCCGGAGCTGTTCGTGCCCGAGTAGCCGAGGCCGTTGTACTCGCTCACGACGTCGGTAATCATCGCGTTGCAGGGGTCGCACTGGCCGATGTAGAAGCCCGAGTCCCACGACCCGGATGCGTAGGAGTGCTCGATGAGGCCGTCCACAGAATCGAAGGCGTAGATGCCATACACGAGGTTGTCGATGGCCGTGAGGTACGAGCCCCGATAGCCGGTGACGCCCGTCCAGAACACCCCGTTCGAGAGGTAGTTCTTGGTCGTGAGGTTCTCGACGGCCACGCCGTCGGCGGTGGCAAAGACACCGTTCTCAAGGATGAACTCGCCGTCGAGGATGACGGCGTTGCGGTCCTCGCCCCGGATCGTGATCCCGGGGGTGGTGACCGTCACCTGTTCCTTGTACGTCCCGGACCTGACGAGGACGAGGTCACCCGGTTCGGCGGCATCGACCGCGGTCTGGATGTCGGGGAACCCGTCGTCGGGAACCACGAGCGTCTGCCCGGTCCAGTCGCGGGGCACCTCGGCCCGGGCCTCGGTGGCGGCCTCGGCCTGGTCCGGGTCGCCGACGACGAGCGTCGCCACCATCCCCGAGTACGACCCGTCGTCGCCCTTGGCGGCGTGGAAGGAGCAGTAGATCTGATAGACGCCCGGTTTGGCGAAGCGGAGCGTGGTCTCGTCGCCCTGGTTCATCACCAGCGACCCGAACGAGTCCTCGGTCGAGAACGTCCCTCCGGCGTCGATGGCGTTGTGGGGGTTGCGCCCGTTGTTGCGGAACAGCACGGTGCCGTTCACCGGCACGTTGATCACCGCGGGGGAGAAGGTGTTGTCGAGCATGGCGACCTCGACGTCGGCCCCCTGGGAGGCGCAGGAGGCGAGGGCGATCGCGGCCAGGGCGAGGAGGAGCAGGCGCAGGCGCATGGGCGGGAGCGTAGCCCTCGCCTCCTCGCGCCGTCAGTCCCCGATGGCGGGCGGCGCGGGGTCGCCGGGAGGGGGACCGCCCGCGAGATAGTGGTCGAAGAAGTCGGTGAGGGTGCCGTTCACAAGCCCGACGACGATGTCGGGCTCGATGGGTCCGCGCAGGCCGACGTAGTGGGCGAAGGGGAACACGTAGGACACGAACGTGAAGTCGTTGTGCTCGGCCCCGGGGATGCTCCACAGGTCGGCCGGGGCCTCGGCGCGTGACACGACACCGGCGAGGAGGGCGTCGTTGGGCGTCCCGGTCCACCCCTCGGAACGAAGGAACCGCGAGGGGACGTCAAGGGGCACGGAGAGGATCGCCGGCGGGATCGGCTCCACCCACGCATCGAGGCCGACGAGGGTGTCGCACCGATGATCCTCGAGGCAGAAGCGGATCGCAGCCCCCCCTCCGGTCGAATGGCCGAAGACGCCGAGCATCGAAGTGTCGGCCTGCGCGGCGAGGACCGCCGCCGGACCGGTTCCCGACTCCATCGTCTCGACCACGAGGGAGATGTCGCCGGCGTAGGTCTCCACGAGCAGTTCGATCGCCTCCTGGTAGGCGTCGACCCCGACCTCCTCGGCGTCGGGGAGTGCCGCGGGGTCGAAGGTCACCGCCGTCCCGTCGGCGAGCACGGTTGCGACCGCCCCATGGGTGTGGTCGGGGGCGAGCACGATGAAGCCGTGGGAGGCCAGTGCTTCGGCCTGGTCCGGCGCGACCGTCCGGAACCCGGTCCACCCATGGGAGTACACGATGGTTGGCCAGGGTCCCGGGAGGATGGGGGCGTCGACGGTCGCGTGCGATGTCACATAGCGGGTGTGGTCGAAGAGGAACGATGGCAAGCCCCGTTGCTCGGCGATGACGGGGCCGATGGCGGCGATGTTGGGCGTCCACGGGACCGGGTCACCGTCGGACTCGCTGGTCGGGTACCAGGCCTGCACCACGATGCGTCGGGGCTCACCCGCGAGCGACCCATAGGGCTCGTCCCGCTTGGGGTCCACGATCTCGAACGAAGCCGTGCCCACGGCGTAGGGGCCACCCGGCTCGGGAAGATCGGGGACCGGCAGGAGGGCGGGAAGGAGTCCTCCGACGACGCCGACGACGAGGCCCACGGCGACCCTGCGCGCCGCTGGCCGTCGATCGGGATCCGCGGGGAGGGAGCGGAGGAGGAGGACGGCCAGCAGGACTCCCGCCGGGACGAGTTGCCAGCGCCAGCCCTCGAGCCACACCTGTGAACCTGCCGCGAGGAGTGCCGCGAGGGACCATGCGATCCGCGGTCGACCGCGCGGCAACGCGAATCCGACTGCAAGGAGCGCAACGAGGAGGGCCTCGAAGAGGCGCATCGTCAGCCGAGGGGACGGGCCGTCACCACGACGCCGTCGGAGTCTGCAGTGACGTACTCGCCGGGTGTGAAGGTGACGCCGCCAAAGGACACGGGGACGTCGATGCGGCCCTCACCGCGCTTCACCGATCGACGCGGGTTGGTGCCGAGGGCCTTCACGCCGACCTCCAACTCATCGATGGCGTCGCTATCGCGGATGCAGCCGTACACGATGAGGCCCGCCCAACCCTGTTCGACGGCGAGGCCCGCAAGGGTGTCGCCCACGAGCGCACACCGGAGCGACCCCCCGCCGTCGACCACGAGGACGGCGCCTTTGCCCTCCTGCTCGAGGAGCCCGCGGACGTGGGTGTTGTCCTCGTGGCACTTCACGGTGCGGATGGGGCCGGCGAACGACTCGACCTCCCCATAGGTGAGGAGGGGGATCTCGAGGACGGAGACGTCGTCGGGATGGGTGTCGCAGAGGTCGGCGGTGGAGGTCATGACCGGAAGGGTACGACGCACCGTGCGGGAAGCACGAGGAGTCCCGCGAACCACGGACGGGCGTGCATGCGTCAGACTGGGGGAAGACACAGGAGGTGTTCCGTGCGTCGTGGTGCCATGTTCCTTGCTCTCATCCTCGTGCTCGTGGGGTGTGTCGGTGATTCGTCCGGGACGACCGCCGCCCCCGGGACCACTGGTTCGCCCGCTCCCACCGTCGCGCCGACCACGACGGTTGCGCCGACCACGACCACCTCGGTGCCCTCTGGTACTTCTTTCTCCGATGTGATCGCGGTCGGTGAGCCGATCCGGCTCTCCTCCACCCACCGGGTCGCCAACGTGCCCCAGGACGACGTGCTCAACGCACGAATGCTCCCGGGTACGGGAGGGCCGCTCTTCGCCGAACTCGACCCCGCGTATTCGACGTTCCGATTCACCGGCGAGGTGGCAGAGGTCGCTGACGGCGGCACCTGGTCGAAGATCGTGTTGAGTGATCCCGCTGTCCAGCTCGTGTTCGACCCCGAGCCGTACCAGGTGCCCTGGGCATGGGTGAACAGCTTCTACACGGAACCGATCGACGAGTGGGGACCGGTCACCGGGACCTGCGACCCGAGTGGCGGCGTTGCGAGCCATCCGGGCGATCCTGATTCCTCCTACGACCAACTGATGGACCTGCTCCTGCTCGAGTTCGGCGGGTGTAGCCAACTCGTCGTCACCCTCGCCGAGGGAGATGGGCTCGACCACCTCGGGACGACCCTGCCCGCCGTCACCGCCCAGGTGCTCCCTGCGGGCATCGTGCGCCTCGAGATCGAGCGACCCGAGTCCGGGTGGCTCCAGGTCCTGTGGCCCGCCACGGAGATCATCACCCCTGACCTCGAGGTGTACACGGTGCGGGGCACCGACGGCGAGATCTGGATCGACATCCACGGCGCCTCGCAGGCGTCCACCGAGTACCTCGCGGAGCAGGGCCAGGTCGTCGTGCACCTGGCGGCCGGCTCCCCGGTGGGGACGGAGCGCAACGAGTCGTTGGTGGGAGCCTTCTTCGAGGCGACCGCCGAGACCGTCTCCCTCTGGGGGTACGGCCGTCCCTTCGAGGCCTCCTTCTCGGCCCGAGTGCTCGATGCCACCGATGCCGTGGTCGCCGTGCCCGCGACGGGCAACGCCCTGTTCGCCCCGGGGTCGGGTGTGTTCGGCGTCATGACGACCGACTGGTCGGAGACGTGGGGATGGTGGGGCCTCGAACTCGACATCTCCGGGCTTGCCCCCGGCGACTATCGGATCGTGCTGGCGGACGACTCCGCAACTGAGGACGCGCCGACGATCGTCGCTCCGTTCGAGGTGCCGTAGGCCCGACGAGGTGGCGGGGGCCGGGCGGTAGCCTTCCGGCCCGATGCCGTTCGTGCACGAGATCCCCGTTCGCTGGGGCGAGCTCGACCCGTACAACCACCTCAACCATGCCGTCTACTTCTCGTACTGCGAGGCGGCTCGCATCGCCATGCTCGAGCAGGCGGGATGGGGGATGGGCACGCTCGAGGACGCTGGCTACCGGATCGTCGTGACCGAGGTGCAGGCCAAGTTCCTCCAGTCGGCGACCGAGGGACAGGTGCTCGCGATCACCACCGAGCTCCATGAGGGGCGCCGGGCCTCTGCGACGTGGCGACAGGTCGTCTCCCACGACGAGGAGCCGATCTTCGAGATGCTCGTCACCGCGGCGTTCACCACGCTGGAGGGCCGTCCGACCCGTGCGCCGTTCGGGTTCATGGACGCGATGGTCACCTGATGCGTTCGCCACGGTTCTTCGTCGTGGTCGGGGTGGCCTCGCTCGTCGTGGCCCTCGGCGCCACGTCGGTGGTCCTCCTCGACCGGGCGACGGCGCGGACGTCACACGGGTGGGAGGACTGCGTGGCCCCACGTGTGGGGGAGGTCCCCGACTGGGACACGCTCGGCGTGGACGAGTGGGACGGTGCGCCGTTGCGGATCGAACCACTGGCCGGAGTCGCGGACGCCACGTCGGTCGCCGAGACACTCGACGGGTCGTTGCTCGTGACGTCGAAGCCGGGGACACTCCACCGGGTCTCCGATGGCGGTTCCGAGGTACTCCTCGACCTCCGTGAGCAGGTCCTGAGCGAGGGCGCCGAGCAGGGACTCACCGACGTCGCCGTCGATCGTGCGCGCAATGCGATGTACCTCGCGCTCACCGACCTGCGGGGCGACCTGGAGATCCGGGCCTACACGCTCGACCCCGAAGGCCTCCCGATCGACTCGCCCCGACTCGTCCTCCGCCTCGAGCAACCCCATGAATGGCACCAGGGCGGTGACATCGAGGTCGGCCCCGATGGCATGGTGTACATCTCCTTCGGCGACGGCGGCGCCATCGGCGACCCGGGCCTCAACGGCCAGGACCCCTCGACGCTCCTCTCCTCGATCATTCGCATCGATCCGACTCGGGACGGGTACGACATCCCCCCTGAGAACCCCTTCGTGGGCGGCTTCTTCACCGCCGGCAGGGAGGAGGTCATCGCGTACGGGCTCCGCAATCCGTGGCGCATCTCGTTCGACAGGGACACCGGCGCCCTATGGATCGGCGATGTCGGGCAGAACTGCACCGAGGAGGTGAACGTCCTCACCGCCGACGATTGGGGCGCCAACTTCGGGTGGTCGGGCCTCGAAGGGTCGTACCGTTTCCAGGGCGACGTTCCGCCGGGCCACCTCCTCCCGGTGTTCGAGTACGCCCACCCCTCAGTCGGGTGCGCGATCACCGGCGGCTACGTGTACCGGGGCGAGGCGATCCCTGAGCTGCGGGGGATGTACGTCTTCGCCGACTACTGCCGGGGCCGACTCCACGCGCTCGAACTGGACGGGACCGACGTGGTCGGGGTGATCGACCTCGGGGTGCGCGTGCCGCTGCTCCCGTCGTTCGGCGAGCGTTCCGACGGTGAATTGCTCGTGGTGTCGCTCGAGCGGGGTCCCGCCCTGCTCGTGCCGACTCCGGCGGACGACGTCGGCGACGGTTAGCCGAACGACCGTCGCTCGAATGTGAGACGCGCCTGTCCGCCGAGGCGCCGCTCCTCCCACGACAGGAGCTGGAGTCCTCCCTCGAGTTCCCATCGGACCTCCCATCGACCCTCGGAGAACCGTGCCGAGATGACCTCGGCCGATGTCCCGTCGGCCGTGACCCGGATGGAGTCCTCGGGGACGAAGTGGTCGGCGAAGACATTGCGGTGGCCGATGAAGCGAGCGCTCCACGGGTCGTCGGGTGCGTGCCAGATTGCCTCGGCGGTGTCGACCCGGATCACCCTCCCATCCCGCATGAGCCCCACCCGGTCGGCGAGGCGGAACGCCTCGGCCCGATCATGGGTGACGTGGATGGCGGGCAGTGAGCCGAGGAGTCGGTCGAGCTCCTCCACGAGGCGCTCGCGCAGCCCCGCATCGAGTGAGCCGAGCGGCTCGTCGAGCAGGAGGAGGCGGGGTTCGGCCACCAGCGCACGGGCGAGGGCGACCCGCTGCTGCTCGCCTCCCGACAGCCCGTCGATCCTGCGTGGGCCGAATCCCCCGAGTCCGACCAACTCCAGGGCCCCCGCCACGGCCCCGGGATCGGCCGTCCCATGGATGCTCGGACCGAACCCGACGTTGCCAGCCACGTCGAGGTGGGGGAAGAGTGCGTAGTCCTGGAAGACCATGCCGAAGCGCCGCCGATCGGGAGGGAACGCTCCCAGTTCCTCGTCGTCCCATCGGAGCGATCCCTGCGCCGGGACGAGCCCGGCGACGGCCCGGAGCAGCGTCGTCTTGCCCGATCCGCTCGGACCGAGGAGAACGAGGGTCTCGGACCCCACGACGTCGAGGTCGACGTCGGACAGGATGCGGGTCCCGCCCAACTCCACGGTGAGTCCGCGGACCTGCAGGTTCACAGCGTCTCCTCACCCGTGCGGAATCGATCGACGGCGAGGACGGCGATCACCGTCACGACCATGAGGACCAAGGAGCCGGCTGCTGCGACATCGCCGACCCCAGGGCGCCCGAGTGCGCGGAAGACGAGGAGGGGCAGCGTCGGGTCGGCGGGACGTGCGACGAACGCGGTGGCGCCGAACTCCCCGAGCGAGATCGCGAACGAGAACCCGGCGCCGACCATGACGGCGCGCGCCACCACCGGCCACTCCACGAGGCGCCAGACCGCCCCGGGGTCCGCCCCGAGCACGGTCGCCGCCTCGCGGAGGCGTGCCGGCACGGCGGCGAGGGCAGGCCCCATTGTCCGGGTCACGAACGGCACGGCGACGAGTGCGTGCGCGATCGGTACCAGCCATCGGGACGCCCGGAGGTCGACCGGCCAATCAAGCGCGATCAGGAAGCCGAGCCCGATGGTCACCGCCGAGGTGCCCAGGGGGAGCAGGACCACCCGATCGAGGATGCGCCCTCCCCGGGTGCGATCCGCGATGGCGACGGCGGTCAGGCCACCAATGACGGTCGCGAGCACGGTGGCCATGGCTGCGTATGTGAGCGAGGTGAGCGTGGCGGCGACGGGGTCGATGCCGAGGCGACCACCGGTGTCGAGCAGTCGTGGCAGTGCGCCGAATCCGGACCGAACGAGCGCGGCGATCGGCAGTGCGACAGCGCCGCCGGTGACTCCGAGCACCACCCAGGCGGGCCACGACCGAGTCCCTTCCCGTGCTCGACGGACGTCGGTGCGAGCTGCGAACGGCTCCCGTTCCTGGAGTCGGAGGACGACGAGCACCACGACGAGCTGGAGGACGGCGAGGGTGGCTGCTGCGGGGAGGTCGAGGCGCTGCACGGCATTGCGCCAGATCTCCACCTCCAGTGTGCGCAGGCGGAGGTCTCCGAGGATGAGCACCGTGCCGAATGCCGAGAAGGTGAGGAGGAAGACAAGCGAGGAGGCGGCTCGGATCGCCGGCCCGAGGGCCGGGAGGGTCACACGCCGCAGCGTTGTCCACGGGCCTGCTCCGAGGGTGCGCGCGACGTCCTCGAGGTGGCTGCCGAGTCGGCTCCATCGCGTCCCGACGAGCCGGATCACGATGGCGAGGTTGTAGAAGACGTGCGCGGCGATGATCACCATCGCGGATCCCTCCCACGGCGTCCCCTCGGCGAGGCGGAGGAAGGCGATCCCCACGACCACAGTCGGGAGCACGAAGGGGATCGTCGTGGCGGCGAGGAACCCCCGACTGCGGGCGAGCCCGAGTCGGGAGACGCCCCACGCCGCCGGGAGCCCCAGGGCCACCGTCGCCGCCGTGGACGCAAGCGCCTGCCACGTGGTGAACCACAGCGCATCGACGGTTGCCGACGAACGAAGGACGTCGAGGGGTGTGCTCTCGGGGGCGGCGAGGCCGGTCCAGAGGACCCGGGCCACCGGATGCACGAACAGGTACCCGAGGAAGAGCGCAGGGGGGGCCCACGCCCATCGCCTCAGGCCACGGGTCGTCATGAGCCGAGCACGATCTCCGTCCATCGATCGATGAGGTCGTCCCGGCGCTCCTCGATCTCATCCTCGGGGAGGGTGAGGGGGGCCTCGGGCACGACTGCCCACTCAACGAACTCCGCCGGGAGGGGGGTCCCCTCGACGGCCGGGAACACGAACATCGACAGCGGCACGTCTTCTTGGAAGGTGCTCGAGAGCATGAAGTCGATGAGGGCCTCCGCCGACGATGAAGGGCGAAGGATCCCTGCGTACTCGACCTGGCGGTAGCAGGTGGACTCCATCACGCCCGTGGGTGCCGTAGCCACCGGTGGGTCGGCGTAGATCACCTCGGCGGGTGGCGAAGACGCATAGGAGACGACGAGCGGCCTGTCGCCTCCCCCACCGACGGTGAAGGGCCCGTAGTAGGCCTCCTCCCATCCCGACGTCACCTCGACGCCGTTGGCCGCGAGGTCGGTCCAGAACGACTCCCAGTCGTCCCCGAACTCGGCGACGGTGGCGAGGAGGAAGGCGAGGCCGGGCGACGAGGTGGCCGGGTTCTGCACCACGAGCTTGGAGGCGTACTCCGGGGCTGCGAGGTCTGCGAAGGCGGTCGGCCCCCCATCGGGGAAGGCGGCGAGGTCTACGTTCACGCACACGTCACCGAAGTCGATGGGGGTCACCGCTGGGTCCGTCCGCAACGCATCGGGCACCCCGTCGAGGGCAGGGGATGCGTACGGCGTGAAGATCCCGGCTTCGAGCGCCCGCGACAGGAACGTGGAGTCGATTCCGAAGAGCACGTCGGCGACGGGGTTGTCGGCGGCGAGGATTGCGTTCCCCACGACCGTCCCGGCGTCGCCTGCCTGGAGGAGGTTGACGGTGATCCCGGTCTCCTCGGTGAAGGCCTCGAACACGCCCTCGGACACGTAGAACGAGTCGTGGGTGAGCAGGGTGACCTCGGTCGGCGCCTCCGTGGTCGTGGGAGACGCGCCGGTCGAGCATGCGGTCAGGAGCAGAGCGACGGCGATGGCCGTGGCACGCATAGTGATTCCTCTCGACCAGCGGGGGAGCGGTGTATCACCGTGCCACGCCTCCCTCCGCCGGCATGATCCGGTTCAGGTTCTTCGGGTCGGCGGACGAACCGCCCTCTCAGCCGCATGGGCTCCCCGGTGTGGCAGTCGCATAGTACCCGTTCCGCGGGCCGATAGGCTCGCCGCATGCGACTGGGACTCATGACCGGGTACTGGAGCGCCGGTCCGCCGGCCGACGCGCTGGAGGCGATCCAGCAGGCCGACCGCCTCGGCTACGACTCGGTGTGGACCGCGGAGGCGTACGGCTCGGACGTGTTCACGCCCCTCGCGTGGTGGGGCTCCCAGACCGAGCGCATCGGGCTCGGCACCGGGATTGCCCAGATGAGTGCGCGCACACCGGTTGCGACGGCCATGGCGGCGATGACCCTCGACCACCTCTCGGGTGGTCGGGTGAAGCTGGGGATCGGCGTGAGCGGGCCCCAGGTCGTCGAGGGTTGGTATGGGCATCCCTTTCCCCGTCCGCTGGCCCGCACCCGCGAATACATCGACATCCTGCGTGCGACGATGCGCAGAGACGTCGTCGAGTACGACGGCGAGTTCTTCCAGCTCCCCTACCCCGGGGGCACAGGGCTGGGGAAGGCGCTCAAGAGCACGCTCCATCCCTATCGGGAGGAGATTCCGATCTACCTCGCAGCCGAGGGGCCGAAGAACGTCTCGCTCTCCGCGGAGCTCTGCGATGGATGGCTCACCTTCTTCTTTGCCCCGAAGGACGACGGCTTCTACCGGGATGCGCTCCAGGCGGGCTTCGACACGCGTGGCGAGGACCGCTGGGGTGTGTTCGATGTCGCGTCCCCGGTCCCGTTCGTGCCGAACCCTGACATCGAGCAGGCGGCGGACGCGATCCGACCCCACATTGCCCTCTACGTCGGGGGGATGGGCTCGCGGGAGACGAACTTCCACCGCGCCGTCTTCGAGCGGATGGGGTACGAGGAGGAGTGTGCGCGCATCACCGATCTGTACCTCGAGGGCAAGAAGCAGGAAGCCGCCGCGGCGGTCCCGACGCGGATGGTGGAGGAGGTCGCACTCATCGGGTCGCCCGACAAGATCCGCGACGACCTCGCTCGATTCGAGGAGTCGATCGTGACGACGATCCTCATCCAGGGTCCGGCAGCCCTCGTCCCGATGGCAGCAGAGATCATCCTGGGCTGACGCTCCCATGGCTGGAGGCCCTGGTGGCGTTTTCTGTTCGAGCCGGACCCGGCATAGCCTGCTCGGATGGACCTCGAACGCATTCTCACCGACGAGTCGTCGCCCCGGCTCGGCACGAGCCCCGAAACCCTCGCGAGGGGCATCGTGGAGAACCTCTTCTTCGTGCAGGGGCGCCTCCCGGAGAACGCCAGCAGCAAGGCCTGGTACGAGGCGCTCGCCGTCACCCTGCGACACCGGCTCATGCCGAAGTGGGCGAACACGCTCGAATCGCGCCAGGAGCCGAGCGTCCGCCAGGTTGCCTACCTCTCGGCGGAGTTCCTCCTCGGTCCCCACGCCGGGTCGGTGATCCAGGCCCTCGACCTGGGTGAGGAGGTCCAGGATGCGTGCGGGCTCCTCGGGATCGACCTCGACGCGGTCCTCGCCGAGGAACCCGAGCCGGGCCTCGGCAACGGCGGTCTCGGACGGCTGGCTGCGTGCTACCTCGACTCCCTCGCCGCCCTCGACTACCCGGCGATGGGGTACGGCATCCGCTACGAGCACGGCATCTTCGTCCAGTCGATCGAGGGTGGTCGGCAGGTGGAACTGCCGGACAACTGGTTGTCCCGTGGCAATCCGTGGGAGGTTCTTCGGGCGGGGTTGAGCTACGACGTTGGTTTCGGCGGCCGCACCGAGCGCGTCCGCGACGGACGGGGTCGTATGCACGTGCAGTGGATCCCCGACGAGGTGGTGAAGGGCGTCGCCCACGACACGCCGATCGTGGGGTACAAGGTCGACACGGTGAATACCCTTCGACTCTGGAGCGCGGAGTCCCCGGAGTCATTGGACCTCGATGCGTTCAACAAGGGTGACTTCGACGGCGCAGTGGCCGCCCAGGTCGACTCGGAGACGATCTCAAAGGTCCTCTACCCCAACGACGAGGGCGATCTCGGGAAGGTCCTCCGGCTCAAGCAGCAGTACTTCTTCACCTCGTGCGCGCTCCAGGACATGATGCGCTTCCACCTGCGCACGGGTGGGAACCCCGCGTCGTTCCATGAGCGGTACGCCATCCAGCTCAACGACACGCACCCGGCGATCGCCGTTGCCGAACTGGTCCGCCTCCTCGTCGACGTGCATGGGCTCGAGTGGGACACCGCGTGGGAGGTGACCTCCCGCTCGTTCGCGTTCACGAACCACACCCTGCTCCCCGAGGCGCTGGAGACCTGGCCGGAGCGCTTCTTCTCCCAGCTCCTCCCTCGCCACCTCGAGATCATCCACGAGGTGAACCGGCGCTTCCTCGACGAGGTGCGCATCCGGGTCCACGGTGATCCCGGGCCGATCGAGCGCCTCTCGATCATCGAGGACCGCGGCGAGCGGCGCATCCGCATGGCGAACCTCGCTGCGGCTGCGAGCCACACCATCAACGGGGTGAGCTCGCTTCACTCCGAACTCCTCACCGAGCGGGTGATGAGTGACTTCTACGCGCTGTGGCCCGAGAAGTTCACGAACGTGACGAACGGCGTGACCCCTCGCCGCTTCCTCAAGCTCTCCAACCATGGCCTGGTGCAGCTCGTCGGGTCCCGCATCGGTGAGCATTGGATCTCCGACCTCGAGCGCATTCGGGAGATCGAGGAGCACGCCGACGACCCTGTGCTCCGCGAGGACTGGCAGGCGGTGAAGCGGGCGAACAAGGTGCGCCTCGCCCGTCGCATCGGTCGGGCGACCTCGATCTCGGTGGATCCCGACTCCATGTTCGATGTCCAGGTGAAGCGCATCCATGAGTACAAGCGCCAGCACCTCAACCTGCTCCACATCATCACGCTCTACAACCGGATCAAGCTCGGGACCTACGCCGGCCCGCCCCGGACCGTGATCTTCGGTGGCAAGGCGGCACCGGGGTACTGGATGGCGAAGGAGATCATCGAGGCGATCCATGCCGTGGCGCGGGCCGTGAACCGCGATCCTGCGGTTCGCGGGCTCCTCAAGGTCATCTTCCTCCCCGACTTCAACGTGACCTCCGCACAGGAGATCTACCCGGCAGCCGACCTCTCTGAGCAGATCTCGACCGCCGGGTACGAGGCCTCCGGAACAGGCAACATGAAGTTCGCCCTCAACGGTGCCCTGACGATCGGCACCCTCGACGGTGCGAACGTGGAGATCCGGGAGCGGGTCGGGGCGGAGAACTTCTTCCTCTTCGGCCTCACCGCCGATGAGGTGGTCGCTTGCCAGGAATCAGGCCGCAATCCGCGTGACATCGTAGAGGCGGACTCCGAGCTCGCGGCGGCGATGGAGCTCCTCGGATCCGGCTTCTTCGCCGGGGGCGACCCGGACTGGTTCGGTGGCCTCGTGAAGAACCTGCTCGAGAACGACCACTTCCTCGTGTTAGACGACTACCGGGCGTACGTCGACTGCCAGGCCGAGGTGGGCTCGGTGTACCTCGACCAATCGGAGTGGGCGAAGCGGTCCATCCTCAATACGGCGAGGGTTGGCTTCTTCAGCTCCGACCGGTCGATCCACGAGTACGCCGAGCGGATCTGGTCGCTCCCGCCCCACCCGCCGGGCGAGTCGCTGCTGGGCTGAGCGGGTCCGTGCGCCGCCTCGATCGCATCCCAGCCGCGGCGCTGTTCGTCGCCTCGGGGATCTCCCAGTACGCCGGCGCAGCGATTGCGGTCCTCACCTTTTCCTCCCTCGCGCCGGGCGGTGTGGCGTGGTGGCGGGTGCTGGGGGCCGGCGTCATCATCGTCGTGCTGCGGCGATCGTGGACCAAGGGATGGGACCGACGATTGCTGTTGCTCGCGGGTGCCTTCGGCACGGCGCTCGCGGCGATGAACCTCACCTTCTACCTGGCGATCGACCGCCTGCACCTCGGCAACGCCGTCGCCATCGAGTTCGTCGGCCCAACGGTGGTGGCGGCGATCGGCGCCCGCACCCGGCGGGCATGGCTAGCCCTGGTCCTCGTGGCCGTCGGGGTGCTCGTCCTTGCCGACGTGCAATGGGAGTTGGACCCGCTCGGGGTGGTGTTCGCGCTGATGTCCGCGGCCTTCTGGGCCGGGTACATCGTTCTCGGCGCCCGGGTTGCGAACGAGGGCGGGGACGTCGACGGGCTCGGCGTCGGGATGCTCATCGGTGCGTTCGCCATCGCGCCGTTCGGGGCCGGCGAGGGGCTCGCAGCCCTCGTCACCCCGTGGGTGGTGGCGCTCGCACTCGCGACGGCGGTGCTCTCCAACGTGATCCCCTACGGCCTCGACCAGGTGATCCTCAGGCGGCTTCCCCGCCATCGATTCGCACTGCTGTTGGCCCTGTTGCCGGTGACGGCGACGGTGACTGGCCTGGTGGCCCTCCAGCAGGTGCCGACGGCGATCGAGTTGGCCGGGATCGCCCTCGTGGTGGTCGGCCTCGCTGCGAGCGATCGTGCCGAAGGGATCGGGGAAGGACCGGAGGGGTCCTGATCAGAGGCCGAGGCCGCCGATGAGGCGTGCCTCGAGGCCGGCGTCCATGCCTGCGATGAGCGGGCGGGCCTCTTCGATGAGCGACTGCACCGTCGGGTCACCGAGGGAGGAGGCGTGGGCCTCTGGGCTCTCCCAGACCTCGAGCACGACCACCGTATTGGGAGCGGACTCGTCGAATCCGACCAGGTACTGGACGGATCCGTCCAACTCGTCGACGGCATCGGCGGCGCGGAGCAGGATCTCGGCCAGTTCGGGTCCCCTGCCCTCGAGTGCGACCAGTGATCCGGTGCGTGCGTACATGCGTCGACGATACCGCTCGGTGGCCAGACACACGCGGGAGGGCGTTGGCTACGCGGTGAAGGACTCGCCCCAGTCGAGCGGAACGAGCTCGATGCCGGACTGGGCGAGGATCGCCTTCGCCATGGTGCTCATTGCAGCACGGCCGGAGTCCGAGAGGTAGAAGTCGTGGATCGGAACGACCTGGGACGGGCCGAGGGATCGTGCGAACGCAAGCGCGTCGGTCATGGAGGTCCACGGGGCCATGAGTGGTAGGGCGAGGATGGGTGCGGTCGAGGCGGGCTCGTGGCTGTCGCCGGGATGGGTGAGCAACCCGTTCATCGTCCAGCTCCGATTGGGAGGTGTCGCCCCGGTGGGGATCGCCTCGTGGAGGACATCCTCGGCGGAGCAGTCGGAGGGCACCTCGGTGGTCGCTTCGATGTCGTGGCGGGCCAACAGTTCGACCACTGCGTCGTTGGTGTGCACGACCACGTCGTCGCCCCGGTCGAGCAGCCAGCGCACGAACGCCGGCTTCGCGTGGTCGCCGTGCTCATGGGTGATGAGCACCCGTTGGACGTCGCCGATCGAGTCGAGGTCCACGGCACCCGAGTCGAAGGTCCAGAAGCCGGGGTCGAACAGGGTCGTGCCGGCGTCGGTGGTGACGAGGAGGCAGGAGTCGGCGAGTCGTCGGACAGTGGCCATGCGCGAAACCTAGACGCGGAGAGCGGGAAGAAACGCCCCTACGTGCTGGTGGTCTGCTCTTCGGGCATGAGGACCCAGAGGGCGAGGTAGATGAGGACCTGCGGTCCGGGGAGGAGCATGGAGGCCACGAAGAGGACCCGCACGACGGTGGTGTCCCACCCGAACCGCTGGGCGATCCCCGCGCACACACCTGCGATGACTCGTCCCTCCTGGGGTCGTACCAGTCCGTTCATGATCCTGCCTTTCGTGTTCGATCAGTCAGGTGCATCGTGCCTCGCTGGAACGCTCCTGTGAATCGGGAATCACCCTGAGGCGACCCTGAGCGCATCGGGGGTCGTCATTCGGTGGCGATGCGCGTAGCCGATACGCTGCCCCCCATGGAGGCAGCGATCTGGTTCGAGGTGGTGGGCTACGTCGCCTCGGCGCTCATCGCGATCTCGATCCTCCAGCAGTCGATCCTTCGGTTGCGGATCATCGGGCTCGTGGGGTCGGTGGTGTTCGTCGTGTATGGCCTGCTCATCGGCGCCTACCCGGTGGTGCTCATGAACGCATTGATCGTCGTGATCCATGTCGTGTACCTGCGTCGGCTCTCCACGCGCGTCGAGGAGCATCTCTCGTTCCTCCCCGCCGAGCCAGGCGATCCCTACCTTGAGCGCTTCCTCGACTTCCATGCCGCTGACCTCGAGCGCTTCTTCGGCCCTGGCGCTGCCGTCACGCCTTCCTCGGTTGTGGTGTTCGTCCTCCGCGATCTCGTCCCGGCGGGACTGCTCGTCGCCGAACGTGACGGGGCCGATCTCCGGGTGGTGGTGGACTACGCCATCCCCCGGTACCGCGACCTCGTGCTCGGTCGCCACCTGTACGCCCACCTCGGGGAGGCAGTGGACCTCGGGGGCATCGCCCGGATCGTCACCGAGGCGCGACACCCTGCGCATCTCCGGTACCTGAGCCGCGTGGGCTTCACACAGGATGCGTCAGGTGCCTGGGTGCGACCGGTTGCCTGAGGTCCGTGCCCACGCCACCGAAGCGGCCAGCGACGCCCCGGCGAGGTTCACGACGAAGTCCATCATCGTGTCGGTGTAGCCGCCCACGTTGGTGTCGAAGAGGGACGCTCCGATGAACTCGCCGATCTCGATGAGCGCGCCGAGGCCTGAGGCGACGAGGGCTGCGACCGTTGCCCGTGCACGCCCCGGGAGGGCGTCCAGGAGGTCCCACGCCGCCCACCCGGTGATGGCGGCGGCGGAGAAGTGCTGGAGGTCGTCGACCCAGATGGGTCCTGCAAGGGGGAACACGTAGAACTGGTCCCCCCCGACCACGAGGACACCAGCGACCAGGTTGCCCAGCGCCGCGGCGGTCAAGCCCCAACGGACGCGGCCGCGGAGGTGGAGGCGCCGATCGATCCACTCCAGGAGCAGGGCGTAGGTGATCGTCAGGGGGACGTAGAACCACGTGAACGGACTGTCGACGAGGGAGCCGTACACCCCTGCTGCGGCTGCGGCGACGACGAGTGCCCAGGACGCCCGATGCACGCCTAGAGCAACCCTTGCCTGGAGGCCCAGACGATTGCCCCGGTCCTTCCGTTGACGTCGAGTCGGCGATAGAGGCGCTGGAGCACCCGGAACATCTCACGCTCCGAGTACCCGGCGTCGACCGCGATCGTCGGGACGGTGACCCCCGAGGCCAGCTGGCGGAGCCATCCGATCTCCTGGTCGTTCACCCAGGCGTTGGGGTCGGCGGCCGGGGGCACGAACGCGGCCATGGCCGCTGCGATGTCGGCCGACATGACAGCCATGCCGTCGAGCGCGGCCTCCACCGCCGTCACGAGTCGCTCCTCGGGGTCGTCCTCACCGATGGCAGTGATGGCACCGAGTCGGATGAGGTCAGCGATGGGGCCCACTCCTCCCTCGGGGGAGACGGCGATCAGCGGCACGTGTGGGTGGTCTTCGCAGAAGGTCCTCACGGAGTCGGCGACGCCCTCGTCGCGGACGACGACCACCACGACGGCACCTCCCACGCCGGGCTTCCACTCCGCGAGGCTTGGGATCGGCACGGAGGGGTACCCCGCGTCGCCGATCACGGCGGCGATGCCCCGGAGCACGGTGGGCGACTTCGCGTGGACTCCGACGGTTGCCTCCATGGCGTGAGCGTACCGACGTGGCAGGACCCTGCCAGCGTCTCGGCATGGCCTGCCATATCACGGCACGGCTCCGGCGTGTCGTGTCATGGACGTGCGCCCCCTCACGGGGGGATGCTGTGGTCGTTCCCCAGATCGGGGACGCAAGATCGCTCAGGAGGCGTGGGATGTCAGAACAAGGTGTGGGTAGTCGGGTACAGAGTGGGATCGTCGGCCTCTTGAAGGGCACCGGCGGGATCGTACGCGGCGCTGCCGAAGTGGTGCGGGACGCCGTGGTCACCACGGTGAAGGGCGTTGGCGACATCGGCGGGACCATCGCAGGCACCGTCGCAGACGTCGTCGGTGGGGCGCTCGGCGCCGTGACTGAGGTCGGGACCGGCCTCGTTCGCACGGTAAAGGGTGTCGTCATCGGCCTCGTCGAGGGCGTCGGTGAGGTCGCCACCGTGACGGTGGGCACCATCTCGGAGATCGTTCGCTCGGTCATCAAGAGCGTCGGCGGTGTCGGCGAGGATGCCGCTCGGACGGCCGCTGCGGTCGCCGAGGGCGTCATCAGCGCCACGAAGAACACCGGTGTGAGTCTCGCCGAAGGCGTGGTCGCGCTCGGGCGGTCGGCGATCGGTGGCGCCAAGGAGATCGGTGGCGACGTGGTGGCAACCGCCTCGGGCACGGTCTCGGGTGTGGTGACCGGCGTGGCCGAGGTCGGTGGCGATGTGCTCGCAGCAGTGCGTGACACCGCTCGTGGCCTGGTGCAGGGTGCGGGCGAGGTGGGCGCCGACGTGGTGGAGGTCACGAAGGGTGCGATCACGGGTGCCATCGGCGGTGCCAAGGAGATCGGCATCAGTGTCGAGGACGCTGCAGAGGCCGCTGCCAAGGGTGCCCTCGAGGCCGCCGAGGAGATCGGAGAGAAGGCCGTCCACGCGGTCACGGATGTGGCGGCGTCGGGTGTCGGCGGTGTGAAGAACATTCTCAAGGGCAACCAGGACACGTAGCCCTTCGCCCGTCACGACGATGCCCGTGGGCCCGACGTTTAACGTCGGGCCCACGTCACGTCCCAAGTTCCGTAGGGAGATCGAATGAGACTCGGAGTCCTCTCACGGGCCCCACAGGCATACAGCACTCAGCGACTTGTCACCGCGGCGCGCGACAGGGGCCACGAGGTCCGGGTACTCAACACCCTGCGCTTCGCCATCGACCTCTCCGGCGACGAACCCGACCTCCAGTACCGGGGCCGGCCCCTCTCCGACTACGACGCAGTTCTGCCGCGGATCGGGGCGTCGATCACCTTCTTCGGACTCGCAGTGGTCCGACAGTTCGAGCAGATGGACGTGTACTCGCCGAACACGGCGAACGGCATCGCGAACTCGAGGGACAAGTTGCGGTCGATCCAGATCCTCTCTCGCCACGACGTCGGCATCCCGGCGACGACCTTCGTGCGCGATCGGGCGGACGTGCTCCCGGCGATCGAACGGGTGGGGGGTGCGCCCGTGGTGATCAAGCTCTTGGAGGGGACGCAGGGGATCGGGGTGATCCTCGCTCCCGACACCAAGGTCGCTGAGGCAGTGATCGAGACCCTGCAGAGCACGAAGCAGAACGTCCTGATCCAGCGGTTCGTCGCCGAGTCGAAGGGGCGCGACATCCGCGCCCTTGTGGTCGGCGATCGGGTCGTGGGCGCCATGCGGCGAGTGGCACAAGGTGACGAGTTTCGGTCCAACGTGCACCGTGGGGGAAGGGCCGAGGCGATTGAGATCGACCCCGAGTTCGAGCGGGTCGCCGTCCAGGCCGCGCAGATCATGGGGCTCCGGGTGGCGGGCGTCGACATGCTCGAGGGCGATGACGGGCCGCTGGTGATGGAGGTGAACTCCTCTCCCGGGCTCGAAGGCATCGAGACCTCGACCGGACTCGACATCGCTGGGGCCATCGTCGACTTCATCTCCTCGCAGGTGGACTTCCCCGAGCTCGACATCCGCCAGCGCCTCACCGTGTCCACCAACTACGGGGTATCGGAGATCATCATCAACGAGGGGATCGACCTCGCGGGGAAGTCGATCACCGATTCGGGGCTCCGCGAACGGGACGTCGTCGTCCTCACCCTTACGAGGAATGCGAAGGTCGTCCCCAACCCCAGGGGCGACCGGGTCCTCGAGCTTGGCGACAAGCTCCTGTGCTTCGGCAGGCTGGAGTCGATGCGCCAACTCGTCCCTCAGCGCCGTAGGCGGCGTGCGCCGAGGCTGCGGCCCCTCCCGGATGAGCCGATCCACGAGAGCGGAGACTGATGCCCCCCAAGCGCCTGCCGTTCTCCATCGCAGGGCACGCTGTGAGCGGTGGTCGGCGAAAACGGATCGAGCTACCGATCGCCAAGATGATGTCGGGGGCGCCCGTTTCGCTTCCGATCATCGTGTGGCACGGCAAGACGAAGGGCCCCACGACGTGGGTGAGCGCCGCCATCCACGGCGACGAGATCGAGGGAACCGAGATCGTGCGTCGCGTTGCCGGCCAGTTGAGTGCCCAACGGATGCGTGGGACGGTGATCGCGATCCCTGTGGTGAACGTGTTCGGGTTCAACACCGGCGATCGGTACCTCCCCGACCGGCGGGATCTCAACAGGTCGTTCCCGGGCTCTCAGCGTGGGTCGCTCGCCTCCCGGCTGAGCTATCTCATGATGGACCGGATCGTGAGCCGCTGTGAGTACGGGATCGACCTCCACACCGGCTCCGACCATCGGGTGAACCTCCCCCAGATCCGGGCCGACCTCGACGACCCCGAGACCCTCGAGCTCGCGCACGCGTTCGGCGCTCCGGTCGCGGTGCATTCCAGGACTCGTGACGGTTCCCTCAGGCAGGCGGCAACCGAGCGCGGGGCGAAGGTCTTGCTGTACGAGGGCGGTGAGGCCTGGCGATTCGACGAAGGTTCGGTCTCGGCCGGAGTGGAGGGCGTGCTGCGCGTCCTCGCCAAGTGTGGGCACATCGAGGGCGTCGATCCCAGCGGCCGCCCCACGCTCGTGGCCCAGAAGTCCAAGTGGATCCGATCGGGGCGGTCGGGGATTGCCCAGCTCCTCGTGGGCCTCGGTGCGTGCGTCGAGAAGGGCCAGCCGGTCGCGAGGGTCCACGATACGTTCGGCAAGATGCTCACCGAGGTGAAGTCGCGGACCAGCGGGATCGTCATCGGCCACACGCAGCATCCGCTGGTGAACCAGGGGGATGCGCTCCTGCACATCGGCGAGGTGGACTGCTCGCCGTCCTGATCGGCTCGTGGCGCCTGCGGGCGCGCTCGCTACATTCTCTCGAACGTTGTGTAGGACGTTCTCTCGAGGGCTGTCCCGCAGTCCCGGGCCTCTAGCTCAATTGGCAGAGCAACGGACTTTTAATCCGCAGGTTCAGGGTTCGAGTCCCTGGAGGCCCACCCAGCATCCACGAGGCATTTCTCCTCATCAAGGTCGAGCGGCGAAGTGGCATCTGTCACGAGCTTCCGACAGTCGTTGCGCTGTCGTCACCAAGGTCGCCCTCTGAGGTCGTCGGACTCGTCGTCGAGGTCTGCCGAAGGCCGCGACACCCGCTGCATTGACGACGCCGTCGAGGCCGCCGAACCGGTCGACGGTGGGTCCGATGCGAGACGCTGCAGCACGGAGCCCGGTTGGCATCTCGTCGGGCGAGCATCAGGGAGGCCGCCCGGGACGTGAGATCCTCGGCGATCGCGCCGCCGGCACGCTGGAACCGCCGAGGACGAGCACGTGAAGGGGAGAGATCGATCGAGGGAATGTCAGCTTCCGTTCGGGCCCAGTGGATGCGGAGCCGGGGTGGGCTCCGGATTGCCCCGTAGGCTTCCGTGATGCGCAAGACGCTCGGCTGGATCGGAGGGGCGCTGGTCCTCGTGGTCGTCGTCGCCCTCGCGCACGCGTACCTGTTCTACCCGGCGGAGTACGTGACGAGGGTGCTCAGGCTCGGTGACGCAGACATCGGTGATGTCGAGGTGTTCCCCGCTCGCAGGGTCGCAGCGCCGTCGGAGGCGCGAGAGCTTCCGATGGGCTCTGCTCCCGTCGACGCTGCGTTCACCACCCTGGGCCGGGGAGACCTCGATGCCTTCTTGGAGGAAACCGACTCGAGGGCCTTCCTGGTGATCCGCGACGGCTCCCTGCTCGCCGAGCGATACGTGCTCGGTGCCGATGACTCCACTGTGCTCAGCTCCTTCTCGGTCGCCAAGTCATTCGGGTCGGTTGTCGTGGCCCACCTCGTCGGGAAGGGGTTGCTGGACTTCGATGACCCGATCACCACCCACCTCCCCGAACTGGCGGCGCGTCCGGGGTTCGAGGACATCACGATCGCGCACCTCCTCGACATGTCGTCGGGGATCGCGTACTCGGAGTTCCCGTGGGTGATCGGTGACGATGCAAAGACGTACTACTTCCCCGACCTCCGGGCGCTTGCGCTCGAGCAGACCGAGGTGGTCGGCACGCCGGGTTCGGTCATGCGCTACAACAACTACCACCCGCTCCTCCTCGGCGTGATCATCGAGCGGGTCGCGGGGACCTCGGTGAGCGAGGTGCTGGCAGAGGTGGTCTGGCAGCCGATGGGTGCCGAGGAGGACGGCTCCTGGAGCCTCGATGAGCGAGGATTCGAGAAGATGGAGTCGGGCATCAACGGGATCGCCCGGGACTTCGGCCGGTTCGGGCTCTTCATGCTCGACGCACTCGAAGGGGAGGGTGCGCTTCCCGTCGAGTACGTGGACGCGATCACCGTGCCGTACCGGTCGGGGGACGCCGAGTACTACGAGCAGTGGATGGTCGACACCGACGTGACCTACTCGCGGATGTGGTGGCAGGCGACCGGGGACGGGTTCACCGATCTCATCGCCTTCGGGAACCACGGCCAGTTGGTCTATGTCGCCCCGCGCTCGGATGCCGTAGTGGTGCGGTTGGGCGCGTCCTATGGCATCTCGTTCGACGAGTGGATCCCATTGCTGCGGGATCTCGTGTCCGCGTTGGACTGATCAGTCGATCTCGCGACGGCCCTTGGGGTCGGCGACCCGCATGACGGCCTGGGCGGGAAGGAAGGCGAGGTGGGCGAGCCCGCCGAGGCCTTTTCCGGCCAACCGTCCGACCCTCCGCATCGAAAGGACCTTCGGCCCGCCCACGAACCCGCGCCGGGTGAAGTAGACCCACAGACCGAGGCCGATGGCTGCCATCGCCCCGAGTACGACGAAGTAGGCGTTGGGCTCGTCGAGTTCGGGCATCCGGGCGAAGTTCATCCCGTAGACGCCGGCAATGAGGGAGAGCGGCAGGATGATTGCCGAGAAGACCGCGAGGATCTTCATGATCTCGTTCGTACCCTCCGCGACCGTGCTCCGGTATGTCTCGAGCACCGATGCGAGCATCGACCTGCCGGACTCGAGCATCTCGATGATTCGGGCGTGGTCCCATTGGGCGCTCTCCGCCCGGCGACGGGCGTCGCCCGCGACCGACGGGTCCGCGGCATAGACCCGGATCGCATCGGCCTGGGGGACGAAGTAGCGCCGGAGCATCGCGAGGTCTCTTCGCAGGGGCTGCACGAGGGCAGGCACAGATGCGTCGCCTCCGATTGCGAGGTCTTCGATGCGCTCGGCCTCCTCGTCGAATGCGAGGAGGAGCGAGAGAGTGCGGCGACCGAGGAGCTCGAGGATCCGACTCACGGCGTCGTGGGGCCCCGGCTCGGGCTGCTCGGAAATCGCTGCCCACACGAGGTCGAGCCCCGGGAGTTGGGCCTCATGGACAGTGAGGAGGAGTCCCGGTCGCATGACGATGTCCACCTCCCCGACGGTGAGGCGATCGCCCGTCGGAAGCGGAGTCATGGCCACGATGAATGACTCGGCTCCCCTGATCTCCGCCCTGGGCAGCTCGCCGCGCTGGAGGAGGTCGTCGACGAGGAACGCATCGAGGTCGAGTCGTTCGGCGAGGGCGAGGAGGTCGGTGTCGTCAGTGCTCCGCACATCGATCCACGTCCAGCCGTCGAACTGTTGCGTCCGCTCCATGGGTCGCAGGATGCCCGATCCGATCGGCGCTTCCGCGGACCGCTACTGCGGGATCGTGTCCGGCGGTGCGGGCTCGCCGGGCTCGACGGGGCGCAGTTCCTCCACCGCGAAGGAGCCATCGATGAGGTGCTCTTCCCCGACAGGGGTAGGCGCCGGTCGCTCGTTCCGCGGGACGGACCAGGGCTGCGGTCCGAAGAAGGGCCGATCGACGATGTGGCGGTACTCGGTCGTCTGGGACCAGCTGGGGAGTGTTGACCCAGTGAGTTCTCCTCCCGGTGAGGCAGTGAACATCGCGAGGGCGACCATCCCGGCAACGACAGCTCCCAGGGGTGCCGTGGTCGAGGCGAAGGAGAATGCCGGGAGGCGGGGGATCCGAGCCCGACGCTGGACGGCACGTCGGAGGACGCGCTCCTGCTCCTCCCAGAACCGGGGGGTGTCGGGGATGTGGGGAGGGCGCAACCTACGCATGGTCGATCCCCGGCACGAGACCTGGCAGTGACTCACCGAGGAGTTCCTTCATGTGTGCCCGTGCCCGGCTCAGTCGGAGGCGGGCGGCGTTGGGGGAGATGTTGAGCGCGACCGCTGCCTCCGACGGTGAGAGGCCGTGGATCGCCACGAGTTCGAGTACATCGCGTTCGGCGGCAGAGAGGCGACCGAGGGCTTCCTCGAGGTGGGGGCGTTGACGTGACGCGTCGATCGCGGACTCGACTGCGTCGGTCTCGGATTCGTCGAATCGCGTCACGTGTCCGGCGGCCTTCTCGATGAGGCGGGTGATGCGCTGGCGCGAACGGTGCTGTCCGATCCACACCCTCCGGGCGATGCCGAACAGCCAAGGGAGGGCGGTCGGGGTCTCGGGTCGGTACCGGTGGGCCTGCCGCAGGGCGATGAGGAACGTCTCGGACACGATGTCGGCGACCGCGTCGGCGTCACGGGCGCGACGGACGGCGAACCCCGTCACCGGGCGGACATGCCGACGGAAGAGCACGGCAAAACTGTCCTCGTCGCCGTCGGCTGCCGCGGCGATGAGTTCTGCGTCGGTGCGCTCGGTCATGTCTCCCCAGTGGGATGCGCGGTGTCGGCCCATCATGTCAGCGTTTCGACGTCGCTGCGGCCCGGATCGGTTCCCTCCCATGACGCGCACGAGCCCCGGCTCAAGACCGGGGCTCCATGCGCTGCCTGCGAGAGGGCACCTTGTGAGTCGGGGGCCTACGCCGCACCGAGAAGTCAACGGGCTCGCGTTTTCGGACTGATTGCCGAACCGTTGCGGTTCGCGCAAGCCCGTGTTTCGTCGAGGTTTCGGCTCAGGCAGCTGCCACGCGGACCGCCGCCGCTGCCGCTGGGGAGAGCCGCACGACGGCCGCGGGCGACTCGACGAGGCACCCGCCATCGTTCGCGAGTGCGGTGACGGTCACGACGGCGCCCTCGACGATGCCCTCATCGGCCAGGAATGCACGCAACGACGGGGCGCCTTCGATCGACCTGACGAGGACCGGTTGTCCGACGGGTGACTCGGCGAGGGTGCGGCCTGCGGGGGCGGAGGGCCCGTTGGCTGCGGGGATCGGCTTCCCGCCGGGGCCCACGGTCGGATCGCCGAGGAAGTGGGAGAGTCGCTGAGCAACCTCAGAGGGCGTTATGTGCTCGAACTCGCAGGCCACGGTGTCGGCGGCGCCCGCAGTGAGGCCGAGGTGCTCGCTGAGGAACACGGCCCAGAGGCGTCGGCGGCGCAACACGTCGTTGGCGATCCGCATCCCGACGTCGGTGAGCGCTACTCCCTTGTAGGGGGTGTACGTGACGAAGCCCTTCTCCACGAGCTTCTTCACCATCTCGTTCGCCGAGACCCGCGAGACGTCCATCTCCTTGCCGAGATACGGAAGGGGGACCGGACCCTCGTGGCCATCCTCGACCGCCATCGCAATGGTGATGAGGTACATCTCCTCCGTCTCGGAGGTCGCTTGGGGATGGCTCGTCGTTGCCATGCGTGAGAGGGTACGCCGTACGCTGCCGTTCATGCACCGCTTCGGGGTCTCGATGATGCCTCCCGAGGGGATCGCTGACGAGGCGTTCCTCGACGGGTTGGTGGCGGCAGGGCGGTCGGCGCTCGAACTCCCCTTCGTGAAGGACTTCCCCTGGGACGAGTCGAAATGCGCAACGTTCGGCGCCCTCGCCGCGGAGCGGGACGTCTCCCTGAGCATCCACGCGCCGTACTTCGCCGTCCTCACCGTCGAGGACCCCGACCGGGCGAAGCAGTGCCGCTCTGCGCTCGAGCACACCATGAAGCTCGGGGCCGCGATGGGGGCGACGACGGTGGTGGCCCACCTCGGAAGCCACCATGATCGCGACCCGGCCGAGGTGGTCGACCTCGTTCGGGCGGGACTCGACGCGATCGACCCGAAGGTGCGCCACCTCGGTGTCGCACTCGGACTCGAGACGGCAGGCAAGTCGAGCCAGTTCGGAAGCCTCGGCGACATCGCCCTCGTGGGGGAGGGCATCACGTGGGTCCGTCCGGTGATCGACTGGGCGCACGTCCATGCCATGTCGGGTGGTGCGCTCACGTCGCCGGAGGCGTTCGCAGCGGTGCTCGCCTTCCTCACCGACCAGTTCCCGGGATGGATGCTCGACCCGCTCCACAACCACTTCACGGCCAACCAGTTCGGGGACAAGGGCGAGATCCGCCATGTCCCGTACTCCCAGGGCACCAACAAGGTCGAGCACCTCGTTCGGGCCGCCGTGGACATCGGACTCACCCTCACGGTCATCTCGGAGTCCCGCGAGGAGTCCTCCCACGCGGCCATGCAGGAGGAGTTCGTCGCCGCGCTCGGATCCGTCCACTCCGATGGGGCAGTCCGCGGCGTGGGTTCTGGCCTGGTGCGATTCCCCGGCCACGTGGTCACCCGAGGACCGAAGAGCCATCCGGTGGCCGGCCCGCCCGATCGCGAGGTCGCGCTGGGGAACCTCGACAAGCAGTTCTTCCCGGACGGCTACACGAAGGGCGACCTCGTCGAGTACTACGGCTCGATCTCCTCGCTCCTCGTCCCCCATCTAAGGGGAAGGGCGATCGTGATGGCCCGGTACCCGGACGGGTGGGATGGCGATTGGTTCTACGAGAAGCAGGCCCCGGGCCACCAGCCCGACTGGCTTGGGCTCCAGTCGATCCACAGTGACCACCGCGGCTCGCCGATCGACTTCGTCACGGCGGGAGACAGGGAGTCGCTCCTCTGGCTGGCGAACATGGGGTGCATCGAGATCCACCCATGGCTCTCCCGGAGGGACACGCTCGACACCCCCGACTTCGCCATCTTCGACCTCGACCCCGCCGAGGGAGCGACGTGGCGGCAGGTGCGCGACGTCGCTGGGATTCTCCGCCAGGCGATCGGGGCCCTCGGGCTGGTCGGGTACCCGAAGCTCTCGGGTGCCACCGGCCTCCACATCTACGTGCCGCTCGATCCGGTCCACACCTACCGACGAGTGCGGAGGTTCGTTGAGGCGGTCGGGAGACTCGCCCTCGCGGCAGACCCCGCCGACGTGACCATGGAATGGGACATCCCACGGCGAACGGGGAAGGTGTTCATAGACCACAACCAGAACGTCGGCGGCAAGACGATCGCCTCGGTGTACTCGGTGCGCCCGCTCCCCGGGGCGCCGGTGAGCACCCCGGTGCTCTGGGAGGAACTCGAGGACCTCCCGGGTCCGGGGGCGTTCACGATCGCGACCATCTGGGAGCGACTCCGTTCGCACGGCGACCTCTTCGCACCCGTGCTCCGAGGTGGGCAGCGCCTCGACGCCGCGGAGGAGGCGCTCGGTCTCGACCCCATGCCGTAGGGTGCCGCCATGGCGGAACGGCTTGCCTTCGGGATCGGTGTCGGGAGCCAGCCGCCCGCGTCCGCTTCGAGGTGGATGCTGCGACTCGCCAAGCAGTTGCGCATGGAGAGCGCATGGGCAGTGGACCACTTCATGGGCTGGTTCCCCTCGAGCCTGTGGGACCGACGGTTCACCTGGCTGGCGCGGGGTCGGTCGCCGCACGCGTTCTTCGACCATCGGGTCCTCCTCGGCAGCCTCGCGTCCCACGCGGGTCGTGTCCGGCTCGGGGTGGGAGTGACCGAGGCGATCCGCCAGCACCCGGTGGGCATCGCCCAGTTCGCGATGACGCTCTCCCATCTCACCGACCGCCCCCCGATCCTTGGCATCGGCGCCGGCGAGCGCGAGAACGTTGAGCCCTACGGGCTGTCGTTCGACCGGCCGGTTGGCCGGCTCGAGGAAGCGGTCCGCATCATCCGCACCTGCTTCACGTCGGAGGGTCCGTTCGAGTTCCGTGGGGAGCACTTCTCCCTCCCCGACGCGATCATGGACCTCGCCCCCCGGGAGGGGAACGCCCCGGAGTTGTGGATCGCTGCCCACGGGCACCGCATGCTCGAGTTGACCGGCCGGTACGGCGACGGGTGGTATCCGGTCTACGTCGCGACCCCCGACGAGTACGCGGGCAGCCTTCGCACGATCCATGCGGCCGCGGCGCAGGCCGGTCGGGCGCCGACCGACATCACTCCGGCGCTCCAGATGCCCTTCGTGGTGGGCAAGAACCGCGATGCAGCCCGACGGATGCTCGACCACCCCGCCATCCGGTACCTCGGCCTCATCACCCCCGCGGCCGCATGGAACGCCGTGGGTGAGGAGCATCCCTTCGGTCCTGCGTTCCGTGGAGTCGTGGACTTCGTGCCCCATCGCCATGCCCCCGGCGACCTCCGACGCCTCCTCGAGGAGGTGCCCGACGCGGTGATGGAGCGCTCCACCGCGTGGGGGACCGTCGACGACCTCATCGATGTCCTCGGTGACTTCATGGCGGCGGGACTCCGTCACGTCGTGCTCACGCCGGTGAGTGGCCTCGTCTCCCGCCGGGAAGCGGTACGGGCGGTTGGAGCGATCCGAGCGGCGCGACGGCGCTTGGGGTAGGTCCCTAGGCGCCGTCGACGGCTGCCAATGCCCAGGCGAGCCCGTCGAGGGGGTCCTCCACGGCGAGGTGGCAGGTCCACCCGGTGCTCGGGGCGAGGTCGGCCCACAGGACCCACCGGAGCTCCGCGGCCGCCCCACCTAGGTCGTCGGGAGGCACCGGCCAATCCTCGTCGAGTCCGGTGAGGGCGGCGAGTGCCCACCAGGTGAGCGATCGACCGGCTGCGCTCCCTTTGCGCGATCCGTAGGCACCCCCGGAGGCACCGAGCCATGCCATCCATTCGATTGCGAGAGGAAGCGTGAGTTCGGCCGCCAGCACCCGGTGGGGTCCCATGGCAGCGATGGCCTCCTCGGCGGTCCCGCCGACGCACGACACCTCGACGCGCCCATTCGACCTCGTGAGCCACTCCCGTCCGAGCTCGAGGAGCGCATCGGCACCGTCGTCCCCGGGGATGGGCGTCCCTTCGAATCGGATCGCGCGCTCCTCCATGGTCGGCTCATCCGGGGGATCGAAGGTCCCGCCGCTCGGCCGGTACTCGACGGGGGCGAAGCGCTCCCATCCGAAGCACCGGAGCGGGAGGTCGAGCACGGAGGCGTCGACGTCGGCCGTGGTGAGGTCCTCGCCGCGGATGACCCGCTCCTGGGCGACGACGGCTCGCTCGGGG
Source organism: uncultured Acidimicrobiia bacterium (assembly GCA_964600365.1). GTDB lineage: Bacteria > Actinomycetota > Acidimicrobiia > Spongiisociales > JAENVV01. The sequence continues at coordinate 63,623 of CAZRJG010000003.1, forward strand.
CCGGGTGGCAGGTGGGGCGCGATCTCCTCCCACCCGAACCGTCCCGCCACCACCTCGGTGAGCGGGCCTGGCAGCAGCATGCCACGCGGTTCCCCGACGACCGGGCAGGCGATCTCGGGCGGCCCGTCGAGTGCGAGTCGGTAGTTGGCGTAGTGGGCGACGCCCCAAAGCTGCTTCCCGCGTTCGACGGCCTCCCGGCATCGGTACCGGAGGTCGAGGATCCCGTCCCACTCCCGGGCGGATGCGAGTCCGTCCACGAGGCGGATGAGGGAGTCGATGTCATTCGCCTCGACGGCTTCGCGGACGTCGCCGCGGCTCATGGGATGAGGAGCACCTTCCCCGTCGTGGCGCGCCCCTCGAGCGCGCGGTGGGCATCGGCAGCCTCGGCGAGGGCGAAGCGGGCTCCCACGCTCACATCGAGCTCGCCGCTGCCCACCCTGCGGAAGACATCGCTCGCCCGGGTGTCCAGCTCGCGGGTGGTCGCGACGTAGGCGCCGAGGCTCGGACGGGTGACGTAGAGCGACCCGAGGGCGTTGAGTCGCTGGAGGTCGAACGGTGGTACCGGTCCTGAGGCGGCTCCGAACAGCGCCATGAGTCCACGGGGCCGCAGAAGCTCGAGGCCACGCTCGAACGTGGCGGCGCCGACGCCGTCGTACACCACATCGAGCGGTTGGTCGCGCCCCTCGACGGAGCGGATCGAGGCAGCAAAGTCCTCGTACTGATGGACGGCCACGGCACCGGCGCCGCGGGCCAGTTCGGCCTTGGTGTCCGTGGAGGCCGTTGCGTGGACCCGGGCCCCCAGCGACGTGGCGATCTGGATGAGGAGGAGCCCGACGCCGCCGGCTCCGGCGTGGACGAGGCAGGTGTCGCCGCTCGAGAGGGGGAACGTGTCGCACGCGAGGTAGTGGGCGGTGAGCCCCTGGAGGAGGACCGCAGCCGCCTGCTCGGATCCCATTCCTCCGGGGATGGCAACGGCTCGGTCGGCTGGCACGGAGGCGAGTTCGGCGTAGGCCCCGGGGGTGAGGCACCACGCGATCCGGTCGCCGACGGCGAAGCGGTTCACGCCGGAACCGATCGACCGAATTCGGCCGGCACCCTCGACACCGGGGATGAACGGGAGCGTCACGGGGTACTGGCCCTCGCGGTGGTAGGTGTCGATGAAATTGACGCCGGCCGCCTCCACCTCCACGAGCACCTCCCCTTCGGTGGGGACGGGGTCGGCAACGGTGGCCCAGGTCAGTCGTTCGGGTCCGCCGTGTTCGGTGATCACTTGTGCCTGCATGGTCCTCCTGCGCCGAGTCGAAACCCTACCCCCAGGTACCCTGCGGTCCGATGCAGGTGGTACGTCGTCTCGGGGCCCTGATTGCCCTGCTCGTGGTCGCCGGGTTCCTCGGACTCGTCGTGTGGGCCCAGTCGGGTCCCTCACCGGAGAGTGTGGCGAACGGGTTCCTGCTCGACAGCGCCAATGTCCTCGTCGACGAAGAGCCCTGGCTCACCTTCCGCCCCGAGGCACAGCGGTCCGTTGGGTTGATCCTCTACCCCGGGGCCCGAGTGGAGCCTGAGTCCTACGCGCCCATCGCGAGCCGATTGGCCCGTCGTGGGTTCCTCGTCGTGGTGCCGGACATGCCGCTCAAGCTCGCGATCTTCGGCGCCGGGAAGGCGACGTCGATCATCGAGGCCTTCCCGGACGTCGATCGATGGGTGCTCGGGGGCCACTCACTCGGGGGCGCCATGGCCGTGTCCTACATCGACAACCACCCCGGGGTGATCGATGGACTCCTCCTCTGGGCTGCCTACCCGGCCGAGTCGGCGGACATCTCCGACGAGGACGTATTCGCCACCGCCATCTCGGGGACGGCCGACGGCCTCGTCTCCTTCGAGGAGGTGAGCGAGGCGAGGGATCGGCTCCCCGCCACGTACGAGATCGTGCCGATCCAAGGAGGGAACCACGCTGGCTTCGGTGCCTACGGCCCCCAGGTCGGGGACGGTGAGGCGACGATCGACCGCGATGAGCAGTGGGACCTCATCGTCGAGGCGAGCACCAGGCTCCTCGAACGCGTCGAGGTGGGTCCGTAGGCACCGAGCCGCCCCCGAGGAGGGTCAGGTTCGTCGCTATCGCTCGACGGGCATGTCAGCCCGAGACCACTGGCTATAGGAACCGGGGAAGAGCCTCGGCTCCGGGAGGCCCGCGGTGACGGCCGACAGGATGAGGTGGCACGCGGTCACCCCCGACCCGCAGGAGGCGATTGTCGTGATCGGTCCGGCGACGCCTGCCGCGGCGAACCGGGCACGCAAGCCGTCGGGGTCGAGGAGGCGCTGGTCCTCCCCAACGAGTTCCTCGAACGGGAGGTTGATCGCCCCCGGGATGTGACCCGGGATCGGATCGACCGGTTCGACTTCCCCGCGGAATCGCTCCGGTGCCCGCGCGTCGAGGAGCAGCGCGTCCCTGCGCACGACGACCTCCGCCATCGAAGCGGTGTCGTCCTCCCTGACCCTGACCTCGAACGTGGTCGGCTGGTGCGATGGGAGCAGGTCGGTGGTCGGGAGCCCGGCATCGTCCCAGGCGGCCATCCCGCCGTCGAGTACCCGAACGTCGGGATGGCCGACGTGGCGCAGGAGCCACCAGGCACGGGAGGCGATGGCAGACGGCCCATGATCATGGACCACCACCGTGTGTCCCGTGCCGACGCCAAGGGAGCCGAGTCGCCGGGCGAGCACGTGCGGATCCGGGAGCGGATGGCGTCCCTCCCCGGCCCGGGTCGTGTCGCTGAGGTCGTCCTCGAGGTCGAGGAAGACGGCTCCCGGCAGGTGGGCGTTGGCGTACTGGCGCCGTCCGAGGTCGTGGTCTGCGAGGTACCAGCGAACGTCGAGGACCCGGATCCCCGGGTCCTCGAGTCGGTCGGCCAGCCACGCGGCGCCGACCAGAGTCACTCTTCGTCGTCCGCCAGGTCGGCGCGGATCTCCTCGACGGCATCGGCATCATCGAGCTCGCGCAGGGCATCGGCCGCTCCGTCGTCGGGTGCGGCTGTGGGCTCCTCTGCTGCGGGCTCTTCTGCGGTGGGCTTGGCACCGCGGCGATTCACGACGTCGCGCACCTCACCTGCCACGGTCCCGAGGGTCGTGCCGAGGGCGTCGATCACCGATGTCCCGGTTCGCTTCGCCTTCTCCTGCACCTCGGGATCACGCACGGCCTTGCCAATGGCGGTGAAGAGGCGGTCGAGTCCCTCGCCGACGGTCCGGAGGGCGTCCTTGACCTCCTCGGTGTCGGCCTCGCCCTCGCCCTCGGCTTCGTAACGCTCCTTGAACGCCCCCCCGAGTTCCTTCATCTGGTCGCCCACGGACGCCCACGCGTCCTTCGTCGGGTCCTCACCCATGTGGATCACCTCCTTGAGATGTACCCGACGCTACGCGCCGTCCGGGGCGTCGTCCTCGGTTTCGGACGCGGCCGGGCCCACGATCGGGATCGTCGCTGTGATCTCGGCGGTGGCGTCGTCGGAAGAGGCGTCGAGTCGCTCGATGACCCGACGTTGGGAGCCCGGGGTACCGAATGCGGTGATCACGTCGTCGGCACGGAGGATGGTGGTACCGGTCGGGACGAGGACCTCGGTGCCTCGCCGGACCGAGACGAGGGTGGATCCCTCTGGCCACGCCACGTCGCGGAGGGCCTTTCCGTCGGCGATCGATCGCTGCGGGATCCGGAACTCGTAGTAGTGGGCCCCTGGGTCGGTCCGCTGGCGGAGTTGCTCCCGCTGGAGTTCCTGATGGGTCGAAGCCCCGAGCGCCTGGTGGTACGCCTGCACGGCGTCCTCGCGCCGGAACATGCCGATGAGGCGACTGGGATCGGTGTCGTCGACGACCGGGAGGCGCCCGACCCCGAGCACGGCCATGCGCTCAAGTGCTGCTGAGACCGGCATGGAAGGCGTGACCGTGGAGGGCCGAGGAGTCATCACGGTCGTCACGGCGTCTGCCGGGGACCCGCCGCGTGCGAGATCGGTGATGGTCACGATCCCTGTGAGGCGTTGGGCACGATCCACCACGGCAGCGCCGTGCGAGCGATGTCGGTCGAGGATCCGCTCGGCATCGCCGATCGAGGTCCACTCCTTCACGGTGAGGGCACGGGAGGACACCTCCCCCACGGAGACGGTGTCGAGCAGGTCGACCTCCCCCGTATGTGTGAGTCGGATGCCCATGCGGTCCAGTGATCGGGTGTAGAAGGAGAGCGGCTCGAAGCGCTCGCTGAGGAACGTCGCGAGCGATGCGCCGAGCATGAGGGGGAGGACGAGGCCGTAGTCCTGGGCGCCGGTGATCTCGAACACGAGGATGATCGCGGTCAGCGGGGCGCGGGCGAACGCAGCGAGCATCGAGGCCATTCCGACGACTGCGAGCGCCCCGGGGGAGATGAAGGCGACGCCCCAGACGTCGGCTGCGAGTTGGCCCACGGCCGCACCGATGGCACCGCCGATGAACAGTGACGGCATGAACGCCCCTGAGCTGCCCCCTGATGCGTGGGTGAAGGCGGTGGCGACTGCCTTGAGGGCGGCGAGGGCGAGGAGGGTCGTCCACCCGAGGAAGTGCGGCTGCCCGAGTTGGAGCATCTGCCCGAGGAGGTCCTGTCCGGAGCGGAACACGTGCGGGCCGTCGTCGGTGAGGAAGAAGAGCTCGAAGATGCCGATGCCCGCGACGATCACGCCGAACACGAGGGGTCTCCAGCCACCACGGAGGCGCTCCCCGACGACGTGGACCCGATCGAGGATGCGCAGATACGGCACCGAGAGGACCGCAATGACGAGCGCAAGAGCGATGTGCACGGCGAGGTTGCGCCAGTCGCCGAGCTCGAAGGTGGCGGCGCGCAGCACGGCCTCACCGAGGCCGAACTGGTCCGTGAGCTCGGTCGTGGTCACCGCTGCTGCGACCGATGCCACGACGATCGTCGACATGTGGCGGACCGAGAAGGTGCCCAGGATGACCTCGAGGGCGAAGAGCATGCCGGCGATGGGGGCGTTGAACGAGGCACCGATACCTGCGCCGGCGCCGGCTGCGACGAGACTCCGCAGCGCGTCCTCCCCGACGTTGAAGCGGCGGGCGATGGATGAGCTGATCGCGCCTCCGATCTGCACGATGGGGCCCTCTCGTCCGCCGGAGCCGCCGCCCCCGAGGGTGAGTGCCGACGCGATCGTCTTGATGAAGATCGACTTCGTCGAGAGGTAGCCACCGTGGACGGAGAGGGCTGCTGCCGTCTCCGGGACGCCGCCACCCGAGGACTCGGGTGACCACCGGTCGGCGATCCACCACGCGATGAGTAGCGAGAGGGGCACCGCGGCGAGCCACAGGAATGGGCGCCACGAAGCCTCCCCCCGGGTGAGGTCGTCCAGCCATCCGCCGAGACCCTGCAGCAGGAGGATGAGGACGGTGGCGCCGACGCCGACGGCTACGCCGACGAGCATCGCGAGTCCCAGGAGCCCTGTCGTCTCCCGATCGGTGAGGAACGCAATCCCCCTGATCTCCCGCCATCGGCGCATGGGGTGGAGGGTACGCGTCGGACACCCCCCGACAGTCCACCGACTGTTTAGGCATACCTAACAACTTGGGTTAGCCTTCCCGGCACACCAAAACGGAGGTTCCCTGACATGCATCGATTCGTCGCTTCCCTGTTGCTGTTCACCCTCGTGCTCTCGGCATGTGCCTCGGCAGGAGATGAGACGCTCACGATCTACTCGGGTCGAGGCGAGGAACTCGTCGGCCCAGTCATCGAACGGTTCGAGGCGGAGACCGGCATCGAGGTGGAGGTCCGCTACGGCGACAGTGCCGAAATGGCGGCGACGCTGCTCGCCGAGGGAGAGGACAGTCCCGCGGACCTCTTCTTCGCCCAGGATCCCGCATCGCTCGGTTCGGTTGCGGCGGCCGGCCTCTTCGCCACGCTCGACGATGAGGTCCTCGGCCTCGTCCCGGCCCGGTTCTCCGACGATGACGGCGAGTGGGTCGGCGTCTCGGGACGGGTGCGAGTGCTCGCGTATGACACGAGCCTCGTCGATCCGGCTACCTTCCCCGCCGATGAGGACGGCTTCGCCGATCCTGCCTGGGCGGGACGGGTGGCCATCGCCCCCACGAACGGATCGTTCCTCACCTTCGTGGCCGCGAAGATCCTCTTGGACGGCGAGGACGCAACGCTCGCCTGGCTCCAGGGCATGGCGGCCAACGACGCGCCGACCTACCCCAAGAACTCAGCGATCGTGGCTGCGATCGACGAAGGACAGGTCGAGACCGGCCTCGTGAACCACTACTACCGGATGCGATTCGCCGTCGAGTCGCCCGACACCGTCGTGGCCAACCACTTCTTCGACACCGAGTCGGCGGCTGGCCTCATCATGCCCGCCGGGGTGGGGATCCTCGCTTCGTCCGACAACGACGCCGCAGCTGCGTTTGTTGCGTACCTCCTCTCGGAGGAGTCCCAGCAGTACTTCGCCGACGCCACATTCGAGTATCCGCTGATCGACGCCGTGGAGGCCGATCCGGGACTCACCCCGCTCAACCAGTTGCCGCAACCGGACCTGAACCTGTCGGATCTCGCCGGGCTGCTTGATCGGGCCACGGAGCTCGTCGCTGAGGCCGGCCTGCTGTGAGCCGGGAGGCCGTGCTCGCGCCGCCGACCCGTCAGGGTCGGTCGGGCGCGCGCCCGGGGCGGGGGCCGAGCAAGCTACTGCTCGTCGCGGCCTTGCTGGTCCTCGTCCCGGTGGCCCTCCCGGTGATCTCCCTCTTCGCCACGGTCCTCGGGGACCTCGATGGCCTCGACACGGTGCTCTCGGGGGCGAGATTGGCGGAGCTTTCCATCCGGTCGGTGGTCCTCGTCGCCGCGGTGACGCTCACGGCCCTGGTGGTCGGCACGTCGCTCGCCTGGGTCCTCGTGCGCACCGACCTGCCTGGCAGGCGCGTGTGGAGCGTCGCGGTGGCTCTGCCGCTTGCAATCCCGTCGTATGTGATCGCGTTGACCCTCTTGGCCTTCAGTGGCCCACGGGGCCTGTTCCAGGACGTGGGCGGTGTCGGCCTGCCGGTCTTCGACGGATTCTTCGGGGCGTGGCTCGCGCTCAGCCTCTCCACCTTCCCGTATGTCTTCCTCCTCACCGCTGAGGCGTTCCGCTCGATCGATCCCTCGCTGGAGGAGGCAGCCCGGGGACTCGGCGCCTCGCCTGGTCGGGTGTTCCGCACCATCACGCTCCCCCAACTGCGCCCGGCCCTCGGGGCAGGCGCTCTCCTCAGCGGTCTCTATGCGCTGAGCGACTTCGGTGCAGTCTCCCTCATGCGCTACGACACCTTCACTCGTGCCATCTACGCGCAGTACGCCGGTCGGCTCGATCGGGCGCCGGCCGCCACGCTGTCGTTGCTCCTCATCGTGCTTGCGCTGGCCTTCATCTGGGGAGAGCAGCGCTCCCGAGGCCGCGGGATGCTCTGGTCGCGATCCGTTCGCCGCCCGGCGCCCCAACACGTCCTCACCAACCTCGGTCGTGCGGGCAGCCGGGTGTGGCTGGGGACGGTCGTGCTCGTCGGAGTGGTGCTCCCCGTGTTCGTCCTCGTTGCGTGGGTCGGCCGGGGCCTGTCGGCTGGTTCGATCGTCGACCTCGAGTGGTCGGCGCTCGGCGGCACCTTGCTCGTGAGCGGTCTGGCCGCCGTGGTGGCCACCGTGTTCGCGATCCCGGTGGCGATCCTCACGGTCCGCCACCCCGGCAGGCTCGCGGCCTGGGTCGACCGCATGGTGGGCGTCACCTACTCCCTCCCGCACATCACCGTCGCGCTTGCCGTCCTTGTCTTCACCGTGACCTGGCTCCGGCCGCTCTACCAAGGCATCGGCGTGCTCGTGGTCGCCTATGCAGCGGTGTTCCTGTCCCAGGCCTCCGGGGCTACCACGAGTGCCCTCCGCACTGTGAACCCAAACCTCGAAGAGGCGTCCCGTGGGCTGGGGAGGTCGTCGTCGGCCACGCTCGTGCGAGTCACCCTCCCACTCATCTGGCGGGGCCTCGCCGCAGGGGCCGCGCTCGTCTTCCTCACGACCGTGAAGGAGTTGCCGATCACGCTCCTCCTCCGCCCGACGGGGCTCGACACCCTTGCGGTGCGGGTGTGGTCGTCGGCGGGCGAGTTGTTCTACGCCAACGCTGCCATGTCTGCGCTCCTGCTCGTTATCGTTTCGGCTGTGCCGGCCTATCTCCTCGTGATCAAGCCGAGGGCGGTGCGTTCGTGAGTGGTTTCATCTCCTGGGAGGGCGTGACGCGCTCGTTCGGCGAGGGCAGGGCCCTCGATCGGTTCACCCTCGACGTCGACGAGGGCATGATCCTGTGCCTCGTCGGCCCGAGTGGCTGCGGCAAGACGACGGCGCTGCGGGTGCTTGCCGGCTTCGACCGCCCCGACGCAGGACGCGTCGAGGTCAGGGGTCGGACCATGGTGGACGGCGACTCCTTCGTGCCGCCCGAGCGCCGATCAGTGGGCATGGTGTTCCAGGACTACGCGCTCTTCCCCCATCTCTCGGTCGAGGCGAACATCCGGTACGGGCTCGGATCGGCTCAACGCAACCGGGTGGGCGAAGTGCTCGAACTCACCGGCCTCGAGGGGATGGGTGACCGGATGCCCCATGAACTCTCCGGCGGCGAGCAGCAACGGGTGGCCCTCGCGAGGGCGCTTGCGCCCCGACCCGACGCCATTGTCCTCGATGAGCCGTTCTCCAACCTCGATGCGACGCTCCGCGACCGGATGCGCCGAGAGGTGAGGCGGATCCTCAACGAGTCGGGGACGACCGCGGTCCTCGTCACCCACGACCAGGAGGAGGCGCTCGCGGTAGGGGACACCGTGGCGATCATGCGATCGGGGTCGGTCCTCCAGGTGGGGTCGCCGACAGAGGTGTACGAGCGACCTGCCGACCCGTGGGTCGCCGGATTCCTCGGGGATTCCGTGGGCCTGGAGGGCCACGCCTCCGGTGGTCGGGTGTCCACGGTGCTCGGATCGTTCCTCTATCGCGGTCCGTTGGAGGGGCGGGTCGAGGTGATGCTCAGGCCCGAGTGGATCCATCCCACGCCGGACGAGGCCGGGGATGTCACCGTGGTCGATCGGGAGTTCTACGGCCATGATCAGATGGTCCAACTCGAGGTCCCGGGTGGTGGCCGTCTCATCTCCCGGGTCGGCCCGCGTCCGAGCTTCCGGCCCGGGGACACGGTGCGGCTCAAGGTGTCGGAGGCGGTCGTCTTCCCTCCCGGGTAGCGTCGCGCCATGCGGCTCCACCTCCTCGACGGCACGTACGAGTTGTTCCGCGCCCATTTCGGGTACCCACCGCGCACCTCACCCGACGGCATGCAAGTCGGTGCCGTGACCGGCCTCGTCGAGACCACGCTCCGCTTGTTGCGGCAACCCGACGTCACGCATCTCGGCGTCGCCTTCGACACGGAGATCACGAGCTTTCGCAACGACCTCTTCGACGGGTACAAGACCGGGGAGGGCCTCGAGCCCGAGCTCTGGGCCCAATTTCCCCTCGCCGAGCGAGCCCTCGCAGCCCTCGGGATCACCGTTTGGAGAATGGTCGAGTTCGAGGCCGACGACGCCCTGGCGACGGCTGCCCTCCAGTGGTGCGACGATGTCGAGCAAGTGGTGATCCTCTCCCCGGACAAGGACCTCACACAATGCGTCGTGGGGGACCGGGTCGTCACCTTCGACCGCCGTCGGGAGATCCTCCTCGACGAGGGCGGTGTCATCGAGCGGTTCGGTGTCCCACCGGAGTCGATCCCCGACTACCTCGCCCTCGTGGGGGACTCGGCCGACGGCATCCCCGGGGTGCCCTCGTGGGGGGCGAAGTCCACGGCCGCGGTGCTCGGCCGCTACCACCGGTTGGAGGGGATCCCCCGCGATGACCAGGAGTGGGACATCGCGGTGCGGGGGGCTGCCCGGCTCGCCCAGAACCTCCGGGACCACGAGGCCGAGGTGCTCCTCTACCGGGACCTGGCGACGCTTCGGCGCGATGTCCCCCTCGACGAGGAGTTGCCGGACCTCGAGTGGCGGGGCGTGCCCCGCACCGGGTTCCTGTCGCTCTGTGGCGAACTCGGGGCGACCGGCCTCAAGGACCGTCCGCACCGCTGGGCTGACTAACTGAGGACGCCGGCGAGGGCGGCACCGGCCGCGCGTTGGGGTTCGGTGGACCACGGGATCACTGCCGTGGGATCGAGGCCGGTGGCGGAACGGCATGCGCGGACCGCCTCGGAGGGGGAGGCCGGAGCCCGATTGAGGACGACGTGGGGCGTTGCTCCGTCCCAGGTGGTGAGGGCAGCCGCCGTCCTGATGAGGCCGAGGGCGCTCGCATCGACCACGAGTACCCAATGCGTGGTCCCCGACGGGTGTTCTCCGCTCGGGAACGGACCCGTATCCACCACGACCGGACCCTCGGAGCGGAGCCAGGAGAGCACCTCTGGTGGAGGCACGCGGTCGGCGGGACCGCCCAATGGGGCAAGGACCCGCAGCCCCTGCGTCGTGGTGAGTGGAGGGTCGTGGGCCGACCGCAGGTCGTCGAGGAGGTCGTCGTACGAGGGCCCAGGGGGAATGCCGAGGAGCGGTCCCAGGTTGGGCTGGGGGTCCCCGTCGATGAGTGCCGCGCCGGGGAGTGAGCGGGCGAGCGCCATCGCCACGGTGCTCCGACCCGGCGCTCCACGGACACCCACGACGGTGTACACGGGCCAGGCGGGCCGGGTGGAGCCGAGTGGGCGCGACGCGGCCAGGAGGATCCGTTCCACGTCGTCGTCGGGGAGGACGAGGTCGACGCCGGTGACGGCGAGGGCGGCCCGCTCCGATGTCGAGCCTGCGGCGTGGACCCCGATCACGAACCTCCCGAGCCGATGCCATGCCTCGACGAGGCCCCGAGAGAGCCACGCCGTCTCCCCGCCCACGACGACCACTGCTGGTCGGGTGACATCGATCGTGGATGGATCCCAGGCCCTGGCGACGATGCGCAGGATGGCGGTCGACCGGGCGAGTCGCACCAAGCCATGCTCCCAGGGGCGGGCCGAGAGCACCGTGGCGACGGCCGGCCTCACGCCTCGAGCTCGATCGAGGTGATGGCGTGGAGCGGCAGGACCACGATCCTGTTCCCCGCCCTGAGCGCGAGGTGGTCGGTCCCGACGGCGTCGATCGCCCCGGCTTCGCGGTCGTCGGACCTCGTGGACACGCCGACGCGGTGGCCAGCGTCCTCCCACTCGACGAGGAGTTCCCTGAGGGTGCGGGTTCGAGCATGGGCGATCCGGGCGACCTCGACCTCTGCGGCCGCTGCCTGATCGAATGAGCGGCGCAGGCGGTGTCCGAGTGCGACGAGGTCGGGGTGGCGAAGCGCATCCATCGGGGCCCTCCTTGGAAGGAAGAATGAAGTAACGTAAAACAACACTAAAGGCCTTTGAGGGCTCCGGGCAAGGAGTGGTTTTCGCGAGGATCGAGGGCGCCGATCCGGCGCCGCGTGCGCGTGGCGCGATCGGTAGCGTTCGGCCATGGGCACGGCTCCGGCACCGGTGGAGGAGATCGTCGAAACCCGCGATCGGGAGTGGGCCGTTGTCGTATGGAACGATCCCGTGAATCTCATGAGCTACGTCGTACTGGTGTTCCGGAAGCTGTTCGGGTACTCGAAGGAGAAGGCAACGAAACTCATGCTCGAGGTCCACCACGACGGTCGGAGCATCGTGGCCTCGGCGCCGAGGGAGACCGCCGAGATGCATTGCCACCGCCTCCATCGCTACGGGCTGTGGGCGACGATGGAGCAGCAATTGTGATCGACCTCGTCGCCACGTCGTCGGGCCCCCGGCTGGCCGTTGCCCCGGAACTCGAGGACGTGTTGCTATCGGTTCCCGGGTGGCTCTCCTCGGTTGGGCGCAAGGGCAGGGACCCCGCTGCCGATCGGCTCTCGCCGAAGGTGTACGTCGATGATGAGGGCGCCGCTGCCGAGTTCGACCGGCTCATGACCCCGGAGCTGGACGCCGGCCGCCTCGAGGATCGGGCGCGCTATGAGCAGGTGATGCAGCGCGCGCTCGATGGTGGCACCGTCCTCGACGGCGAAGAGGCCTTCGCCCTCCTGCGGGTCCTCGATGAGGCACGGCTCGTCATCGCTGCCCGACTTGGAATCCACTCCGACGAGTGGCAGCCCGGCCCGGGAGTCGACGACTCCCCGGAGCTCCACGTCTACCACCTGCTCGGGTGGCTGCAGGACGCGCTCATCGAGGCGGCGGAGGACATCCTCCTGGTCTCCGAGTGACCATGGAGGCGCCGATCGAGTCCGTTGGGCACGGTGCCCTTGGGGTCGCCCGGGTGGAGGGGAAGGTCCACTTCATCCCCGACGCACTCCCCGGTTCCGTGGTGCGGTTCGTGGTCGAGGAGGACCGGGGGAGGTGGGCACGGGGTCGCCTCATCGAGGTGGTCGAGGAGAGCCCGTTCGCCACCGATCCCGTGTGCCGCCATGCCGATGAGTGTGGCGGATGCCAGTGGCAGCGGGCCCGCCCGGTGGCCCAGCGTGAGTGGAAGCGCAGGGTGGTCGTGGACCAACTCGAGCGGATCGGCCGGATCTCCTCGCCCCCCGTCGCACGGGTCCAGCAGGCTGGTCCGCCGTTCGGATACCGGAATCGGATGGACTTCTCGGTCGACTCGGATCGCCCCGCACTCCACCGCCGACGTTCGGATGCCTTGGTCGCGGTGGAGGAGTGCCCGATCCTCCATCCCCTCGTGGAGACGATGCTCGGCCTACGGGGGCTCGGCGGGCTCGACGGGGTCACGCTCCGGGGCGGGGTGCGCACGGGTGAGCGACTCGTCGTGATCGACGGCGACCTGCCGATGGAAGCCGAGGGATGGGGCGTGCCGGTCTGTCGGGTGGTGCGGGGCGCCGTCGAGCCTCTCATCGGCGAGCCCCACCTCAAGGAGGTGGTCGCTGGCGTGCCGTTCCGGATCACCGCGTCGGCCTTCTTCCAGAACTCGACGGAGGGCGCGGATGCCCTCGCAGAAGCGGTGGCGGCTGGGGCGGGTCGTGGCGGGACGCTCATCGACCTCTACGCAGGGGGTGGATTGCTCTCCTGCACGGTCGGTCGGCGGTTCGACCGCGTCGTGGCGGTGGAGTCGGCAGGCCTCGCCACCGACGACTTCGCCCACAACGCCGCCGGGCTCGACCACGTCGAGTTGCATCGCATGCGTGTGGAGGCCGCAGGGGACCTCGTCGGGGGCCTCACGGGGGCGACGGTGATCGCCGATCCTCCCCGCACCGGTCTGGGGAAGCGGGGCGTGGAGGTCATCGTCGGTGGCGATCCCGAGCGTGTGGTCCTCGTCTCCTGTGACCCGGGGTCATTGGGTCGCGATGCCCGTCTGCTCATCGACGCCGGCTACGAACTCGTGGAGTCGGTCCCCCTCGACCTGTTCCCCCAGACCTTCCACGTTGAGGTGGTCTCGACCTTTCTGCGTCGGTAGGCGCACCCGTTGACCGGCTTGTCCTTTGCCGTTCCCCCCTTGCCCTTGATAGGTTCCCCTCACCCCCGCATGGAGAACGATTGCAGTGCACATCTCACTCACGGTGAACGGTTCCCCGATCACTGCCGATGTGGAACCGCGGACGTTGCTCGTCCACTTCATCCGAGAGGAACTCGGGCTCACCGGGACGCACATCGGATGTGAGACGTCGTACTGCGGCGCGTGCACCGTGCACGTGGACGGGAAGCCGGTGAAGTCGTGCACGATGCTTGCCGTCCAGGCGGACGGCCGCGAGGTACGCACCATCGAGGGCGTGGGGAAGCCGGGCGACCTCCACCCCCTCCAAGAAGGTTTCTCGGAGCGCCACGGGCTCCAGTGCGGGTACTGCACGCCGGGGATGATCATGTCGGCGCTCAACCTGCTCGAGCGAGACCCGGACCCGTCGGAGGACGACATCCGTCACGCCATCGAGGGGAACCTCTGCCGGTGCACGGGGTACTTCTCGATCGTGAAGTCGGTCGAGTACGCCGCAGCGGTGATGCGAGGCGACGAGCCCGAGCCCCCCGAGTGGGAGGCCCACTGATGCACCCCCGCGCATTCGAGTACCTCGCCCCCGATTCGCTCGACGAGGCGTGCGCCATGCTCGCCGAGGACGAATGGGCCAAGGTCATGTCCGGGGGGATGAGCCTCATCCCCATGATGAAGCTCCGCCTCCTGTCCCCGATAACCGTGATCGACATCGGGCGCATCCCCGGCCTCGACTACGTGGAGGACCGCGGCGACCACGTCGCCGTGGGCGGGCTCACCACCCATTCGACGGTGGCCGAGCACCCCCTCATCGCGACCCACGCCAACGCGCTGGCCCAGGCAGCCCGGTGGACCGGCGATGTCCAGGTCCGCAACCGCGGCACGCTCTGCGGGACGATCGCGCACGCCGACCTCGCCGCCGACACACCAGTTGCCGCCCTCGCCCTCGGCACGACGATGGTCGCGATCTCGGTGCGGGGCGAGCGACTCATCGACGCGGACGACTTCTTCGTAGACACCCTGCAGTCCGCCCTGGAGCCCGACGAGATCCTCACCGAGGTGCGCATCCCGGTGCGGCCCGGCGGCTCGGCCTATGACAAGCTCGGCCGGCGTGGGGGTCACACTGACTACGCCGTGGCCGGTGTCGCCGTGTGGGTCGCCGATGCGGACGGGAGTGGCGCCCGGATCGCCGTCACCGGTGTCGGCACGAAACCCCTCCTCGCCACCGGGGCGATGGAAGCCCTCGCCGGAGGCGCGGGGATCACCGAGGCGGCTGCCCGGGTCACCGAGGGGATCACCGTGCTCGAGGACCTCTACGGGTCCGAGGAGTACAAGGCGCACCTCGCAACCGTGTTCACCGAGCGGGCGCATGCAGCCGCCTGCGCCAATGCTGCCTGAGGAGGAACCATGCACATCGACCAGGAATTCGAAGTCAATCGAGCCGCCGACCAGGTGTGGTAGTTCTTCCAGGACGTCCCCGAGGTCGCCAAGTGCCTCCCCGGGGCCTCCCTCGCCGGCGTTGAGGGTGACGGCCGCTACAAGGGATCACTCAGCGCGAAGTTGGGTCCGATGGAACTCACCTTCGAGGGGGTGGCCTCGGTCGAGGTCGACGCCGAGGCCCGTTCCGGAGTCATCGACGGCAGCGGTGCCGACCGCCGGGGTGGGAGCCGCGGCAAGGTGAGGGTCGCCTACCAGGTACACGATGTCGACGGCGCGACGAAGGTCACCCTGGGTGCCGATCTCACCCTTTCGGGACAGGCAGCACAGTTCGGGCGGGTTGGCCTCATCAAGGAGATGTCGGGCCGCATCATCGAGGAGTTCGTGTCCTGCCTCGAGGCGAAGCTCGGTGCGGCAACGGTCGAGGAGGCCTCCTACGTGCAGGCGGAGGCGATCGAAGGGGGCTCGCTCTTCCTCGGATCGATGTGGTCGATGATCCTCCGGTTCCTCCGGCGTCTGTTCGGTCGGTCGTGACCTCTGCGGGCGTGGCGGGAGCGCCTCGACCCCTCCTCTCCCAGCGGGCAGAGGACCGCCTCCGACCCCGCCAGAAGGAGATCCTCGATGACCTCGAAGCGCTCTTCCTCGCCGAGGGGTTCTCGCGGTTCACCGTCGGGGAACTCGCGTCACGGCTCGGCTGTTCCCGACGCACGCTGTACGAGTTGGCGCCGTCGAAGGAAGAACTCGTGCTCATCGTGCTCGACCGTTTCCTGCATCGCGTCGGACGGAACGCGCTCGCCTCGATCGATCCGGATGCACCGATTGCCGAGCGGATCAGGGCCTACTTCCGCGGCGGGGAGGAGATCCTCCGCCAGACGGTGGCCTTTGCCGACGACGTGGCGGACGCGCCGACGGTCGGGCGGTTGCTCGAGCGGCACTTCCGGTACGTCGACGACGTCGTCGAGTCGATGCTTGCGAGTGGGATCGCCTCGGGCGAGCTGCGTGCTGTGCGACCCGAGCTCGTGTCCGCAGTGATCACCGGGGCCACGATGCACCTCGCTCGCCCCGATGTGCGTGAAGACGTGGGGCACGTGGAAGCCGCCGACGAGGTGATCGACCTCGTGCTTGCAGCGTTGCTCACCTGATCGGAGGGCGCTCGGAGGCGGAGGTATCGTCGCCGCATGGACGTTTCCGTCATCGCCTCCGACCTCGTCACGGAGCAGGAGGCCCTCGATGCGATCGTCGGGCCGCTCGCCCCCGAGGCATGGGACACGCCGACACCGAGCCCTCGGTGGTCCGTTGCGCACCAGATCGCACACCTCCTCTACTTCGACCGGGCCGCAGCCCTGGCGATCACCGATCCCCCCGCCTTCGCCGCAGCCAGTGCGCGGGATGCCGAGGGCATGGCAAGAGACATGGAGGTATTCGAGGAGGCGACCCTCGGGCCACTCCTCGCGCTCGGCGCTGGCGGCCTCCTCGATGCCTGGCGGGCGGGGAGGGCTGGGCTCGCTGAGGTTGCTGCGGGCCTCACGAACGAGTCCAGGGTCGACTGGTACGGCCCGTCCATGAGCGGGAAGTCGTTCTTGACGGCTCGGCTCATGGAGTGCTGGGCCCACGGCCAGGACGTCGTCGACGCCGTTGGAGGGGACCGACCTGCGACCGACCGACTTCGCCACATCGCCCAACTCGGCTTCATCACCCGCGGGTGGTCGTACCTGAACCGTGGCGCTGCTCCTCCCGAGGACACCCTCCGGGTGGTGCTCGACGCCCCTTCGGGGGGCCGATGGGTGTTCGGCCCAGAGAATGCCCCGGTCGGGGTGGAGGGAGACGCCGAGTCGTTCTGCCTCGTCGTCACCCAGCGCCGCCATCTGGACGACACCGCACTTCGGGTCGACCACCGAGGCCGCGAATGGTTGCTCCAGGCGCAGGCGTTCGCCGGACCCCCCACCGAAGGCCCCCCACAGGGAGGAAGGGCGTAACGGCCTTGGGGGAGCACCTCTCACCCCCCTCCCGTTCGCTGCGCTCACGGGTCCCGTCCCCCCTGGAGGGGGGACCTGCGGATGGGGACCTGGCGTACGCCCGACGCAGCCCGGCCTTCCTCCTACCCTTCCCGGCATGAAGGTCGCTGCACTCGTCCTCGCTGCTGGGTCGTCGCGTCGTTTCGGGTCGCCGAAGCAGTTGGCGCCGTGGGGTGACGACACCTTGCTCGGCCACGTGCTGGGGAAGGTGGCCGGTTGGCCCGTCGACGAGACGTGGGTGGTGCTCGGCTCCGATGCGGACGAGATCCTCGATCGGATCGACATGGGCGACGCGACGGTCGTCGTGAATGAGTCACAGCTGGGCGGCATCACTTCCTCGCTGAAGGTCGGCCTCGACGCCGTCCAGCTCGGGGCCCGGGTCGATGCGGTGCTCATCGTGCTCGGCGACCAACCCGACATCCCCGACGAGGTGCCCGAGGAGCTCATCGAGGGCATGCAGGAGTCCCGCCTCCCCGCCGTCGTGCCCAAGTACCGCTACGAGCGGGGCAACCCCGTGCTCGTCTCTCGTCTCCTGTGGGAGCGCCTCATGAGCCTTGAGGGAGACGAAGGGGCAAGGGGCCTGCTCGCATCGCACCCCGAATGGGTGCACGAGGTGTGGATCGATGCCCTCCCTCCCCGAGACGTGGACACCCCGGACGACCACTTCGAGATGCGTCCCCGCACCTGACGCGATCGACCTCGCACCCGACTACATTCGGTTGCCCGTCCTGAGAGTGAGTTCGTGCCGTCAATCGACGCCATAGAGGGAATGGATCATCGTCACGCCACCACCCTCCGCAAGGCGCGGGTGCGCACGACCGAGGCGCTCCTGAAGCGGGCATCGAATCCTGCAGGCAGGAGCGAGCTCGCCGAGGCGACGGGGCTCTCCGAGGCGGATCTCCTGTCGTGGGCGCATCGCTCCGACCTGCTGCGGATCAAGGGGATCGGACCCGAGTATGCGCTGATGCTCACCAAGGCCGGGGTGGAGACGCTCAAGGAGTTGCGCCGTCGCAACCCGGTGAACCTGGCCCGGCTCCTCAACGACGTGGGTGCGAAGATGCCCTCCGTGCGGCGGGTGCCCACCGAGGACGTCGTCGCGTCGTGGATCCTCTCCGCCCAGACGATCGAGCCGTTCGTCGAGCGCTGACGCGCGAAGGGCGCCCCGAGGGGCGCCCTTCGCATACGGAGGAGGGGTGGTTCAGCGGGTCTTCGCCTCGGCGATCCACTTCTCGGCGAGCTCGGTCCGGACCTTGGCGGCCCCGGCGACCTTCTCGACACCAGCCTTCGCCAGCTTGGCGAGCGTGTCGATGTTGGCCTCCTTCAGGCGGGCGGCGTAGGCGGGTCCGATGCCGTTGATGGAGGTGAGGTCCTCGTCGATGCTCACCTTCTCATCGATGGCGACGACGGCCTCGGCGGCCTTCTCCTCGACGGAGCGCACGGTCTTCGTGGCCTTGTCGGCAGCCTTGCGGATGCCTTCGGAGGCCTTCTCGACCATGTCCTCGGGGGCGAAGTTCGCCCGCCAGTTCTCAACGAGGTCCTCGAGCTGGGAGCGAAGCCGTCCGGCCTGCTCCTGGATTTGCTCGAGCTGAACCCGCTCCTGGAGGTCCTCGACGACCTTCTGGTCCTTGAGGCCGGTGAGGAGCTCTTCGCCCTTCGCCGCCCAGGCATCGATGGCGCTGGTCAGTTCCTCGAAGGCCTTCGTCCGCATGGCTTCGGCCTTCGCGGAGACGTCCACGTCTTTGAGTTCGCTGCGGCGGGTCTTGAGGTGCTCGCCGGTCGAGCGCATGAATGCAATCGACTTCTCGGCTGCCATGAAGGGGGCGCCGATGGAGGCGAAGAACGTCCGCTCGATGTTGGTGCGGAACTTCTCCTGAGTGGTCATGTTGACTCCTTCTCGGTGATGGTTTGCGTCGCCATGGTGCGGTAGAGGTCGATGAGGATCTTCTTCTCCCGCGGGGCGAGTTGCGGGTCTGCTTCGACAGCTTCTACGACGCTCGCGGTGGCCGACTCGTCAAGGAGCCCCGCTCGCTGGTAGAGCGACTCTGCCTGGAGGCTGAGTGCTCGGGCCAACGACTTGAGGATCTCGGCCGAGGGCTTCCTGAGGCCCCGTTCGATCTGGCTCAGGTAGGGATTGGAGATCCCTGCCTTGTCGGCCAGCTTGCGGAGCGACATCGAGGCCTGTTCCCGCTGTGCGCGGATGAAGGCGCCGATGTCCGTGTGCTCGTCCATGTGGTAGCAGTATACAGCAGAGTGCTTGCAACTGCAAGCAAATGCTGAGGGGCTACCTCCCGGCGACCATCTCGTCCAGTGCCCCTTGCACGGCCGTTCGGGTCGCTTCCGCGCACTCGAGGACGGTGAGGCGATCGGCGTTGGGTGGGACGTGGATGGGCGGGAGGAATCGGATGCGCCACTTCACCGGGAGGGGGATGGGATTCAGCCAGACGGCCAACTCGTCGACCCGCTGGTCGGGCAGGAAGAGTCGGACGAGGGTGGCGAGGCGCCTCGAGGTGAAGAGGACGGGGTGCGTTTCCTCCGACCCCACGATGGCGACCGGGATGATCGGCGCGGCATGCTGCGAGGCCGTGGCCGCAAAGCCGCCGCGCCCGAACCGGACGGTCTGGTAGGTCCCCTGTCCGCCCTTCTGGAACCCTGCGACTCCCTCGGGGAACACGCCCAGCAGGTGGCCGTGGTCGAGGATCCAGTCGGCCTCCTCGGCCGACGCGTATGCGCCCCCCGACCGCCGGAAGAGGTTGCCTGCGAACGGCAGCATGTTGAACAGCTCGGTGCCGATGATCCGGACCCGTCGGGGAATCGCGGCCTCATTGGCCACCGCGAGCTGCAGCATGAATGCGTCGTAGGGGAGGGCGGCACCCGCGTGGTTGGGGACGACCAGCGCAGGGCCCTCCATGGGCACGTGGTCGATCCCCTCGACGGCGACCTCGAACCAGTCGCGATAGAGGAAGTCGAGGAGCCACCAGACGATCTCGGTGGCCACCGGGTCGGCACCGAGGGGATCGGGGTCGTAGGAGGCGAGCCGCTGGTGGCGTCGCAGGGTCGGCCAGGTGTCGGGTCCGAGTCGGCCGAGCGCGGGAATGGTCACGTCGCCGATGTCGGATCCCCCGTGGAGGACGCACCGCTGGCCGTCCCGGACGGGTGGGAGGTCGCAGCGGGCGCCGTTGGGGAGGCGTCGCGTGCATTGGTCGTCGAGGGAGAGGAACCGCCCCCACGGCGCCTCGGGACGCGCCGTGAGCGACTCCAGGGCTGCGATGAGGTCTGCCTTGCGCATGGAGGAGTGGCCCGCGATCCCGGCCCGGGCGGCCATGCGACGAAGGTCGGCGACGGTGCGATCTGGGAGGTCGCTCATGGAGCCCCCCGCAGCCCCAAGGCGACCGAGCGGGTGGAGTGCGCAGGCGTCCACCCGAGCGAGCCGAGTCGGCGGGTGTCCAGCACACGCCCGTGCCTGAGCAGCGAACGGTGCTGGGAGCGGACCGTGAGGCCGCCCCGGGCGAGGAGCCGGTGTGCGGCATCGAGGTGCGGTGATGGAAGGGGTTGGGCCCTGCGACCGGCGAGGCGGATCACCTGTGAGAGGTAGAGGGGATGGTCCGGGGCGATGTTCCAGGTCCCATCCAGGCCGCGCTCGAGGGCGAGGTGGATGGCATCGAGCGCGTCGTCCGGGTGGAGGAACTGGACGAGCGGGTCGAAGCCGAGGAGCACCGGCACGACCGGGAGCCGGAGGAACCGGGCCAATGGGGTGTCGGTGGAGGGTGAGAGCAGTTCGGCGAATCGGAGGATGGCGAGGGGAATGCCTCGTGCCTCGGTGAGTTCGCGCGCGTACTGCTCGGCCTGGCGGAGCGCGCGCCCGTGTCGGGTGGCCCGGCCGCCGAGCCGGGAGGATTCGACCGCGAGGATGGGGCTGCGATTCCCCGTCCCATACACGTGGCCCTCGCTGCGCATGACGATCGATCGGAGCGAGCCGAGTCGCTCGGCGGCGCCGAAGAGCGCCTGGGTGCCGAGGATGACCGATTCACGGGCACGATCCGAGCCGATGTCGTCGGACCGGTCGATCGTCGCGAGGTGGATGATCGTCGTCGGTGCCATCTCGACGACGAGGTGCGCGAAGTCGAGCGACTCAAGGGGGATGGTTTGGACGGAGCCTGCCGGGTCGGCGTGGTCGTCCACGGCGAGCACCTCGGTGTCTGCTCGCCCGCTGAGATGGGAGATGAGCCGCGTCCCGACTCGGGACGCCGCCCCGGTCACGAGCACGCGGTCCATGAGGTAGGAGGCTAGGGAGTTCTCCTCGGAGTACTGCGCCGGCCCGGGGTGGGCTCAACCCAGCTCGAACCCCTGCTCGCGGAGCGCGTTCCGGAACGGCTCGGCCTCACCCGGGCGCACGGAGATGGTGAGCACGCCGCCACCACCGTGGCGGCCGTGGCGGAGCTGGAGGTCGCGGACGTCCACTCGGCTCTCCGCGAGGGCCGTCCCGACGCGGGCGAGCTCGCCGGGACGGTCCTCGATGATGATGCGGATCGCCACGACGGGGGGCGCCATTGCCTGGCGCACCGCCCGGGAACCGCGGAGCTCAGCTCGGATCCCTTCGGTGTCGCCAGACTCGACGAGCGTCGCGAACGCCTCGAGGCGGGCTCCGAGCGAACGGAGGTGTTCGGCGACCATTGCACCGTTCGCATCGAGGAGCTCGACCCACATGCGCTCATCGGAGAGCGCAACCCGGGTGAGGTCCCTGAAGCTCCCCGCGGCGAGATCGAGGCGCACGGGATCGGCAGCGGCGTGGGCGACCAACTGGACGGCGAGGGATTGGGGAAGGTGGCTGATCGCCGCGACCGCATCGTCGTGCGCGGCGGCGTCCATCTTGAGGACGTTCGCCCCCAACGCCTCGAGGAGGGCTCGGACCGTCGCCAGGTCGTCGGCGGTCGCACCGTCGGCGACGACGATCCACGTGGCCCCCCGGAAGAGGGTGGGGGATGCATGTGCTGCCCCACCGTGTTCGCGCCCCGCCATCGGGTGGGTACCCACGAACCGATGGAGTCGAGAGGCTGCCTCAACGATCGGTCCCTTCACGCCGGCGACGTCGATCGTGAGGGTGTCCACCGAGGGCAGGTCGGCGAGGTGCTCCATGATCGCTGCAGGCGGCGCAGCGAGGACCACGAGGTCGGCATCGGCGACGGCGTCGTTGCGGGACTCGGCGATGGAGTCGATGGCGCCGCGCACGAGGGCTTCGGTGGCCTCATCGGCGCTGGGATCCCAGCCGACCACGCGGTGGCCCTGCGATCGGAGGGCCATGCCCATTGAGGCACCGATGAGGCCGGTGCCGATGATGGCGGCGGTCGTCATGCGATCGGGACGTCGAGCGCTGCGCCGAGTCGCGTGATCTCCTCCATGAGCGCAGCGAACTCCTCGGGGAGCAGTGCCTGGGCGCCGTCCACCTTCGCCGACTCCGGCTCGGGGTGGACGTCGATCATGAAGCCGTCGGCACCGGCGGCGATGCCCGCCTTGGCGAGCGGGGCGACCAACTCGCGCTTGCCGCCCGAGTGGGACGGGTCGACGATGATCGGGAGGTGCGAGATCTGCTTGAGGAGGGGTACGGCGGTGATGTCGAGGGTGTTCCGAGAGGCGGTCTCGAAGGTCCTGATGCCCCGCTCCACCATGATGATCTCGGTGTTTCCCGACTTGTAGATGTACTCGGCGGCTTGGAGCCACTCGTCGAGGGTGGCGGTGAACCCGCGCTTCAACTGCACCGGCTTGCCGCAGGCCCCCACCTCTTGGAGGAGGGTGTAGTTGGCCATGTTGCGGGTCCCGACGCGGAGGATGTCGGCGTAGGAGGCCACGAGCTCGACATCCCGGGGATCGAGGACCTCGGCGACGAATGGCACGTCGAACTCCTCACGCGCCTCTGCGAGGTACTGGAGCCCCTCCTCGCCGAGTCCCTGGAAGGAGTAGGGCGATGTCCGCGGCTTGAACGCATCGCCCCGGAGGACGCGGGCGCCGGCTTTCACAACCGCCTCGGCGGTGCGGAACAGCTGGTCGCGCGTCTCCACTGCGCAGGGTCCTGCGATCGGCGTGAAGGAGCCATCGCCGATTGTGGTGTTGCGGACGGTGATGGCCGTCGATTCGGGCTTGAACTTGCGGGAGACGAGCTTGTAGGGCTCCATGACGCGAATCACTTTCTCGACGCCCTCGAGCCGACTCCACGCCGCTGCCTGGGCAACGGTGCGGGTGTCCCCGATCACGCCGATCACGGTTTGTGCGGACCCGGTCGACACGTGGGCCGTGCAATCGAACGACTCGATGCGCCGAACGACGTCGTCCACGGCGGCCTGTGGGGCCTCGGGGTCCATGATGATGATCACGGAGGGAGTGTGCCGTGTTTCTCCCGGCAACGCCAAGCAGCGTCGTCCACCGGGGCCGAGGGACTATCCGTCGAGCAGTTGCAGGACCGCCGCCGCCCCCACGAGGGTGCCGACGCGGATGGCGCCTTCGTTGAGTTCGAAACGGGCGGAGTGGAGGGTGGTCTTGTGGCCCTCGATCTTGCATCCGAGGCGGATGAGCGTCGCAGGGACCCTCGCCGAGAAGACGGAGAAGTCCTCGGCACCCATCGAGGTGTACGTGCTGCGTATGCAGTGCGCTTCGAGGACCTCGCTCGCCCCTCGCTCGACCGCCCAGACCACCTCGGGGTCGTTGTTGACGGGGCCGAGGCCCTTCTCGTAGTGGATGTCGGCCTGCACCCCGGTCGCCCCAACGATCCGGTGGACGAGGTCAACGAACAGGTCGCCGATCGTCTCCCACAGTTCGAGGGTGGCCACGCGCACCGTGCCGGTGAGCCGGACCGCCGACGGGATGACGTTCGCCGCCTCGCCGCCATGGATCGCGCCGAAGGCGACCGCCACCGGTGTCCGTGTGTCGATGTGCCGGGAGAGGAGGCCCTCCATCTCGGTGATCACCTTGCCGGCGGCGAAGATCGTGTCGGGTGACTCGTGGGGGCGGGAGGTGTGTCCGCCAGGTCCGCGGAACGTGATGGTGAACCGGTCGGAGGACGACGTGATCGGTCCCGGCTTGAGGCCGATGGAGCCCGTCTCGAGGGCAGGGTCCACGTGCATCGCGATGATGCGCTCGACGCCCTCGAGGAGGCGTTCCTCGAGCATCGATTCTGCCCCTCCGGGGAAGACCTCCTCGGCAGGTTGGAAGAGGAACCGGACGCGCCCCTGGATATCGCCCCTCGCAGCGAGGGCCGCGGCGACCCCGACCCCGATGGCCGTGTGGGCATCATGGCCGCATGCGTGCATCACGCCGGGTATCTCGGAACGGAAGGGAAGGCGGCTCTCCTCCTCGAGCGGCAGCGCGTCGATGTCGGCGCGATAGGCGACGAGGCGCTCCCCCTCCCCGATCTCAAACCAACCGCCGGTACCCGCCTCGCGGACGTGGAACGGGAGGCCGTGCTTCTCGAGCTCCTCGGCGATGCGTTTCGTCGTACGGAACTCGGAGAATCCGAGCTCCGGGTTGCGGTGGATGTCGCGTCGCAGCTCAATGAGGGATGGGAGGAGTGCGTTGACGGCTTCGGGGAGCATGGCGGGGGAGGGTACTGCTGAGCGAGGTGCGAGGCGCGATCAGCGGTCGGCGCGGGGACTGGCGACCATGCGAGCCCATTCCTCCAAGAGGCGCTCTGCGACCGGCCCGACATCGAAATGGGTGTCGTCCACCTGCACGACGGGGCGCACCCCCTTGGCCGTGCTGAGCACGAGGACCTCGTCGGCCGAGAGCAGTGTGTCGATCGGCGTGACGGCGGTGTGGTGCGCGATGCCGAGGTCGTTGGCGAGTTCGATGGCGAGCTGCCGGGTGATCGAGTCGAGGACGCCGAGGGAGAGGTCGGGGAGCACGAGAGATCCGTCAGAGACCCACCCCACCGACGACGTCGGGCCCTCGAGCACGATCCGATCGCGCGACACGAGGATCGCATCGTCGAACCCGGCCTCCTTGGCCTCCTCGGTGGCCTGGAGGTTCGGGCCGTAGGAGATGGTCTTCGCACCGGCGAGGCGCCACGGTGCCCCGGCGGGATGCCATGGGGCGGCGATGACGGCGAACCGATAGGTGGCGAGGACGGGCGGGACGGGCTCGGCGATGAGCACCGTGCGCGCCGGCGCTCCGAACGGCGACCCCGGCGTGGCGACTAGTCGGATCACGCAGTCCTTGCCCTCCGCTGCGAGGTGGGTGCACCAGCGCTCAAGGTCGGCACGGGGGGCGAGGGGTGTGCCGATCGCCGAGGCGGAGTGCGCCAGCCGGTCGAGGTGCCGGTGGAGGGCAAAGGGGGTTCCCTGGTGCACCCGCACGGCCTCGAAGACGCCGACCCCGCGCAGGAGGCCGAGGTCGACCGCGGGGATTGCCGGTGCAAGGGGATCGACGGGCTGGCCGTCGACGAGGACGAGCGGCAACCTCACGGCTGGTACCTGTTGGTGATCGGCAGGCGACGGTCCTTTCCGAATGCCTTGGTGGTGATCCGAACCCCCGGAGCAGCCTGGCGCCGCTTGTACTCGTTGCGATCGACGAGTCGGGTGATGCGCCGGACGACGTCCTCGTCGAATCCCTCTCCGACGATGTCGGCCACCGACCGATCCTCCTCCACGTACCGCTCGAGGACGGCATCGAGGAGGTCGTAGGGGGGAAGTGAGTCGGAGTCCTTCTGGTCGGGGCGTAGCTCGGCGGACGGCGGCTTCGTGATGGAGGAGTCGGGAATGACCTCGCCGTCGCGGTTTCGCCACCGGGCGAGGCGGAAGACCTCCGTCTTCAGCACGTCCTTGAGTACCGAGTAGCCGCCGGCCATGTCGCCGTAGAGCGTTGCGTACCCAACGGCCATCTCCGATTTGTTTCCGGTGGTGAGGACCATGGGTCCGAGCTTGTTCGAGATGGCCATGAGGAGGAGGCCACGGACACGTGCCTGGACGTTCTCCTCGGCCACGTCGAATGGACGGTCCTCGAATACCGGACCGAGCGCCTCGGTGAGAGCCTTGAAGGACGGCTCGATGGCGATCTCGTGGAAGGAGATGCCGAGGTTGCGGGCGAGGAACGCGGCGTCGGTCACCGAACCCTCCGATGAGAACTGGGAGGGCATGGCCACGCCCGTCACCCGGTCGGCGCCGAGGGCGTCGACGGCCACGGCCGCAGTGAGCGCCGAGTCGATGCCGCCCGACAGTCCGATCACGACGCCACCGAATCCGTTCTTCTCCACGTAGTCGCGCAGGCCCACCTCGAGCGCGCGATACACCTCTTCCTCGGGGTCGAGCAACGGGGCGACGGATGGCGCCGGGCGGGGCGTCGGTGTGTTCCCCACGCCTGGGATCGTGACGTCGACGAGGAACTGGTCCTCTTCGAATTGCGGGGAGCGGTGCAGCAGTTCCCCTCGCTCGTCGATCACGAGGGAGCATCCGTCGAAGACGAGTTCGTCCTGACCGCCGACGAGGTTGAGGTAGACGAGGGGCGCTCCGGCGCCGATGGCCCGGCTCCGCATGAGGTGCTCTCGTTCGAGGGCCTTGCCGTGGTGGAAGGGAGAGGCGTTGATGTTGAGGAGGAGACGGGCCCCCGCTTCGGCCTGACGGGAGGGCGGGCCGTCCTCACGCCAGATGTCCTCGCACACAGAGACCCCGGTCCGTACGCCGGAGACCTCGACGAGGAGGTCGGGGTGCTCTCCGGCGACGAAGTAGCGGTTCTCGTCGAACACGCCGTAGTTGGGGAGGAGCACCTTGTCGTACACCTCGACGACCTCCCCGTTGCGCAGGACGGCGGCGGAGTTGGCGGCGGTGCGCCCGCGGGAGTCATGCTCCGCCTCAGCAGCGTCGAGGCGCCGGGGGAACCCGACGACGGTGGTGCACCGCCGGGAGGCGGCGGCGAGGTGGTCCACGGCTTCCCGAGCTCGCTCGAGGAACCCGGAGCGGAGGAGGAGGTCCTCCGGTGGGTAGCCGGTGATGGCGAGTTCCGGGAGGAGGAGGACATCGGCCTCGGCCTCCTCGGCCCACGTCATCGCGTCGAGGATGCGCTCGGTGTTCGCGTCGAGGGCGCCGACGGTGAGGTTCAACTGGGCGCCTGCGACGCGGAGGAACATGGGGGGATGGTAGGTGGGACCGATCGCCCGACTCGTCACACGAGTGGTCCGGTCAGGAGCCCAGGATGAACTCCCCGAGGTCCTCGAACGGTCCCTCGAAGGTGAGGACTGCCTCGCGGACGGAGAGGAGGTGGTGCTGTGCGAGCACGGCCCGTTCCTCGTCGGTGAGCGAGTCGGGGTCGAGGCGGACGAGTTCGACTGCCTCCTCGTCGTCCACGACGTGGAGCTCGGCAAGGGGGGCGAACTCGTCGAGGGCCTCGCGGGCGAGCGTTTCGAGGGCGACGTCGGTGGCAGTGCCCTCTTCGATCATGAGCACGACGACGTTGCGTCCGTCGGTCGTGCCACGGAACATCACCTGGTAGGCGAGCTCGATGACCGAGGGCGGTGCCGCCGTCGTGGTGGTAGTCGGCTCCTCGGCCCCCTCCGTGGTCGTCGTCGAGGTCGCGTCGGCAACCGTGGTCGTGGTGGCGGTCGGGAGCGTCGTCGTCACGTCGGCGTCGGACTCCCTGTTGCACCCCGCGAGGGCCAACGAGAGCAGGAGGAGGATGACGACTGCAATGCGCTGCATGCCTCCATCGTACGGGCCGCCGCGGTATCCGCAGGGCGCTCAGAGCAACAAGGTCGCCACCCCGAGGAACCCTGCGAAGCCCACGAGGTCCGTGATCAGGGTGAGGAAGATGCTCGAGGCGAGTGCAGGGTCGAGCCCGATCGCACGCAATGTGAGCGGGATCCCTGCTCCAGCCGTGGTGGCGACGACGAGGTTGGTGAGTGCGGCGATCCCGACGATGGTCCCGATGGTGATCGCGGACTCGGGACTGTCGGTGAGCGAGGCGAAGACGCCGGCAACCACCGCAGCAGATGTCCCAATCAGGATCCCGTTCGTGAGGCCCACGCCCGCCTGCCTTCCGAGGATGCCGAGTGTCTCGGTGCGGGGGACGTCGTCGGAGGCGAGGGCACGGATCGTGACGGCGAGCGACTGGGCGCCGGCGTTGCCGCCGAGGAGGGCGACCACCGGCATGAGCACGGCGAGGATTGGGGCGGCGGTGAGGATCTCCTCGAATCCCGCGACGGCGATGGAGACGATGAGGGCGAGTCCGAGGTTGAGGAGGAGCCAGGGGCTTCGTTGCCGGACGGAGACCCGGATGTCGGTGTAGACGGTCTCCTGAGCGCCGGCACCCACGGAGGTGGCGAAGTCCTCGGACGCCTCCTCCTGGAGGACTTCGTAGAGCGCATCGGTCTCGACGATGCCGATGAGGCGTCCTGCTTGGTCGGTCACGGGGAGGGCGAAGAGGTTGTAGCGCGTCGCCAGTTCGGCCACCTGCTCCCGATCCGTCATGGGCCGCACGGACTCGGGGTCGGCAATCATCGCCTCATCGAGGCCGACGCCGGGGCGCCGAAAGACGAGGTCACGGAACGAGATAACGCCCCGCAGGCGACGTTGGTCGTCCACCACGTACACGTAGGTCAGGTCGGCGAGGTCCTCGTGGAGTCGGCGGATCGCCTCGATGGCCTCGCCAGCGGTCATCCCCATCGGGAGGGCGGCGAAGTCCGTCGTCATGAGGCCGCCGGCGGTGTCGGCGGGGTAGCGGAGGAGTGACCGAATGGCCTGCGCCCGTTCCTCGTCCATGGCGGCGAAGAGCGAGTCGCGTTCGTCGTCGTCGAACCAGATGACGAGGTCGGCGGCCTCGTCGGCATCCATGGCCTCGAGGATGGCCACCGTCCGCTCCCGGGGGAGCTCTTCGAGGACGTCGACGGCGAAGTCGTCCCGGGCCTGCTCGAGCACCGGAGCGGCGCGCTCTGCGGAGACGAGTCCGAGGATTCCCACGGCCATCTCGCCACCGAGCTCCTCGAGGACGTCGGCAGCGTCGGCCGGCTCGGCGTCCACGAGCGCGAGCCACTCCTGGAGGTTCCCCTTGAGGTAGGCGGCGACCGTTCCGGGATCGGACGCGGCGCGGGTCCGGAGGTGTGCGGCGGCTTGCCGGGGGCTACTCAGCCTGAACCGGACCATGACCGCACTCCTTCATGTCAACCCTCGTAGGGGCGAACGGACGCGATCGTGACCTCGAAGGTGCCGCCGGGCGCCTCATAGGCGACGGTGTCGCCCACACCCGCGCCGAGCAATGCGGCGCCGAGGGGGCTCGAGGGGGAGGCCAGGAGCATGCCAGCGGCCTTGTTCTCCGGTGGCGCGACGAAGTACTCCATGTCGTCGCCGTCCTGATCGGTGACGGTCACGACCGATCCGACCTCGACGGTGTCGGTGGACACGGCCTCCTGGACCTCGGCGGTGTCGAGGATGCGCTGGATCTGGCGGATCCTGGCTTCCATCATGCCTTGGTCGTTCTTGGCGGCGTCGTAGTCGGCGTTCTCGCGGAGATCGCCGTGTGAGCGGGCTTCTGCGATGCGCGCTTCGATCTCGGCGCGGCCATCGGTGAGGAGCCCTTGGAGCTCTTCCTCGAGGCGTGCCTTCGCGGCAGGGGTCAAGAATGTTGGGTCGGACATGACGATCCGAGGATAGGGGTGGGCGTCGGATTGCGGGTCCCGGGCGTAGGCTCGCCGCCATGCTCACCGCCCACGAGGCCGCCACCACGACCTTCGATACCGCCTTCGTCGGCTACCGGCGGGATGAGGTCGAGGCACTGCGGAGTCGCCTCGCATCGGCGCTCGCCGAGTCCGAGCGGGGACTGCGGAGGGGGCTCATGGTGGGAGCCGACGAACTCGCCGGGGCAACGTTCTCGCGCGCCTTCCGGGGGTATCGGCGCGACGAGGTGGATGCCTTCTTCGAGCGGGCTACGGCGGTGCTCGCCGGACGTGGGGTGACCCGGGGGGCGGGACATCGGCGCATCACTGCCGATGAGATCCGCCGGCTCCGGTTTCGTCGTGAGGTGGATGGCTACGACCCTGCGTCGGTGAGACGTCACCTCGCCCGCGCCGGCGCTGCGCTCGAGGCCCACCACGGGGGTCGGGAGCCACTGCTCTCGCGCGTCGAGGCCGAGTCGGTGGACTTCCCGCTTCGACTCTGGGGCTGGCGTTGCGCGGACGTCGAGACCGTGTGCGACCGTATCGCCTCGACCCTGCTCTTCTACGAGGCCCGGGGTCCGGTCCCCAGCGAGGAACCCGGGTAGGGAGGCGTCGCCCACCGCCACAGGGCCGCCGTGACACGTTCGGGTCGGCGGTAGCCTCGTTGGGTGCTCCCCCCGAAGACCGTCCTCGATCGGCTCCCCCTCGACCGCTGTGGGGTCCTCATGCTCCTCGGTGCCGCCGACACCGGGAAGAGCTCCTACGCGAGGGAACTCGCCGCGGAAGCGCTCGAGTCGGGACGGCGAGTCGCATTCCTCGACGTCGACGTGGCGCTCTCCACCGTTGCGCCTCCGGCGTGCGTCGGTGTGAAGTACGTCACCGAGCCGAGTGACTTCGCCCACCTCGGGGACGCCGACGAGATCCGTTTCGTCGGTTCCACCTCGCCCAAGCACCTCCTGCTCCAACTCGTGGTGGGGACGTCGCGCCTCGTGGACGTCGCACGCGAGCACGCCGACCTCGTCATCATCGATACGACCGGTGTGGTCTCGGGCGTCGTGGGCGAGACCCTGAAGTACCACAAGATGGAGCTCTGCCGCCCCGACCTCGTCGTGGGCCTCCAGCGCGGTGGTGAGCTCGAGCCGCTCATCGGGATGTTGCGGCGCTTCTTCCCGGTGGAGATCGAGACGACCCTCGCCCATCCCGATGTGACCCCCTCGGACCCGTTGGAGCGTGCCGAGGTCATGCGTGCTGCCCTCGAGAACGCCCTCACCGGGGCTGTGGACCGGTGGCGGGTGCGCCCGACGGTGTTCGCCCCCACCCTTCCCAGTGGCCTCGATCCGGCGCGACTCGACTCGATGCTCGTGGGCGTGCACGACGGCGAAGACCGGTGCCTCGGCCTCGGGGTCCTCGACTACGACGGTGAGGTGCTCCGGGTGGAGACCAACGTGGGAGAGGGCATGAAGGGGCTCCGGCTCGGATCGCTCCGCGTGGATCGCAGCACGTACCGGGCAACGCCCGTGAATCTCCGCGAGGTGATGTTCGGGCTCGATTGAGGAGACCCTCAATCGAGCCAGTCGTGTGGGCCGAGCCTTTGGGCTCGGCCGTGGTGTGGGGCTGGCAAAGCCCGCCCGTGGTGGGCGGCCTGCGGTCGCCGCTGCCCGTGACGCGCAGCAGGCGAGCCGGGTGGCTCGCCTGCTGGCAAAGGGCTGTGGCCCAGGGGCGGGCTGGGAGGCTTCCTGTCAGTACCCGGCGCATCCGGGAGCCTGAGAGGGCCACGTGCCCTTTCGATCGGTATCGTCATCCCTCCCCCTGAAACTTGAGCACGGATGCGCATCACCCTCCTCGGCCGCCTCGGCTGCCACCTCTGCGACGACGCCGAAGCGCTCGTACGCGCCCGCGGGCACGAGGTGGACGTCGTGGACATCGACGAGGACGACGACCTCGTCGCCGCCTTCGGGCTGCGCATTCCCGTCCTCCTCGACGAGGAGGGAACGATCCTCGCCGAAGGGCTCATCACCGAGGAACGCATCTCCCACCTCTGAGGTCCGACAAACGACCACGGTCGAGCGAACGGCTCGGCCGGCACGACGGCGCTATGCGCCGGCCAACTGCCAGGCGAGCACGCCGGCGGCGGCGAAGAGCAGGAGGAGGAGCGCCAGGAGCACGAAGGTCGTTCCGGGCCTCATGCGTGCTCCGTGGTGAAGACGACTTCCCGGTCGATCGAGAGGCCGAGCAGCTCGGCGGCATCACCCTCCGCTACTGCGAGTGAGAGCAGCCCCGCCGAGTCGACGAGGAGGGCGAGCTGCCCGCGCGCCACGTCCCCGTAGGTGCTCACCCAGGGGATGTCGTGCCGATTGGGGCCTATGCGCACCACAACCGTGGCGCCGGGCGTGAGCCCGATCCCCATGAGGTCGTCGGGGCCCACGTTCACCTGTACATTCCCGAACCGGTCGATCCACCACGCCCGCGCCTTGATCGCCGAATCCTCGATCTCGGCGAGCGGGAGGATCATGGGGAGGAGGGAGTCGACGGGAACGGAGGGGCCGAGTTCGTCGAGGGACGCCTCGCCGGCGGCGAGGAGCGCAGCTGCAGGAGCGAACACGTCACGGCCGTGGAAGGTGGCGCTGGCGAACGGGAGCCGGGCTTCGGGGTTCTCGATGGACACGGCGCGCTGGGCCCCTCCCACATGGGCGACGGCAGGGGAGAGGAGGCCGTTGTCGGGACCAACGAAGACGCCCCAGTCGGTCTCGACGGCCACGGCGCGTCGGTCAGTCCCCACGCCGGGGTCGACGACGGCGAGGCAGAGTCCCTCGGGGAGGTAGGGGATCGCACGTACGAGGGAGAGGGCCCCGGAGCGGACGTCGCCGCGCCCGATCGAGTGGGTGACGTCGATGACGCGGCTCTCCGGGGCAAGGGTCGCGAGCACGCCGTGCACGACGCCCACGAACTCGTCGGAGAGCCCGAAGTCCGACAGGAAGGAGACGGGGTGCATCGAGGAGGTCCGGTTCAGCGACCGCCCGAGCGGGCGGCGTGGCCGATCAGGATCCTGCGGCTTCCTCGGCGGGCTCATCGGAACCCTCTTCTGCGCCTTCGTCGGCGGCGACGATGCCACAACTCGCGGCGGCGTCTTCGAGGGCCTCGCCCCCGAACGACACCCGCTCGTAGAGGGCGACCGAGGCGATCTCTTCGGCCGAGAGCACGCCGTCGTAGCCGGGCATGCCACCCTGAACGGGCTTTGCGGTGTCGCCGTAGGTCGCATCCGGCCAGCCGGAGGATCCGAGGAGGACCCACTCGACGTGGTCGGTACAGGCCGAGAATGTCTCGGTCACGGCGATGAACGCAGGACCGACACCACCACCACCGTTTGCCCCGTGGCAGGCGGCGCACTGGGAGTAGAGGGCTTGTCCCTCTGCGAAGGCCGTTGCAGCCAGCTGGCCGCCGCCGGCGGCTCCGGGTGCGTAGGCACTCTGGTCGCAGTTCGCGAGCTCGCCGTCGAAGCTCACGGCGAGGAGGCCGGACTCGCCACAGGAGAGCCCGTCGGTGTTGACGAACATGTAGGAGAGCGCGAGGGCCGGGATCGCGACGAAGAGCGCGAGGAGCCAGCGAGGCACAACCGACCCCGGTCGTTCGGTGATCCCGGCGGTCGCGACCGTGGTGACCTGGTCCCATTCGTGGGCCTCGTCGGGGCTCACCGAGTCGGGCGTGGGGATCGTCTCGTACACGATCTCCACCTTGCCGGGCTCGACGGCCACTGCGGCCTGTGGGGCGGCGGGTGCGGGCTCGGTGGTCGGTGCCGGCGCTGCCTCGGGTGCGGGCGCGGCTGCAGGTGCGGCCTCGGCGGATGCGGGGGGTTGGGCTGCCTCGCCGCCGGCCCATTCGCGGAGGAGGTCGTCGACGGCGACGCCCTGTGCCTTTGCCTTGGCCTCGGCCGAGCGCATGACGAGCGCTTCGGGCATGCCCATCTTCTCGGCGGCGGCTGCGAGGTACTCACTCATCGGTGGCTCACTTCGTCTCAGCGAGGAACGCGGTCAGGTCTCCGAGCTCATCCTCGGACAGGTACCCGTAGTACGGGTGACGGGCGCCGTCCCCGGCGACCCCGGGATCCTCCAGGTAGGAGAAGATGATGGCGGCGTCGAGGCGGGATCCGATGTGCGAGAGGTCCGGCCCGATCCGACGGACGCCGAACGTCTCGCCGGCGACCGGGGCGACGTCCTTGGGGGTCGTGACCGGTCCGAGCCCGTAGTCCGTGGCGGTTGCCCGCACGACCATGGAGTGGCAGGTCCAGCACCCCTCGGCGAGGTAGATCCCCCGGCCGGCGATGCCTTGGTTGGAGTAGTTCGGCTGGGAACCGACCGAGGCGTTCACCTCCTGGCGTGCCGCCTGCGTGGGCAGCACTGCGGCGAGGATCGCGCCGGCGACGAGGAGGGCGAGGATGGCCACAGCCATCCTCCCGGGCTTCTCGGCCGGGGCCTCGAGGAGCGGCGCTGCCTCGGGGTCCTTCTTGGCGATCACATGGCGTCGCGGGGGAGCGGCCACTGCGGCCTGTGGGGCGGCGGGTGCGGGCTCGGTGGTCGGTGCCGGCGCTGCCTCGGGTGCGGGCGCGGCTGCAGGTGCGGCCTCGGCGGATGCGGGGGGTTGGGCTGCCTCGCCGCCGGCCCATTCGCGGAGGAGGTCGTCGACGGCGACGCCCTGTGCCTTTGCCTTGGCCTCGGCCGAGCGCATGACGAGCGCTTCGGGCATGCCCATCTTCTCGGCGGCGGCTGCGAGGTACTCACTCATGCGGCCACCTCCTC